>JAJXWW010000086.1 GCA_021781415.1 Planctomycetota bacterium
GTTTCTTGTGGAATGTCCAGGATTCTTCACCAAGATAGACGTTTGGCGTACAATCTTCGTTGCACGATTTGCTCAAAAATGCCAGAAATTGGCCCGAATTCGCTTTTTTCGACGAACACTAGATAATTAGGATCGTTTATATGGGTATGGATTATCGTCGGCGCTCGCGTTGGGAAAGGCAGGGAGCATGACCGCGCGCATATTACTTCATCCTCGGCGCGCTCGACCCTTTTATGGCCGGCATCCGTGGGTTTACGCGGGAGCTATCGCCGCCGTCGAGGGGGAGCCTGCCGACGGCGACGAGGTCGAGGTGCTGTCGCACACCCGCAATTTCGTGGCGCGCGGCCTATACAACAGTCGCAGCAAGATTCGCGTTCGGCTCTTCACGTGGGACGCCGATGTACCGCTCGATCGAGCCTTCTTCCGCGCCCGAATCGAGGACGCCGTCCACCTCCGACGGCTGCTCGATCTGGATGGGCCGGGACGCGCGTGTCGCATGGTGTTCAGCGAAGGCGACGGGCTGTCCGGCTGCATCGTGGATCGCTACGACCGCTGGCTGTCCGTTCAATTTACCTCGCTGGGATTGGCGGAGCGGCGCGCGTGGATCGTGGAAGCCTTGGTCGATCTGCTGCAGCCAGAGGGTATCTATCAGCGCACCGAGCGCGGCATCGGTCAACTCGAAGGGCTGGATGCGAAAGATGAATTGCTCTGGGGCCATGCGCCGGACGGACCCATTGCCATCGATGAAGCCGGGCTGCGCTTCCTCGTCAACCTGACCGAAGGGCAGAAGACCGGCTTTTATCTCGATCAGCGCGACAATCGCCAAGCGGTCGCCCCGCTGGCGCGCGGCCGCCGAATGCTCGATGCCTTCTGCTATACCGGAGGCTTCGGCCTCCACGCCGCCCGCGCTGGAGCCACCTCGGTGTTGGGCGTCGATCAATCGGAGTCGGCATTGCAATTGGCGCGCGACAACGCGCGACTCAACGGTTTAGACAACGTCGCATTCGTACACGGCGATGTTTTCGACGAGTTGAACGCTTTGGCGGAGCGCGGCGAACGCTTTGGGATTGTGGTTCTCGATCCGCCCAAGTTCGCGCGAGCGCGGCACGCCGTCGAGGAGGCGTTGCGAGGCTATCGGCGCTTGCAGGGGCTGGCTCTGCGTTTGCTCGAACCGCACGGCTTTCTGGTAACTTGCTGTTGCTCTGGATTGATAAGCATGGATATGCTGGAAGACTTGATGGCGCAGCTGGCCGCCGATGCCAGGCGCGTCGTGCGGATTCTTCATCGTCGCGGCCCGTCGCCGGATCATCCGGTGTCGGTGTCGTGCTTGGAATCGCACTATCTCAAATGTATCATCGCCCATGTGCGCTGAGTTCGATGGTTCTCGCCCCGTTTCGGCGTGCAAGGGGCGATTCGGAGAGTGAAACCGCGAGCGCCTCGCAAGGTATACTCTGCAACGCCCGATTCTGTATTCGAACACGAAAGGAAATACGTCGATGATTCGCCACCGTTCCGCAGTCGTTTTGCTGGCCCTCGTTGTGTGCGCTCCGATGGGACGCGCCGCCGACCTCGATCCGTATCTGCCCGAAGACACCGAAAGCGTTCTGAACGTCAATTTCAAGCAAATACTCGCTTCCGACCTCATCAAGAAACAGGTCTTGGAGATGGCCCAGGAAGCGCTGCGAGGCAACGATCAGATTCAAGACGTGTTAAAAGATCTCGGTTTCGATCCGTTTAAGGATCTGGATCGCCTGGTCGTCGCGTCTCCTGGTGGGGCCGAGAAAGATCGCGGCCTGATCGTTTTGCACGGGAAATTCGACGTGGCCAAATTCAAGGCCAAGGCCGAAGAAGTCGCTAAAGAGAACTCGGAACATTTGAAGCTTCACAAAGTCCTCGGCGGCAAGCAGATGCTCTATGAGGTAAACATGCCGGATCTGGACGAGCCGATTTTTGTCGCCGTCCCCAGCCGCGACACGTTGGTGTTCTCGCCAGGGAAGGATTACGTTCTCGACGCCCTCAAGAAAAGCGGCAAGACCGAGAAGCCTACTTTGAAGAATAAGAAATTCCAAACGCTGCTCGAAAAGCTCGACGGCAAGCAGAGCGTGTCGCTGGCAGTGGTGAAGACACCGGGCATCACCAAGGCGTTGGAACAAGCGCCCGGCGATGTGAAAGCGATCCTCGACACCATTCAGGCCCTCGGTGGCGGTCTAACGATTTCCGACGAGGTCAAGCTGGAGTTCGTCGTAACCGCCGAGAACGCCAAAGATGCACAGGAATTGCAAAAGTCTGCCAAAGCGGGCCTCGGCTTGGCGACTGCGGGTTTGGCGGCACTCACGCAGTCGAACCCCGCGCCGGGGATCGAATTGATCGTGGACTTCGTAAAATCGATTAGCGTGAAGAGCAACGGAGCGAACGTCGTGATTAAGGGACGGATTTCAAGCGACACGATTGAGGAAGCGATCAAGAAAAAGAACCAATAAGATCTTTCTTATGTACAGGACCCCCGTCTCGTCCAACGGGGGTCAAGCGAACGAAAGGAATCGTTTTCATGCGAATTTTGATGCGAGTTACGGCCTTCGGCCTGTTCGCTCTGGCCATCGTCTCCTCGGCTCGAACCGCCGAGACGGCGGGGCAGAGCCGCGCCGAACCGGATCGTCTGACGCCCGGCGACGCCGAGGCCATCGTGCATTTGAACGTGCGGCAAATGCTGAAGACCGCGCTGGTGAAGAAGCACGCCTTCGAACCTCTCCAAACGCTGCTGCAACGCAACGACGAACTACGGCAGATTCTTCGGGCCGCCGGTCTCGATCCGCTCAAGGACATCGACACAATCGAAGTGAGTACGAGCGGCAATCCGCTGGAAGGCGGCAAACTATTGACGGTGGTGCGAGGCGACTTCTCTCCAGACAAAGCTCGAGCGGCCGCCGAAGATTACGCCAAAAAGCATCCCGAACGTCTGAAAATCGACAAGGTTGGCCAAACGACGATGTGGGAAATCCCCAGCGATCCGAAATCGTTCTACGCTTCTTTCGTCGGCAACAAGGCGCTGGTGCTGTCGGCGAAGAAGGAGGACACCGCCGCCGCCGTCGCTCGCGCCGGCCAGACGCCGCCGCAGCCAAGCTCGTCCATGCGGGCCACACTCGATCATCTCGAAGGGAGCGAGACCATCTGGATGGCGATGGTGGCCACCGACGACATCAAGCAATTGCTCAAGAGCGACGATACGACCAAAGAGTTTGGCACCACGATGAAGTCGATTACCGGCGCGCTGAAACTGAGCGACGACGCCCATTTCTCTCTCGTCGTCCACGCCGACAGTCCCAAAGCCGCCGGGAAGATCAAGGACAAGATTCAAGAAATGATGCAGTTGCTCACCTTCCTCGGCGCGGGCAAGGATGCCAACGGTCGACTCCTCAAGGAAATCATCGGCAATATCAAGTTGAACGCGGAGAAGAGCGATGCCCGTCTGACACTTGAGATAACCGAAGCCCAGATCGAGAAAGCCGGCAAAAAGAGTCCGTGAGTCGCAGCTTAGGATCTGGTTCGTCTTAACTTTCCATGCGTAGTCTGGTAATTCGTAGGATGGGTCTCGCCGCGCTTCGACCCACCCTACGAATTACCAGACTACGGATCGCCCCTCACTCGTCACGGCGATCCCCTTCTTCCAAAAATCCGCGTCGGTCGCGCTGCATCCCGCGCGGATTCGCATCTTGAAAGATAGACGAGAACGATGACTCGAATCGGCGGGCGGATGCGCTCTCGGTCTTGGTACATGCGACATATTGAGGTACTGCGATGAGCCGAACATTCGTGGCGAGATGGACTGCGTTGGCTTGCGGCGTCTTAATGGCCGCACTCTCGATGCGTGTCGGAGCGAGGCCGCTCCCCGTCGTGAATGCCGAGGAGCCAACGGCAACCGATCGGGTAGCCTACCTTCAATCGTTGACGGACAAGGACGAGAAGCCGGCGCAGGAGCGTCGTGCCGACCCTCCGCCCGTGCAAATGACGGCGCAAGAAGACCACAAGCGCACGATGGACCTGCTCAAGATCAAATCGCTTCGCCGTGGGGCGGACGGACGCAACACCAAGGCGGCCAACGCCGCCAACTACGACGAGGCCAAGGCCAACCCCTATCCGAAGCTGCCGGACCCGCTCGTCTTGAAGAACGGGAACAAGGTAACAACGGCCGAGATTTGGAAGACGAAACGACGGGCGGAGATCCTCGAAGACTTCGACCGCGAAATCTATGGCCGTGTCCCCAAAAACACACCTGGTGTTAAATGGGAGATTACCGATACGAAAAAAGATAAAGTCGGCGAGAGTGCGGTCGTCGTTAAGAAACTGGTCGGCCACGTTGATAACTCGTCGTATCCGCGGATTAGCGTGGATATTCAACTCACGCTGACGACGCCCGCGGAGGCCAAGAAGCCGGTGCCGGTTATAATGGAGTTCGGCTTCGGCGGGCGAGGCTTCGGTCCCTCTCCCGGCGGTCGAGGCGGACCCAGCTGGCAAGAACAGGTTTTAGCCAAGGGATGGGGCTATGCCATCGTCGTACCCAACAGCATTCAGGCCGACAACGGCGCGGGATTGACCAAGGGGATCATCGGTCTGTGCAACAAAGGCCAGCCGCGCAAGCTGGACGACTGGGGGGCGTTGCGGGCCTGGGCGTGGGGAGCCAGCCGCGCCTTGGACTATTTCGAGACGGATAAGGCCGTGGACACCAAGAAGGTTGGCATTGAGGGACTTTCGCGCTACGGAAAGGCGGCCATCGTAACCATGGCCTACGACGAGCGCTTTGCCATCGGTTTCATCGGCTCTTCGGGAGAAGGAGGCGTCAAGCTCCATCGTCGTAATTTCGGCGAACTGGTGGAAAATGTCGCCGGTTCCGGCGAGTACCACTGGATGGCCGGCAACTTCCTCAAGTACGCCGGACCCCTGAAATGGGACGATCTACCCGTCGATTCGCACGAATTAGTCGCTCTGTGCGCCCCGCGTCCGGTCTTCATCAGTTGCGGCTCGTTCAAAGTGGAGGGCGGATGGGTCGATGCCAAAGGCATGTTCCTGGCCGGCGTCGCCGCCGCGCCGGTCTACCGCCTGTTGGGAAAGAAAGACTTGGGCACGACGGAAATGCCCCTGGAGGAGAAGGCGCTCATCGACGGCGAGATCGCCTTCCGGCAGCACAGCGGCGGCCACACCACCGGCCCGAACTGGCCCACTTTCCTGAAATTCGCCGAACGCTATCTTAAAAGGCCATAATGAGAAAAAAGGAGGGGGGATCTCGATCCTCACGCCTCCGACGATTCCGCCCATTTCAGCCACAACGCGGGTTGGGCATCGCTGGGCATGCGCCAGTCGCCGCGAGGCGAGAGAGAGATGGTGCCGACCTTGGGTCCATCGGGGAGACAGGAGCGTTTGAACTGATTGGCGAAGAAGCGACGCAAGAACACCTTGAGCCAGCCACGCAGTTCTTCTTCGTCGTATCGGGAGTTGAACTCGGCTCGCTGTGCCAAGAAGAGAATCTTCTCCGGCGGCGCTCCGTAGCGCAGGAAGTGATAGAGAAAGAAATCGACGACTTCGTAGGGGCCGAGGGTGGATTCGGTCGCCTGAGCCGGTTGGCCGTCGTGCTGGGCCGGCAGCAGCTCCGGCGAGATCACCGTGTCCACGATGTCGAGCAACGTCCGTCGCGCATCGCCGTCGAACTCGTTGCGGGCCGCCCAATCGACGAGGAATTTCACCAAGGTCTTCGGAATGCTGCCGTTGGGGTTGTACATGCTCGTGTGATCGCCGTTGTAGGTGGACCAACCCAAGGCCGACTCGGACAGGTCGCCGGTACCGACGACGAAACCCGCGTTCATCAACAGACTCGTCCGCATCCGCGCTTGCACGTTCTCGAAGACGAGGTCGTGGCGTTGTTCTGGATACAAGCGATATAAACGCTCGGTAAACGACTCGACAGTCGCTCCAGCCAAGTCGATGCCGAACGGTCGATGGCCGAGCAGGCGCATCTCTTCCAGACAGAGCGCGCGAATATCGACCTCGCGCGCGCCGACGCCGAGCTGCCGCATGAGGGCGCGGGCGTTGTCGCGGGTGCGGTTGCTGGTTCCAAAGCCCGGCAAGGTGAAGGCGAGGATGCGCTGCCGGGGCGCGCCCAGTAAGTCCATCGTCTTGCAGGCGACCAACAGCGCCAACGTCGAGTCGAGTCCGCCGGAGACGCCGATGGTCGCGGACGGCGAGCCGAGATGCTCCAGACGCTTGGCTAATCCCGCCACCTGAATGTGAAAGATCTCTTCGCAGCGTTCGCGCAACTTTTCTTGGCCGCTCGGCACAAACGGATGCGCCTCGACCGAACGGCGAAGATCGGTTGGCAGCGGACGTTCCCCGATCTCGAACGGACAACGGGCAAACGGACGAACGAACTCAGGGCAGACGGTGGCGTCCAGAAATGTATTCGTGCGTTGGCGCTCCACGCGCAGACGGTCGAGATCCACATCGGCGACGAGCAAGGCATCCTCGCGGAGAAAACGATCCGACTCGGCCAGGAGCGTTCCGTTCTCGGCGATGAGACAATGTCCGCCGAAGACGAGGTCGGTAGTCGATTCGCCGACGCCACTGGACGCGTAGACGTAGGCGGCCATGCAACGGCCCGATTGCGAGAGTGCCAGTTGTCGGCGATAGTCCGCTTTGCCGATGACCTCGTTACTGGCCGAGAGATTGACGAGGACACTTGCTCCGGCCAGCGCTTGAGCGGCACTCGGCGGCGTCGGAACCCAGAGATCCTCGCAGATTTCGACGCCGACGAGAAGGCCCTCCACATCGGTCGCGGCAAACAGGCGATCCGTGCCGAAGGGGACAGTCTGTCTGCCGAGATCGATTTCGCACCGACTCGCCCTCGTCGCCGGAGCAAACCAGCGGGCTTCATAAAACTCCTTGTAAGTGGGCAGATACGATTTCGGCACCACGCCGAGGAGTTGCCCTCGATGCAGCACGGCGGCGCAATTGAAGACGAGATTGTCGACGGCCAACGGCAGACCGACGACGGCCAATCCGGAGAAGATCGCGGCGCTCTCCGAGGCCAAACGCAATAGGCCCTCAACGGCTCCGCGTTGCAGCACCGGCTGATGAAACAGATCGCCACAGGTGTAACCGGTGATCGCCAACTCCGGGAAGACGACGAGATGAACCCGCTCGCTCTCGGCTCGCCGCAACAGAGCGAGGAGGTGCCGCACGTTAAAATCGCAATCGGCGACGCGCAGTTGCGGCACGGCGGCGGCCACGCGCAAGAAACCGAACGGGAGCATGAAAATTCTCGCTTCCTCGAAACGGAGACGGCAAACCGGATGCACGACATTGTCCTTATACTATCGTTCGCACGAACGGCAGGGCGGGCGATCCGACCCGTTCAGGTGAAAGATGTGGGCAGGCAAACGCCCTGCGATCGGACAGGCAGGATTGTGGTGTACTCCGCGTGAGGGGGGCGGTTTTCGTTATTTGCGGGTTGCGGGCCGGCTCACGTCGAATAGCCATACGCAGCCGGTGCCGCTGAGGGCGATGGTCTTGCTGTCGGGACTGAAGTCGAACCAAATTATCTGCCCATGTGGGGCCACGATTTCCTCCGGTTTGCCACCCTTTTTCATGTCGAACAGGAAGATCCGCGGCTGCGGCAGGTCGAACGGGCTGACCTCCTCTGTGGCTTTGAGGTCTTCCGGAGTGTCTTGTCCGAGCGCGACCAGCCAGCGCCCGTCCGGACTGAACCGCACCCCACGCAGATAACCGTTCTTGACGTCCTGAGACCAGGCCAACTTTCGCCCGGCAACATCATAAAGGTAAATCCGACCTGTACGAAGGCAGGTCGCCAACCAGCGGCCGTCCGGAGAGAAGACGGGCGCGGCGAAGGCTCCCAGGATTTGACCGGGTCGGCGGAAGGCGGTGGTTCCCTCCGGCGCGACGATGGCTCCCACTTCCTTGCCGGTGGCCACATCCCATAGTTTCACTTCGGGCGGAGGAGGCTTTGCTGCCCGCAAGTCTTCCTGGATTCCCGCCAGATACCGACCGTCACGAGAGAAGTTCGTGACACCCACTCGGCCATTGTCTGTCTGGGCGATCACAAGCCGTTCTTTTCCCGAAGCCGCGTCGCACAAGATGAGTTTGCCCCGAGACTTGAATGAATTCGGCGAGATGGCTCGGATATCATAGAGGCTGAGGGCGAAGGTTTTGCCGTCGGGGGCGAACACGGGTGCCAGCGGATTCGACCAGCCGTCGAGCAAGTGCTGATGCTCTCCCGTGCGCGGGTTCCAGCGCGTCAGACAGTTCTTCCTGTAACCTCTCGCGGCGTCATCGCCCACGATGTCCCCGACAAGCAGCGTGGCACCATCGGGCGAAACCCTCACGTTCAGCACGCCGTGAGGCGGCGATTGCTTCAACGCGGGTAACTGTCGGCCGGTCGCCATGTCCCACACCAGGATTTCCCCCTCCGTCTCACAGTGATGGATGAGCTTGCCATCCTTGCGGATCGGCAAAAATCGATACTTGGCGAAGGGCACATACAGGGTCCGGCCATCCGGAGAAAGCATCCCTGGGCCGCCGGAGGTGAAAGTTCCATTGCTGGACGATCTTTTTGGAAGCTGGAGGGTGCGAATTTGCTCGTCCGTGTTCGCATTCCAGATTTGTAGTCTCTGCGATGAAAGGCTGGTTGCGAGGATGGATTGTCCGTCGGGGCTGAACAATACTGGGAAGAGCCTTTCATCGTGGTCGGGATGAATCAGCTTCTTGGTCAGCCGCGAGGAGACGGGCAGCGGTGGCGGACCGGATCGCGGCGAAACCGTGCGCACCTCCAACTCCGAGGACCGGACATGCCCTTTGTCCCAGCTGTCAAAAGACACCTTGACGCGGGTGGCACCTGTGCCGACGTTCGCGGGGACCCGAACTGGGCCGTGTAAGTTGAATGTTCAGCACCGACCCTTTAACTCGTAGATCGCTTTTACGGGCGGCTCGCCCGCCTTTTGCGCCGGGAAAGCGATTTCGACCCGTGGATAGGCGGCAGGCGGGACCGCGCCCTCGTAAGCGGTATAGACGAACGTCCCCTGTCCTCGGCCCGGCGTACCCAGGGCGAGGTACAGCTCCATCTCGCGGTTAACCCGAAACGTCGTCTGTCTGTCCATGATGACTTTTAACGGGCCGGCGAAATGCAAGATCGATGCTTCCCGCGGCCGGTCGGCGAATTGCAGGGAACCGCTGGTGCCGGCCAACTGAAGGACGCATCCGTCCTTCGTCGCTCCCTCGAAGTCGGGGATTTCCGCTTCCATGCGGATACGAAAGCTCAGGGAGCGGGGGCTGTCGCTCGCAGCAGTCTTCGTCTTGGAGGTAGAACTCAAGCCGGTCACGATGAGAGTGACGTTGCGGTGTCGCCGTTCGCCGTCGCGCAAATCGCCGACCGCGAACGTGTAGACATCCTTCTCCAGGACCGCGCGATCGCTATTTTTGCCGAGGACTGTCTCACCCGCTTCGGTCAAGTCGCCGTTGCCATTGCGATCAACGTAAAGCGTAGTCCCGTCCAGCACGAGCCAGATTCGCTTCCGCGCCTCCGGCCCCAAGACGAGCAAGGCGTACTTGGGAGCTTTACTTTGATAGGCCGGCTCCTTGACGAGAACACGTTTTATTTGGTCCAGGTCGGCAGCTTGGCAGAAACCAACACCCACGACCGTCAGGCAAAATACGGCATGGAGCCACGACAGAGAGCGCAACATCAACCGCTCCACTAAAATTGTTGGGCGAGGAACGAAAGAAACTGGATTGCATTATACGGCTCCAGCAGATGGGTGCAAGCATAATCTCGAGTCCGTCGGCTTCGTGTACCGGACTCCTCCTTTCCCCTGTACTTAGGGGAGAGAGGGGAGAATTGGAGAATGACGCTCTACCGTTAGGCAACGCTTCTCGACTCACAGAACGCCGGGGCGTACCGACTGCAAGACACGCATGTAGTTGGCGCGCTCGTAAGCCTTGGGGTCGGCACAGCGCGACAGGCTCATGCTGCCGCGCATTTGGGCCAGCGATTCGTAGCCGTGTTCCTCTAGCCAGTGGGCCATGCCTTCGCGCACCGTGCGCAGATAGCTGGGGCCGCGTTGGAGGAGAGCCGAGACGATCTGCACGGCGTCGGCTCCGGCCATGACCGCTTTGATGGCATCCGAGGCACTGTGGACGCCCCCGGTGCAGGCCAACGAAGCCCGTACCTTGCCGTGCAACAACGCCAACCAGCGGAGACGTAGCAATAAGTCCGCCGGACTGGAGAGATTGATGCGCACCACTTCGAGGTGTTCGATGTCGATGTCCGGCTGATAGAACCGATTGAACAAAACCAATCCCTCGACGCCGGTTTCATCTACTTCTTTGGCGAAATGGGACATCGACGAATAGAACGGCGACAGCTTGACGGCGACGGGAATCGACAGCGAATCGCGGACGGCTCGAATCACACGCAAGGCGCGGGCTTCCACTTGTTCGCCCGTCTCGCTCGGATCGGCGGCGACGTCGTAGATATTCAGCTCCAGGCCGTCCGCTCCCGCTTGTTCGATCATACCGGCATAGGCCAACCAGCCACCCTCGGTGGTGCCGTTGAGCGAGGCGATTACCGGAACCGAGACGATCAATTTGATGCGAGCAATTTGTTCCAAGTATTCGTCCACGCCCAGCGCGAACTCGGAAGGCCAGGGGAAATAGTTCGTCGCCTCCGAGGTGGAGGAATCGCCTTGTTCCAAGGCATGAGTGAAGTACAGTTCTTCGTTGACGATCTGCTCCTCGAACAGCGAGTGCATGACGATCATCGGCGCGCCGGCATCTTCCAGCCGTTTGACGTTTTCCAGGTTGTCCACCAACGGCGACGCGCCCGGTATCAGTGGATGATCCAGCTTGAAACCCATATAGGTCGTGGAAAGGTCCATGCGTGTGCCTCCTATTTCTGGCCGTTGCCGGCGGCGACAGTGGGACGTTCGGTCTCGCGCGGCAGGCTGATGTGCGAAAGTTGTTCGTAAAGGGCGACGCGCTGGGCCGACTGATTGCGAGCCGATTTGGCCAAACGGCGGAAGCGCTCCGCGTCGATCTTCTCGACCATGCGGAAGCGCGCCTCGTTGCGCATGTACTCTTCGACGGATTTCTTGCCCGGCAGCACATCGATGCTCAACGGCGGCTCGCCGGCGCGGGCGCGGCGCGGATCGAAACGATACAGCGGCCACACGCCGGACGCAACAGCCAACTTCTGCTGCTCGAGTCCGAAACGCATGTCGTAGCCGTGGGCGATGCAATGGCTGTAGGCGATAATCAGCGATGGACCGTCGTAGCTCTCGGCCTCTTGAAACGCCTGCACCGTGTGTGTGTCCTTGGCTCCAAAGGCAACCGAGGCGACGTAGACGTGGCCGTAGCTCATGGCCATTAGCCCCAGATCCTTCTTATGTACGTCTTTGCCCGCCGAGGCGAACTTGGCGGCCGCACCCAATGGCGTACTCTTCGACGCTTGGCCGCCGGTATTCGAGTAAACCTCGGTATCCAGCACCAAGACATTGATCTTGCGGCGGAGTGATAGAACGTGATCGAGTCCGCCGAAGCCAATGTCGTAAGCCCACCCGTCGCCACCAATCAGCCAAACACTTTTGGGCACAAGATAGTCGGCCAACAACTCCAGTCGTCGAGCTTTGGGAGAGTCGAGACCGGCCAGTTTCCCGCGCAGGAGGTCCACCCGTCGGCGCTGGGCGGGCCAGGCGCTTTCGTGGGAGTGGTCGAGGGCCAGTATCTCTCTGGCCAACTCGTCGCCGACTTGTGGCGCGAGTTGCACCAGGAGAGCGGCGGCCTGTCGGCTCAGGTTGTCCACACTTAACCGTAGGCCGAGACCGAACTCGGCGTTGTCCTCGAACAGCGAATTGCTCCACGCCGGGCCGCGTCCCTCGGCGTTGGTGGTGTAAGGCGTCGTCGGTAGATTGCCTCCATAGATCGACGAACAGCCGGTGGCGTTGGCGATCAGCAGCCTGTCGCCGAATAGCTGCGTCAACAGTTTCAAATAAGGCGTCTCGCCGCAACCGGCGCAGGCACCGGAGTATTCGATCATCGGCAGAGCGAATTGCGAGGTTTTGACATCGACATGCGCCACACGGTCGAGCGGCGGATCGGGCAGGTCGAGGAAGAAACCGTAACGCTCTTTCTCGCGCTCCAGAACCGGCAACAACGGCGTCATGTTGATGGATTTGTGTTTCGGATTGGCCTTGTCCTTTGCGGGGCAGACCATGACGCACAAGTTGCAGCCGGTGCAGTCCTGCGGCGCGACTTGGATCGTGTACTTCCAGCCCTTAAAGTCGGCGGCCTTGTAATCCAACGAAGGAAACTCCGCGGGTGCCTTATCGAGATGGCTTGGCTCGTAGACTTTGGCGCGGATGGCGGCATGGGGACAGACGAAGGCGCACTTGTTGCACTGAATGCAGATTTTTTTATCCCAAATGGGTACTTCGTCGGCGATGGTGCGTTTCTCCCATTGGGCCGTGCCGGTCGGCCAAGTGCCATCGACGGGGAAGGCGGACACCGGCAGCAGATCGCCCTTGCCGGCCATCATCACCGCCGACACGCGCTGGACGAAATCCGGCGCGGCGGGAGCCACCAGCGGCGGCCGGCTTTTCGTCACCGTCGCGGCCCGCGGGACCTCGATCTCGTGCAGATGGGCCAAGGTTTGATCGACCGCGGCGAAGTTGCGGCGAACGATCTCATCGCCCTTCTTTCCGTAGGTCTTTTCGATGGCTTTTTTGATCTGGGCGATCGCCTCTTCGCGCGGAAGCACACCAGAGACGGCGAAGAAGCACGTCTGCATCACCGTATTGATGCGCCCTCCCATGCCGGCTTCCTTCGCCACCTTCAGCGCGTCGATGGCATATAAATGGAGTCCTTTGCTCACAATTTGTTCTTGTACTTCACGCGGTAGACGATCCCATACTTCCTCCGGCGCATAGGGAGCGTTGAGCAGAAAAACGGCTCCGGGAGCGGCGTGTTCGAGTATGTCGAACTTCTCCAAAAAATGGAACTGATGGCAGGCGACGAAGTTGGCCGAGTGGATCAGATACGGCGCGCGAATGGGACGAGGGCCGAAGCGGAGATGCGAAATCGTCGTCGCTCCAGATTTCTTGGAATCGTAGACGAAATAGCCCTGTGCGTGATTCTCCGTCTCTTCGCCGATGATCTTGATCGAGTTCTTGTTGGCACCGACCGTGCCGTCCGCGCCCAGCCCGAAGAACAAGGCGCGCACCATGTCGTTCGGTTCGATGCTGAAATCTTCGTCGAACGGCAGCGAGGTGTGTGTCATATCATCGACAATGCCGATGGTAAAATGATTCTTTGGTTCATCCTTCTTCAACTCGTCGAAGACGGCTTTCACCATCGCCGGCGTGAACTCCTTGGACGACAGGCCGTAACGGCCCCCGACGACGCGCGGCGGAAGGGCGAAGGCGGCGTCTTTGCTTTGCGAGTTTTCCAAAAGAACCGAGGCCACATCGAGATAGAGTGGTTCGCCCACCGCCCCCGGTTCCTTGGTGCGATCGAGTACGGCGAGGCGTTTTGTGGACTTCGGCAACGCGGCCAGGAAATCGCGCGGCGAAAAAGGACGATAGAGTCGAACCTTGAGGACGCCGACCTTCTCTCCTTGGCCGTTGAGGTGAATCGCCGTCTCCTCCGCCATCTCCGCCCCGGACCCCATGAGGACGATAACCCGCTCGGCTTGCGGATGGCCGACGTACTCGAAAAGGCGGTAGGAGCGGCCGGTGCGGCGAGCGAAGGCGTCCATCGCCTGTTGCACGATGCCGGGCAGACGTTGATAGAACAGATTGCACGCCTCGCGGGCTTGAAAGAAGGTATCGGGATTCTGGGCCGTGCCGCGCAGGACGGGCCGATCCGGCGTCAGCGCCCGGCGGCGATGGTCGGCGATGGCCTGGTCGTCGAACAGTTCATGTAAGTCGTCGTCTTCGAGAAGATGAATCTTGGAGACTTCGTGTGAAGTGCGGAAACCGTCGAAGAAATGCAGGAACGGCACGCGCGCCCGCAGCGTCGCGGCTTGGGCGATGCAGGCGAAATCGTGAGCCTCCTGCACCGAGTTGGAACAGAGCAGGGCGAATCCAGTCTGTCGGCAGGCCATGACATCGGAATGATCGCCGAAGATGGAGAGGGCGTGCGTGGCCACGGTGCGGGCGGCGACATGCATGCAAAAGCTGGTGAGTTCCCCGGCGATCTTGTACATATTGGGGATCATCAACAGCAGCCCTTGCGAGGCGGTAAACGTCGTCGCCAGACTCCCCGCTTGCAGCGCGCCGTGAACCGCGCCGATCGCCCCACCCTCCGACTGCATCTCGGTGATTTCTGGAACATCGCCCCACAGATTCGGCTTATGATGGGCCGACCATTCGTCGCACCATTCTCCCATCGGCGACGACGGCGTTATGGGATACAGAACGATAACTTCATTGCTGCGATAGGCAACCGAGGCAACTGCCTCATTGGCATCGAGAGTAATCATGCGCTTCCCTCACCTTCGGGCATTCCACTGAAAGCAAGGATCGTGCCAAGAAGTGAGGGGTGCGAGGAATCGAGGGCCGAAAGCGAAAGATGAGCCTATTTTCCACCTTTCGCAATAGGTAGGCCTCAAGGCGGATGCGCCGAATGTGCGATTCGCGCCAAAAGTTGAGCGATCTCGTCTCAGAGCCGATTCACGAAGCCCGCCTCTCCCCGGTTTATACAGTAATTGAGGGAGAGTGACTTATCGGATCGACCGTGAGGAGAAGTTTTATGAGCGAACACGATCGCGCCTTGGCGGCGGCCTTCGATCATCGCGCGGCGCAGTTCGAGCGCGCGCCGGTGCAAACCGACCCGGACATGCTCGCGCGCCTTATCCAAGCCGCCGACTTTCCGGCGGGAGGTCTGATTCTCGATGGCGGCTGCGGTCCTGGATTGGTGGGCGAAGCGCTCCTCAGAGCGGGCTATCGTGTATTCGGCGTCGATCTGTCGGAGGAGATGATCGCTCGGGCCCGCCGTCGATGTGCTGCATTCGGCGAGCGCGCGGTCTTCGAACGGCGATCGCTCTTCGATCCGCTCTCTCACGGTCCCTTCGATGGTGCCATTTCGCGGTTCGTGCTGCATCATACGCCGGACCCAGCTGCGTTCCTTCGACGGCAGGCGGAGTTATTGCGGCCCGGAGGCGTGTTGGCGGCGTGCGATCACACCGCGGACCCGAACCCCGAACGAGCGAATTGGCATCAGCGCATCGAAATCGGCCGCGATCGCACGCACACACGCAATCCGACGCCGGGGGAAATGGTCGATTGGCTCGCCGTCGCGGGATTAACCCAATTGCGACTCGTCGAGGAACCTCTCACTCTCGACTTCGACGAATGGTTCGATCGCGGAACGCCATCGCAAGACAAGGCGATCGTTCGCCAGTGGATGCTCTCCGGAGCATCGGCGCGGGGATTCGAGCCTCGCCTTCGGCAGGACGGTAGCGTTCGCATCGAGGGATGGCTAGCAATCGTTCGCGGCGTGAAACCGGTGTAGACGGTGATTCGAGAAAAAGGATGGATCGACATGGGAGTGGATACGGGATTGATCGTAAGCGTTTCGGGCATTCGCGGCATCGTGGGGGAATCGCTGACGCCGGAGGCGGCGTTGTTGTTTGCATCGGCGCTGGCCGGCCATGTAGGCGGCGGGGCGATGGTGGTGAGCCGTGACGGTCGGCCCAGCGGCGAGATGCTGCGCCATGCCGTTCTCGCCGGTCTGACCTCGGCAGGCTGCGCCGTCCACGATCTCGGCATCGTGCCGACGCCTACGGTTGGTCTGGCCGTGCGCCGCCTGAATGCGGCGGGTGGCATTCAAATCACCGCCAGCCATAACCCCGCGCCGTGGAACGGACTCAAACTCTTTGGTTCCGATGGGCGCGTCCTCAGTGCCGAGGAGGGGCGGAAGGTGCAAGCACGCTTCGAGAGCGGCGAGGTCCGCCGCGCCACTTGGAACGCCATCGGCACGCCGCGCGACGAACGACAAGCTGCGCAATGGCATTGCCAGCGCGTTCTGGAATGTATCGACGCCCCGCGCATTCGGGCCGCCCATCTGAGCGCCTTCCTCGACGCCAACGGTGGCGCGGGCGGGCCGCTCGGTCGTCGCCTTCTTGAAGCCTTGCATGTGGAGACAACCTGGCGCGGAGGCGAGAGCGATGGCGTGTTTCTGCACGAACCGGAGCCGACCGCCGACAATCTGCGCGACGTAGGCCCGCTCGTCGCCTCAGCCAAGGCCGACATTGGCTTCGCGCTCGATCCCGACGCGGATCGTCTCGCCCTCCTCGACGAGACGGGCCGCTACATCGGCGAGGAGTTGACCTTGGCGCTGGCCGTGCAGTTTCGTCTCCAGCACGAGCGCGGCTCGGTGGTCGTCAATATGTCCACTTCGCGCGTCAGCGAAGACATCGCCGCGCGCCACGGCTGTGTCTGCCACCGTTCGGCGGTCGGCGAGGCCAACGTGGCCGACAAAATGCTTGAAGTCGGAGCATCGATCGGCGGCGAGGGCAACGGCGGCGTACTCGACCCGCGCGTCGGGCTGGTGCGCGATCCGTTTATCGGAATGGGCATGATTCTCAACCTGATGGCCGAGACGGGCCGCAAGCTGAGCGAACTGGTTGCCGAGTTGCCGGTCTATCAAATCGTCAAGGATAAGTACACCGTGCCGCGAGAGTCCCTACCGGAGTTGTATCGGGCGTTGACCCGTCGTTGGCCGGAAGCGAAAATCGACCGCCTCGACGGTCTGCGACTGGACTGGCCCACCCGCTGGCTCCACGTCCGCCCCTCCAACACCGAACCCATCGTTCGGGTTATCGCCGAAGCGCCGCAAGCGTCCGAAGCCAACGATCTGTGCCGAGCCGTCGGCGCACTCCTACAACATTGAGGACGCGCGCACAAACCGAACTTATGCCGCATGCTCCGAAGGAACCTACTCTTTCAACTTGAAGATGTGGATCTTTCCGCTCATCTCGCCGCAGAGGATCGTTTTGCCGTCGGGAGAGAGGGCGATCGAAGTCGTGAAGGCGATGCCTTTGACTTCCTTTTTGATCGAGCCGTCGTCGAGATCGTAGACGCGCGTAGGCCCGCCGAAGCGTGCGGCGACGCCGGTGGCGTTGCCGCCGCCGAAGGCGAGGGCATCGGTGTTGCCGATCCCCTCCGGTTCAATGTCGCGCAGTTCCTTGCCTTCCTCCACGTCGTAAAGGTGAAACCCAGCCTGGCCGAATGCGCCCATCACGCGCGTGAAATCCGTCGAGACGGAGATGTCTTTGGCCTCGCCCGGCGAGCCGGTAAACTTGCCCGATTTGAGTTTCTCAATGTCGAATAAGCGGAACATATGATCCTTGGACCACGAGATGAAGCGTTTGCCGTCGGGGCTGAAGAAGACGCGCTCGACCTCGGCCTCGTGGGGGAACGGCTGCCAGACGGCTTGCTTCGTTCGTTTGTCCACGACGGGTTTCTTCGTTTTCGGATCGATGATAGGGATAATGGCTCCGCTGGCATGGTCGTAGATGAAGACGATGGAACCGCCGGGTGCTTTGGCGTTGATGGCGGCGCGAACGTCTTTATCGGCGGTAAATCCTCCGCCCACGATGGTGCCGCCGGCCGGAGGAGTAACGGTGACGAGAGGCTGCCCGCCGTCCACGTCCCAACAGAGAAGCCGTCCGGTGTTGTAGGCAATGACCCGCGAACCGTCGGAGGAGATCGAGACATGGCGGACGGTCGCGCCTAACTCGAAGGATCGTAGGATCTTGCCGTCGTCCAAACTCCAGTAGTCCACGCGCGTGTTGCGCTCGCCGAAACTGAAAAAGTGTTTGCCGTCCGAGGCGAACACCAACCCCTTGGCCGGAGAGGTATAGGGGCTGAACGTTTTGTCGGGGTCCGTGGCGTCTTTCTTCGGCTTGGGTCTGGGCCGAATGGGGATCGGGTTATTCTCGACGGGGGGCGGGATCACGACAGTGTCGCCGCCTCCCGGTTTGCCCTTATCGACGGGCGGCTTGGGCGTGAGATCGACCGGCTTGGGCGAGGGCGTGTTGTTGATGGGCGTGGGAGGAGTATTTTGGGCGACATCTGCTGTGTCGTCCTTCTTGAGCAGAACGATCAGTCCGATGACACCTCCCACAATCAGAACGAGTCCCAGCCCGCCGCAGCCGAGAAGCAACGGCAGCATCGAGCGCTTGGACGGCTGTTCCATCTCCTCGTCGTCGTAAGCGCGAGCCGTTCGTGTCCGGTCGTCGTAATCGTCGTCGGCGCGTCCGGCTTGGCGGCGAGCGGGTAACTCTTCCAGAACCTCCGTGACCGCGTCGGACGGTTCTTTTTCCAGCTCCTCGATCAGATCGACCACCGACAGGGCCGAGGGCGGACGTTCTTCGGGGTCTTTGGCCAACAGATCCATGATGAGCTTGGACAAGCGCGGCGACAGTTCGGGATTGAGCTTGCGCGGCGCGGTCGGATTCTCGGTGGCGACGGCGACGAGCGTGGACACGGTATCCGCTCCTTTGAACGGCAACGTGCCGGTGGCCATGCGATAGAGAACGCAGCCGAGGCTGAACAGATCGCAGCGCGTGTCCACTTTTTTTCCCGCGCCTTGCTCCGGAGCCATGTATGCCGGCGTGCCGATGATCGCTCCTTGCTGGGTCAGAGTCGATTCGCCGCGTGCCGAACGAGCCAACCCGAAGTCGAGAATCTTCACGCGGCCTTTGTCGCCTTCGAGCCAGATATTCGCCGGTTTGATGTCGCGGTGAATCATACTCCGCTCGTGAGCCGCCCCCAACCCCTCGGCGATCTCCTTGGCAATGCGTAGGGATTCGGCAACGGGTAACTTGCGCTGTTTCTTGAGGCGGTCTTCCAGCGATTCGCCGCGCAAGAAGGGCATGGCGATGAACGGCACGCCGCGCTCTTCGTTGACCTCGAAAATCGGAATGATGTGATCGTGTTCGACGGCCGCCGCCGCCCGCGCCTCGAGCAAGAAGCGTTCTTTATTGGTGCCGCTCGCAGCCAAGGCCGGCAGCATGGCCTTGAGCGCCACCAGACGATGCAGTTTGGGGTCTTCGGCCTGAAACACGACGCCCATGCCGCCCGCACCCAGAATCTTGAGGACGCGATAGCTGCCGAGCCGTCCGATCTCGTCTTTCGCTTGTGACGGAGCTAGGAAATCGTACAGTTCGGCCTTGTTGTTAGCTACCGATGGAGTGGCGACCGTTCCGGAGTTGCTCTTCTTCAGCGACGTATTGCCGCGCGGAACCGCCGGCAGAATCGTCTTGGAATCGCGGTCGAGTTCCATCGAATCCGGCAGAATCGTTTTGGCATCGGTCGAAGAGACATCGTCGCGGGCAGTGTCGGACGAGGACGGCACCGTCATCGGTTCTTGACAGTGAGGACACTTCCCCTTCCGCCCCGCGAACTCGTCCTTCACCTTCAAACTTTTCCCGCATCCCGAACAGAGAAAGGCGATCATCGCACTCCACCTTTATCGAATATAGATCCCGAAGGAACCACCCGGCAGCTTACGCAGCCGGTTCGCCATGATGGCTGCCCGGCGAACCGGCTGCGTAAGCTGTCGGGTTAACGAACGAACCACCCGGCGAACCGGCTGCGTAAGCTGCCGGGTACCACGACGCTCTTAGCGTGAAAAAAGATTATCCCAGAATCGACGGGAGATACAAGGATCGTGTGCTAAAATGCGAAATACCTTGCGGAAA
>JAJXWW010000039.1 GCA_021781415.1 Planctomycetota bacterium
TGAGCTGACGGGTAACTCGACCGGCGAACCGGCAGCGTGAGCTGACGGGTAACTCGACCGGCGAACCGGCAGCGTGAGCTGACGGGTAACTCGACCGGCGAACCGGCAGCGTGAGCTGACGGGTAGAGATCCACACCCGGCAGCTCACGCTGCCGGTTCGCCGGTTATGCGTTGTTGGGGGGGCGGGCGTCGTCGGGATCGAATTTGCCGCCGAGGTACCAGTCGCCCAGACGGCCGCCGCTGATCTCGTCCAGTGCGAGGAAGGGCGAGACGAAAGCCGGCAGCAGCGCTTGGGGCTGGCGTTTGATGAGGACGCGCACGATGCGATCGACGCAGGCTTCGACCGGCCAGATGCGAAAGGGTGGAGTCGGCGGGGTCGGCCAAGGGCGACCGCTGCCATCGAGAACGTGCTGGCGCAGCGGCGTGGCCACGAAACCCGGCGAGACAACGCCGACGTGGACGCCGTCGGCTGCCAGCTCCAAGCGCAAACTGTCGTACAGTCCGCGCACCGCGAACTTGCTCGCGCCGTAAATGGCATAGGAAGGCGTGCCGCGCTTGCCGGTCAAACTGCTAATGGCGACCAAAGAACCGCGCGAACGCCTCACATGCGGCACGGCGAAATAGGTCGGGTAGAGCGTGCCGAAGAAGTTGACGCGCATAATTTGTTCGAGGGCATCGGGCTGGGCATCGGCGAAGAGGCCGCGCATCGAAACCCCCGCCGAACAAATCAGAATATCGAATCGACCGAAGTGAGACGCCGTGGCTTCCACGGCGCAACGACACCGTTCGCGGTCGGTCACATCGGTCGGCAACGGCAACGCTTCGACACCCAGCGCTTTGATCTCATCGGCTACTCGCTCCAAGGCGGATGCCGTGCGCGAGGCGAGGGCGACACGCGCGCCGTAAGATGCCAGGCGTAAAGCCGTGGCACGACCGATCCCGGACGAACCGCCGGTGATGAGCGCGACTTTGCCGTGTAACGGATGCATCCCTCATCCCAAGCCGCCTTCGCCGGGATGCGGAGACGGCACGGAATCTCGAGCCGTCGCCGCATCCCGACAAGGGAAGGTCACTCATGCCAGCTGCTTTTTCGCCGCCGCCGCCAATTCTTGTAGATATTGCACCGAGTCGCGGTCGTTGGCTTGGCCGGCGGCGACGATGCCGTCTTCGGCGAAGCGGAGTGCCAACGCTCCTTGTCGCAGCGACAGCATCGACTCGGCCGCCGTCCCGCGATAGCGGAAATTGTTCGGAGCCCGGTCGATCAAGCGCTGAAATACATCCGCCGACTGTTCGACCTCGCCGCGTTTGGCGTGAACCTGAGCGCGGCGCAATTCGTAATCGTCGCGCCGCCTCCCTTGGTTGTGTTCGCAGTCGATCTTTTCTCCCTCGTTGACGTAATCGAGGGCGGCGTCCTTGTCGCCCTTCTTCAACGAAAACTGGATGAGATAAGAATACCAAGTATATCGATCCGTTTGCTCCGTTTCGATCGGGCGAGCGATCGCGGCGCGCGCGAAGTTCTCGGCCAACTCCTCGGCGTCGAGCTTCAGCGCCGCTTGAAAGGCGCGCTCGAGTTGCGCGTCGGTAAGGCTGGCCGCGTTGAATGCCGCGATCTCGGCCACGCTCATGGAGGCGAAATCGAGTTCGCCGTGTTGGTCGGGAGTTCCGGCCGGCCGGTTCGGTTCGTTGGACGATGAACCCTGCTGCGCGGCTCCCTCCAAGAGGCCGAGTTTGCGTCGGAGGCGGTCGAAATCGTAGGTGGCGACCACACCTCCCTGGGCACAATCTTGGATGAATTGCACCACTCCGCGCAGATGCTTGCGCAAAATCGGGTGCGACGCGGCATCGAGCGGCGTGTTGCCGTTCAGCGACCGACGCGGTTTGTGTATCCACGTTTCTTCGTAGTGCTTTTGAATGTTATCCAAGACCATCTGAGCGGAGTCGGAGCTTCGTTTTAACGGATACAAAAGCGACTCGGTGGTAATGGAGCTGAACTGGATGGGCAGGTGTCGTTCTCTTATCTCGGTGAGGCCAAGTGCCAGCCGTTGGCGCACTTCGTCCCGAACCCGCTCGAACGGCTCCTTTAACGCTGTGGTAAACTGGAACAGACCGTTGTAAATCAACACGGAACCCGCCAGGCGACCGACATCGGACGGCGGGGCACCCACGGTGATAATGCCGGCTGTGCTGAGTTCCAAGAGCATGGCCAGGAACATGCCCTCTTGAGGCGACTCCATCACCAGGAGGCGTCTGCCACGTTCCCATTCTTCCACGAGAGAAACAATCGGCTGCGCATCGCGGAAGGGTAAGACAAAAACGTATTCACGATAATCGCCATCTTCTTCTTGTCCCTTGCCGCAACGAAGAACTTCCATCAGCGCGGCCGCATCGCCGGCAGCCTTTTCGTCGGTCTCTAACTCGACGAAGCGCGCCAGGGCTTCGAGCGCGGCACGGTTGTCGCCGAGCCAAGCGTGCGCTAGTCCGAGATTGAACCAAGCCGCCGCGTCGCCACTATCTTCTTTCGTCAACGGCTCGAAGAGGCGGACGAGATCGTTCAGGCGCGGCGTATCGGCAGTCCGCAACGCGCGATCCCACGCGGCGCGTTTCGCCTCGGCTCCCGGACCCGATGCGGGCTTACGGAAGGTGTATTCGCGCCGCGCCGCCAGAGGAAAACGGCCCACGGTATTGAAAAGCTCGTCGAATGTCTTTTTCAGTTCCTCCACCTCCGGCGCGAAGCGTGCGGCCATCCGCAACGCGGCGCGGGCGGCAACCGGACGATTCATCTGAAGTTCGCACTGTAAAATGAGGGAATAGACCTCGGCGAGTGCTTCCCGGGCGTCGGGATCGTAGGCTTCGGCGGCGCGGCGCGCCAGCAACAGCGCGCCGGGGATTTCATCTTCCTGATAGCGGAAAGTGGCGCGCAGGATCAGGCCGGCGGGATAGTTCGGGTTGAGATCGAACGCCTTCTGCAAAGCGATATCCGCATCTTCGGGCTTCCCTTGCACATAAAGCAGCCGCGCTTTCTGCCCCCAGGCTTCGGGATTTCCGTCGTGTTCGCGCACCACTTCGTCCATCAGCCGCATCGCGGTTTCGTGTTGGCCGCTCGCCTCCTGCTCCCAGGCACGATTGATGTGAACGAAGATCGGCTGACAGCACCATTTGAATTTTTTGCCGCTGCCGCATTGGCAAGGCTCATACGGGTCTTGTGCCATGAAATAATCTCGTAGACGAACGCGGAAATTCCTCAATGCGCTCAAGATAGCAGTTCGAGGCACAAGCGGGAAGCGTCGAGGCGAATGCAAAGCTCACCCCGCCACACTCGCCATCCACGGATTGGGTAAGCAAGCGATCTCGACCCGGTGCGTCGGCGGGGTTGGCTTACCTCGCCGACGCACCGAGATGGTGAACTCGTCTTGGATGAGAGAGGAGAAACGGATCATTTCTCCTCAATGAAGGCGATCCAGGGATTGGCGCGAACTCGATTCGACTCACGGTCGCTGTTCGAGCGGGACATAATGTACGTCGTGCTTGCCGACGTAGATTTGTTCCGGTCGGAAGATGCGATTGTTCTTCAACTGTTCGAGCCAGTGGGACAACCAGCCGGCGACGCGCGCGATGGCGAAAATGGGCGTGAACAGATCGCGCGGGATGCCGATGCTGAGATAGACGATGCCGGAATAGAAATCGACGTTGGGATAGATGCCCTTGGGTCCGAGGATTCCGGCGGCGACGCGCTCCAATTCCAAGGCCAGCTGATACAGCTTGGGTCGGCCGGTTTCCACGAAGGCGTTCTCGGCCAATTCTTGCAACACGGTCGCGCGCGGATCCTTGACCTTGTAGACGCGGTGGCCGAAACCCATAATCTTCTTCTTATGCGTCACGGCGTCGTCGAGCCAAGCGTGGGCGTTGTCCGCCGTGCCGATCTCATCGAGCATGTCCAACACTTCTTCGTTGGCACCGCCGTGCAGCGGGCCGGTGAGCGTGCCGATGGCGGAACTGATGACCGTGTACGGATTGGCCAAGGTCGAGCCGGTGACGCGGCCGCTGAACGTGGAAGCGTTCATGGTATGTTCGGCGTGCAGGATCAGGCAAGCGTCGAGAACCTTGGCCACGGCGGGCGACGGTTCTTGTTCGGTGAGCATGTAATAGAAGTTAGCGGCGTGAGGCAAATCGTCGCGCGGCGCGATGGGAGCGTCGCCGTGACGCAGACGATGAAAGGCGGCCACGATGGTCGGCAGTTTGGCGATGAGGCGGACTACCGAGTCCCAATTGCTCTTTTCGTTATGGACATCGCGGGCCGGGTAGAACATGCCCATCGCGGCCACGCCGGCTTGCAGCGCGTACATCGGATGGCCGGTCTCGGGCAGACATTTAATCAAATCGATGAGTTTGTATTTGATGCGGCGGTGATGGCGGAGGTCGTGATCGAAAGAGGCTAATTCGCGCTGCGTCGGCAAATCGCCTCTCAGAAGCAGCCAAGCCGTTTCCTCGAAACAGCTTTCTCTGGCCAACGTCTCGACGGCCATCCCGCGATATTCCAAGCGAGCGCGTTTGCCGTCGATGAAACTAATCGCCGACTCTGCCACGGGTACGTCGGCCAAACCCGGTCGATATTCCGGCTCACTCATAAGTTCTCACTCTTGTCTTTTGCTTGGGGGCATTCGTCCTCTCGGCGTCGCTCGAATCGGCCCCGGTCGGGCGGGTCGAACGACGCGGAAACGGACGCCGTTACTATATGAGGACGCCCGTGAAGGACAATCGCCCCGTGGCATTCGATCCGCCGACGACTTACAATACTCTCATGCAAACCGTGGAACCTCTTTCAATCTCGATGGATTCGCGTCGTCCTCTTCTTGAGGTCGCGCCCGACGATCTGGCGGCTTGGCTCCGCGAGCGCGGACAACCGCCGCTGCGCGCGAGGCAGCTGCGGCGCTGGCTATTCGACGGACGCGCCGTCTCGTTCGACCAAATGAGCGATTTACCGAAGCGACTGCGCGATGAATTGACCGATTCGTTCCGGTTGCTCGGCTGCGACATCGCGCGCCATCTCGTTTCCAGCGACGGCACGCACAAATTGTTGGTGCGCCTGAGGGACGGTCAAGTCGTCGAATGCGTTCTGCTTCGAGAGGCGGATCGAAGAACCGTGTGCATCAGCACGCAAGTCGGCTGCGGCATGGGATGCGTTTTCTGCGCTAGCGGCATCGGCGGCGTGGTTCGCAATTTGACGGGCGGCGAGATTCTCGAACAACTGTTGCACGCGCGCAATCTGTTGCCGGCGGAGGAACGACTGACGAACATTGTCGTCATGGGCATGGGCGAACCGTTGGCCAACTTCGACGCCCTGCTCGAAGCGTTGACCGTGGCGTCGTCGCCGCGCGGACTCGGTATCGGCGCGAGGCACATCACCGTCTCGACGGTGGGGATTCCGAACCGCATGAGACAATTCGCCGACCTCGGCAAACAGTACCACTTGGCCGTTTCGTTGCACGCCCCCAACGACGAGCTACGCAACCGCATCGTGCCGACCAACGATAAGACGGGCTTGTCGGCCATTCTCGAAGCGGCGGATTACTTCCACGCCAAGACCGGACGGCAAGTGACGTATGAATATGTGTTGTTGCGCGACGTGAACGATCGACCCGCCCATGCGGGCGAACTGACGAAGTTGTTGCGCGGACGGCAAGCGCACGTCAATCTGATTCCGTTTAACGATGTGGACGGTTTGCCGTATCGGCGCTTGTCGCAGCAAGCCCTCGACGATTTCCTCGCCATCTTGCGCGACAGCGGCATCAGCGTGAAAGTGCGCAAGCGCAAGGGGGCCGACATCGACGCCGCCTGCGGCCAGCTGCGCCGCGCCGCTCTGGTCGAATCGGAACCAATCTCTGCGCGGGGGGTTTGAATATCAGATTTCACCGCGGCGACAACGTCCGCCGCCGCATTCTTGGGATTGAGGCTGCCGTGAGTGCGACCGGCGAGACTAGCACGCAATTGGCCCTCCGCGATCCGGACATTCGCCTCATGCTGCGCGTGCGCGACGACGATGCCGCGGCGTTCGCGCAATTGGTCGAACTGTATCAGCATCGTCTCGTCGCCGTCATGCACCATCTCGTGGGCCATGCCGACGAAGCCGAAGATCTCGCGCAAGAAGTGTTTCTGCGCGTCTATCGAGCGCGCAAGAAATATCGACCGCGTTCCAAGTTTTCGACGTGGTTGTTTACCATCGCCAACAACTTGGCCCTCAATGCCCTGCGTTCTCGTCAACGCAAGCCGGTCGTGTCGCTGCCGGCGCAAGACTCCGGGCCGTTGGGACCGCGTCCCGCCGAACAGATGGTTCCCGATCGCCGCAGCGGTCCCATGCAGCGCTTGCAGAAGCAGGAATTGGCCGCGCTCGTTCGACAAGCGCTGGAAGGACTGAACGAACGCCAGCGCATGGCCGTCGTTCTCAATAAGTTCGAGGACATGAATTATGCCGAGATCGCCGAGGTCATGGGACTGACCACGAAGGCGGTTAAGTCGCTGCTCAGTCGGGCGCGCATGAACCTTCGATCCGCGCTGAGCAGTTACATTTACATGGATGGCGAGTCCATCCCGGAGGACGAGGAAGAGAATTGACGGAGCCGGAAGCGTAAGCGACGAAGATACTCCGTCGCTTACGCTTCCGGCTCCGATGGAGAGGCTACCATGAACGATCCCGCGAATCTCAACGAAAAAGAGCGCACCGACCTCGTCGCCTATCTCGACGGCGAATTAGACGGCGAGGCCGCCCGCGAGCTGGAGCGAAAGCTGCATCTCCACCCGGCGGCGCGCGCCGAGGCCGACGCGCTGCGACGCACGTGGGAATTGCTCGATTTCCTGCCGCGCCCCCAACCGTCGACAAGTTTCACCCATCGCACGGTGGAGCGACTCTCGCCCGTTCGCGCCAGAGAAGATCGTCGGGTGAGGCGTTGGCGCTCCCTCGGTCTGGGATTGAGTTGGGCGGCGGGCTTGTTGGTGAGCGGCTGGGCCGGTTACGCCGGCTACAATTGGTTGGTGCCTCGACAGCCCGGCGAGCGCGAACTGATTCACGATCTCCGCATCATCGAGAACAAACGGCTGTACGAGCGCATGGAAGACCTCGATTTCTGGCGCGCGCTGGAGGCACCGGATTTGTTTGGCGATGAGTCCTCGAACACATGAGGGAGGGGCGCGTGTCCATCATTCGCTATTGCTGCGTCTTGACACCGATGCTGGCGTTTTTATGGGTCGAATCTCCCGATCCGCAGACGGACGATCCCGCTCCCGCCGCCGAGCGTCAACACAATCGCCAACTGCTGCAAAAGTGGAAGAGCGATCCCGAACACTCGGCGCGTCTGCAACGCGATCTACGCGCGTTCTGGGCGCTGCCGGATGCCAAGCGCCAACAACTTCGCCAACTCGACGCGGCTTTTCAGCAACTCGATGCGCGCGCGCGGAAACGCCTGTGGCGGGTGGCCGACCGCTACGTCGATTGGCTCGAACGCTTGCCGGAAGACGAACGACATCGCATTGAAGAGACGGAGAATCTCTCCGAGCGATTGGACCTGATTCGGACGATCCGCGAACGGCAGTGGATCGAGAGTTTGCCTCGAAAAGTCCGCGACGAATTGATGAAAGTACCGGCCGCCGAACGATCGCGCCGGGTGGCGCGCCTGCGCGAAGAAGAACGCCTGCATCGAGTAGCCTGGCGGCGTCCCTTGCGCGCGGCCGATCGTTTGCGACAACCCTCGCGTCTGGCCGAGCTTCCCGTTGAAGCGAAGGAATTCGTGGAGAAGCAGCTGTTGCCCCACCTCACTCCCGACGAACGGAAGCGCTTCGAGGCCGCACAGGGACACTGGCCGGAGTTTGCCGACACGGTCAAAGAATTGGCGAGAAAGCATCCCGTTCTCCCTCCGTTGCCCAAGCCGGTCGTCCGCTACGAACAACTGCCGGAAAAGGCGAAAATCGAGGCGGGGCCAAAGACCAGCTGGGAGAAAAGAGAAGACAATTGGAGCAAATTGCAGAGCGACGAAGGCAAGTGGCCGGAGTGGGCCTTGACCTTTCACTCGTTGCTCGAGCCGCAACAACGGCATCACATGCCGCCTTTGGGAGCCAGTCGGCCTGGGGAGTTCCCGGCCAAAGCGCGCGAGTTCATCGGGAAGACGCTGTCGCAGAAAGCCACCGTGTCGGAGTGGCGAGAGCTACGTTCGCTCGAGGGGAAATGGCCGGATTATCCTCTCCGCCTGTTGCGATTGGCGGAGAAGCATAATTTAGAGGTGCCCGGCATGAGCCTACCCATCGGATCGGAGTGGTAAGGATCGGGTTCGTAAGATCTTCCCGCGCGAGGCATTCCGTGGGATGGGTCGAGGAGCGAGACCCACCTTACGAATTACTAACCCTGAATTCGGAACCTTGGAGGCCGTCCCAAAAGCCCCTCTCCCCCTGTACTCAGGGGGAGAGGGGTTGGGGTGAGGGGGTGATATTTTTCGAGTATTCTCGCCCCCCGACCCCCCTCTCCCCTGAGTACCGGGGCGAGGGGGAATTCGAGAGCAGCGCTGTACGGCTAACGGCTGGGGCAAGCCAGCGCCTCGCGGACATCGGCTTCGGGTACATCGTCGAACAGCGCCACTTCGCCGAGACGTTTGGGCAGTACGAAGCGCAAGCGTCCGGCAAGGTTTTTCTTATCGCTGCGCATGGCCGCGATGAGATCGTCCACCGGCCAAGTCTCCGGGGCGATCGGTAAGCCGAATGTTTGCAACAACCGTCTTTGTCTCTCGGTAATATCCGCGTCGATCGAGCCGCGCCGTTCGGCGAGTCGGCTGGCGCAGACCATGCCCGCCGACACCGCCTCGCCGTGCAGCCATGTTCCATAGCCGCCCACCGTCTCGAAAGCGTGGGCGAACGTATGGCCATAATTCAGCACGATGCGCAACCCCGTCTCTTCACGTTCGTCGCGCTCCACCACGTCGGCCTTGAGACGGCAGCTGCGAGCGACGATTTGCCGCACGCACTCGGCATCGCGCGCCAAAATCGCCGCCGCGTTCCGTTCCAGATAGGCGAAGAAATCGGCGTCGAGAATGACACCGTACTTCACCACCTCGGCCAAACCACTGCGATATTCACGATCTGGCAAGGTGTTCAAATGCGACGCGTCGATCCATACGCCGACGGGTTGATGGAAGGCACCGATGAGATTCTTGCCGCGCGGATGATTGACTCCAACCTTGCCGCCGACGGAACTATCGACCATTGCCAATAAGGTGGTAGGAACCATAAGGAGCGGCAGACCGCGATTCCACGTCGCCGCGACGAAGCCGGCCAAATCGCCGATGACGCCGCCACCCACCGCGACGACCAGGGTACGACGATCCGCCCGCGCCTCGGCGAGGCGATCGTACAGATACGACGCCATCGACAACGATTTCTGGGCCTCGCCGGACGGCAGCGACGCGAGCAGCGGCGCAAAACCGGCGTGACGAAACGATGCGGCCACACGGTCGGCATGTTCGACCACATGCTCGTCGGTGACGACGAAGGCAAGGTTGCCCTTCGTCCGCTGGCGGGCGAAGGGACCGATTTCCGAGGGATCGTCGCCGGTAATGGCAATGTCGTAACTGCGTTCGCCGAGTTGTACGCGGATGGATTGCATGTTTCAGGCTTCTCTAACTTCTTTCTTTGTAGTCTGTTGTGTCTTTGTTTTTGGTTATTTCTTCTCTTCGCGCCGCGCTTCCAGAAACGCGATCAGGTCGGCAAAATCTTGCAGCGTCATGCCGTCGCTGAGGCCGTTGGGCATGGTGGATACCGGCGAGAATAAGCGATCCTCAATGTTCTTTTTCAGCACGCTATGCGGCTTGCCCTCATTGTCGGTCAGGTTCACCGTGTCGCCCGTCTCGCCCTTGAACACGCCGGTCAGCGTCGCGCCCTTTTTCGTCTCAATCATAATCGTCTCGTAGCCCTGGGCGATCACCTTGGACGGTTCCAGCACGGAGGTCATCAAATCCTCGCGCTTGTAGCGCAGGGCGATGCCGGCGAGATCGGGGCCGACTTGGCCGCCCTGTTCGCCGACGGCGTGACATTTAACACAAGCGAGACCTTTCGTATCCATGAATAGCCTGCGCCCGCGCTCGGCGTCGCCCTTGTTTTTGCGGGCAAAGGCGCGGAACGTCTCCAAGTCGAACTTCTGAGCGCCACCCTTGAGGAAGGCATAGCGATCCGCTTCGCCGGAGATGGCAACGCTGAACTCCCACGGCCCGCCGCTGTTGCCGCATTGAATCAGCAGGCGATTCTTGCCCTCGTTCAGATGCACTTTCACTTTATCTTGATTGTAATTCCAACCGCGATCGCCCTGGCGATCGTGAACCTTCTTGCCGTTGATCCAGACGGTGATGGTATCGTCGCTGCCGCACAGCAGCACGGCGTCGCGGGCGGAGGACGATTCGATCTCGGCATAGGCGTAGGCGACGACTTGTTGGCTAGGCTGCAAACGTGCGACGAGATTGACGCGGCCATGCTGCTTGGCGTCGGCTTGCACCGTCTGCCATTTGACCTCTTTTTCAGCTCCCTTATAGGAAGAATCGAACTTCTGCTCCATCTGCGGCGGATGCGTCTTGCCGTTGCGCGGGAACGGGCCGATGATGCGCCAGGACGAAATCGGCGCGAACGAGGAAAACACCTCGCGCAATTCGGACAGAGTGGCGGCGGGGATCTCATTGCGCTTGGCCAGTTGTTCGAGTGCCGGCGTCACCTCGTCGCGCAGAGAAGCGATGGCATCGCGGCTGTTCTTGCGCAGATCGGCGTTCTTCGACGCCAAGCCGCTGAGGTAAGCAGACAGAGCGCGTTTGTCCGGCATTTGCGTTAATGCATTGATGGCGTCGAACTGCGTGGCATTGTCGCCGGATGCCTGAATCAACGCGGGGATCGCGTCGCGCGCCTTGAGAATGCCCAGCGCCCCAATGGCGACGGTGCGAACGCTTGGCTCTTTGTCCTTGAGCAAGGGCACAAGCATTGCGGCAGCTTTGGCATCACCGAGCTTCGCCAAGGTATTCGCGGCGGTTTTGCGCACCGACGGTTCGACGCTTTGGATAGCGGCGACGCATGCGTCTTTCGTCTGCGCTGCCCTGATTGCGCCCAGTGCTTCCAGCGCGCGGATTTGCACGGCGATGGAATGCGTTGACGCGGCCGCTTCCGCTAGGCTGGCCGCCGCCGCCTCGGATTTACTCCTTTCAAGACCGTCAATTGCTTCCAATCGCAGCCGCTCTTGGTTTCTCGCATCGTGCAAGACGGCCACGAGAAAATCCGTCGCCTTCGGCAACTTCAGGCTGGCGACGGCGCGGACGAGATCGGCGCGCGTGGGAATGTCCTTTTCGACGGCGAACTGCTTGACGAGCGGTTCCAGCGTTTCCGGATCGGCGGCAGCAATCAACGCATCCACGGCGGCCTTGCGAACGCCGGGATCTTTATCGGCCAGCGCACCCAGAATCGCCTCGCGCACCTTGGGCGTGCCTTCCCAGGCGACATCGCGCGGCGGCGGTTCGTGCGCGGCCGGTTGCGTACCCCACCAGCCGCCGGCGTAGGGCTTGCGGTCTTTGTAGACGCGGGACAGGGTCTCGACCGCACGCTGCCGGACCTGCGGCACGGGATCAGTCAAATAATCGCGGAGCAACAAGATAGTCTTAACATCATAATCATCGGTCAAGGCCAGGAACAATCCGTCTTTGGCATTGCTTTTATCGGCTAGGATGTCGAGTTTCGTCGTTTCATCGATCCGCGCTGTTAGCGTTCTCAGCAGCCAATCTCGACTACTATGTTGCCTAAGACTTTGTACCAAAGCAAATCGCACTTGTGGATCGCGTTCCTTTTCCAGAGCCAAGAGTAATGGGAAACCATCGCTGGCTCGGATTGACAAGGCGGCATATAGTCGCGCCTGGGGATCGGGATCCTTTGCTGCCATATTCTCCCAACGATTAAGAAGCGGAGGGATAACCTCAGCTCTTCCCCATAGTTCCTTACTTCTTTTGCCGAAATGCAATACCGTCGGAAAGACGCGAGCCGCTTCCAGACGCACCGAGCCTTCCTTATTACTCGTCGCTTGCAAGAGAAAATCCGCGAACCCCGGCACATTGATCCTTGCGGCGATCCAAAGTAAATGACGGCGAGCCTGCGGTGAAATTTCCGGCTCCTTGATGCTCTTTTCCAGAGCAGGAATCGCTTCTGCTCCCCGCGCGATCAGTGCCCGCTGCGCCCGCAACCGCTCCGTGTGCGCCGGATGATCCAACGACTTAATCAATTGTTCAATCGAATCCGTATCCTTGCCGCGAGGTGCCGGTTTCACGTCGTCGCCGGTGTACGTCACCTTCCAGAGTCGCCCCGCTTTTGTCTTGTTAAGCCATCCGCTATATCCCCAATCGGTGACGTAGAAGCCGCGACCGTCCGCCGTCGGACGCAGCGAAAACGGGCGAAAATCTTTGACGCCGTTGGGCTCCAGGAAGGCGACTTGATCGACGAACTTGAAACCCGCGCCGTCCGGCGCGACCTTGACGGCCAATACCTTGCCCTGTCCCCATTCGCAGTGGAAAATGCGGCCGCGATATGTTTCCGGCAAGCCATCGTCGCAATACACCCAGCCGCCGCACGGCGAGCCGCCGCCGAAATCGCGGATCATCGGCAGACACTCTTTCGGATGCCTTGTGTACGCCCACGGATAGCCCATGTACGCGCCGGGTGGCAGATACATCAGGCGCGTCCACCAGCCGCGGCCGTCGTCGGTGTTGTCGCGCACAAAGATGCGGTCGTGTTCGTCCATCGGTACGTCGAGATGATTGCGTGTCCCGCTGGCGAACACTTCCAGACCGGAACCGTCGGGCCGAAAGCGAATGACGCCGCCGCCCTCCAAGCTGATGTGATGCCCTTCCTTCGTGTGCCGCCACCGTCCTTCGGCGACGTGAACGCTGCCACTTGCTTGCGCGTCGTGCTGGCGGCGGGCCATTTTCGGAATGCCCTTGTCGCCGATGCTGACGTAGAGCCAGCCGTCCATGCCCATGCGGATGCCGCTGGGAATGTGATCGTTGAAGCTCGGCACGCCGGCGACGGGTGGGCCTAGATCGTCCAATAATTCCTCGCGCTTCTTGGCCTTGCCGTCGGCGTCGAGGGTGAAGACGGTGACGTGCGGCGCGTGGACGACGTAGAGTTTATCGCGGGCGATCTCCAGACCCATGACGGCCCACATCTTGTCGGCGAAGAGGATCTTCTTCTTGGGATCGCCGCCCTTGAGCAGCCAGATCTTGTCGAGCGGTTTGGTCGGTGGCCCAGACATATCCATCGGATCTTCGGCGTAATACACATCGCCATTGGAGGCGACGCAGAGGGCGGTCGGCGCTTCGATGGCGGGTGCTTCGAGGATCAATTCAACCCGAAATCCCGGCGGCGCTTTGGGCAACGGCGAATCGGCGGAGAGCGACAGGGGCAATGCGAACAGAGCGGCGAGCGCGAACAGGCGGGCCATGGTGATGAAGCCTTTCGTATAGGGCAAGAGGAAACCCCGCATCGCGTTACCCCACGCAGCATCGGTTAGCCGCGACGCGCAGCGGAGCGCGGGGTTCGCGCTCCGCTGCGCGTCGCGGCTAACCGAGAACGATCATATCCGCGCGCGGCGGAGCGCGGGGTTCGCGCTCCGCTGCGCGTCGCGGCTGACCGAGAACGATCGTATCCGCGCGCAGCCGACTCGCGATCCGCTCTAGGTACACCATAACCGGCGAAAATGATCCCGGCCAGAGACGATCCCGCTTTCAATCTCTTGCAGGCTTACGATTGCTTGGCTACAGTGATATTCGGGGAGTCTCATCGGCGGAATGCGAGGATTTTGGGCGTGACACATCTCGACGTTGATCCCATTTGTGCCGTCATCGGACGAACGCGGCACAAGATGGTTCAGATCGAAATCCAAGAGGCGGCCAAGCAGGGTGCAGGCTTCATCGAATTGCGCCTCGACTTTTTGGCCAAGGCCCCCGATTTCCAGCGCCTCCTCGACAAGAAGCCGTGTCCCCTGTTGGCCACGGTGCGCCGCCCTCAAGACGGCGGGCGTTGGAGCGGGACCGAAGAAGCGCGGCAAGCTCTGTTACGCCAAGCCATCGTCTCTGGCTTCGACTGGGTAGACCTCGAAACCGATGTGGCCGACAGCATTCGCCGTTTCAAAGACGTGAAACGCATCGTCAGCTATCACAACATGCGCGAAGTACCGGCCGATCTGGAGAAAATCTATCAGCGCATGTGCGGGCAGGACGCCGACGTGGTCAAGATAGCCGTGCGCGCCCAACATCCCAAGGACAACGTGCGCGTCTTGGAACTGATGAAGAGGTCGCCGCGCCCGACGGTGGCGTTTTGCATGGGCGATCTTGGGATGCCCAGCCGGTTCTTGGGCGCGAAGTTCGGCGCTCCGTTCACCTACGCCGCGTTCAATAAAGAGCGCGGGATCGCACCGGGGTTGCCGTCGTTGGCCGAATTGAGGAAGCTCTACTTTTACGACCGCATCAACGCCGAGACCAAGGTATTCGGCGTCGTCGGCGATCCGGTCGCTCACAGTCTCAGCCCGCTGGTCCACAATCTCGCCTTTCGCCATCTGGGCATCAATGCCGTTTATCTGCCCTTTCGCGTGCCGCGCCCGGAGTTGGCCGACTCGCTCAAGGCGTTCATGAAAATCCCGGTTCAGGGCTACAGCGTGACCATACCGCACAAGGAAGAGGTGGCGGAATTGGCGCGACACAAAGATGAATCGGTGATACGCGCCAAGGCGGCCAACACACTGATCCGCAGCGGCGACGACTTCTCGTCGTACAACACCGATTATCAGGGCGTCATCGACACGCTGCGAACGTATCTCCCCACCTCGTTCACGAATCCCGAAGCCACACCCTCGAAACAGATTCAGACCACCTTGCCGGGACTGTCGTCGCTGCAATCGAAAGTGGTTCTCGTGCTGGGCGCGGGAGGGATAGGCCGAGCCGTCGCGCACGCCCTCCGTTCCGAAGGCGCGTTGGTAAGCGTCACCAATCGCACCAGCGAACGCGCCGGCAAGCTGGCGGAAGAAGTGGGCGGGCGGCACATCGAATGGCAGGGCCGTCACAGCGTCCTGTGCGATGTTGTCATCAACTGCACTTCGGTCGGCATGCATCCCGATGTGGACGACACACCGCTGCATCCGAGTTTTCTCAAGCCCGGTCTCGTCGTTTTCGAGACGATCTACACGCCGGAAACGACGCTACTCGTGAAGGAAGCCCGCGCGCGCGGCTGCCACGTCATCACCGGCGTCGAACTATTCGTGCGCCAAGCCGCGCAGCAATTCAAACTGTTTACGCAGCGCGACGCACCCGTCGAATTGATGCGCAAGGCCGTCAAACGCGCTCTGTCTCCCATCGCCATCCGCGACGAGGACGAGGACGAGGGCGAGGACGGATGACCCGCCCCCAAGGCAACCAGGCGAACGAAGCGGGCGACTCCCCAGACGCTCCCCATCCCGCCGCGCCGACCTCTCGCGCCCTCCCTTCCGCCTGTCTGTTCCTGATCGGAGCGCGCGGCAGTGGAAAAAGCACGGTCGCGCGGCTGTTGGCCGAAGCGATGGGTTGGCAATGGCGCGATGCCGACGAAGTGCTGGAACGGCGCTACGGGCAAACGATCCGTGCGATCTTCGCCAACGAGGGTGAAGCCGGGTTCCGCGACAAGGAAGCCGCCGTCCTCGCCGATTTGTGCGGGCTGCGTCCCTGCGTCGTCGCCACCGGCGGAGGCGTCGTCTTGCGCGAGAGCAATCGCCGATTGATGCGCTCGTCGGGGCGCGCGGTCTGGCTGACTGCCTCGATCGATACTCTGTGGCAGCGCATCCGCGACGATGAGACGACGGCGGAACGTCGTCCGGCACTGACGGTCGGCGGCCGCGCGGAGATCGAGGAAATAATGCGATTAAGAGAATCTCTCTATCGTCAATGCGCCGATTATATTGTGGATACCACCGAAAAGACGGCTCCCGACATCGTCGCGGAGATAAGGCGCTGGTTGGCGAGTGTGAGCGCGTGAGAGGCCGTCCCAAAAGCCCCTCTCCCCCTGTACTCAGGGGGAGAGGGGTTGGGGTGAGGGGGTGATGTTTTCCGAGTATTCAGGCCCCTCACCCCCGACCCCTCTCCCCTGAGTACAGGGGCGAGGGGGACTTTGCGGATCGTCTCTCAGTACCCCGTTGGCCGAGGATGATGGCGAATGTTCACGATCTGGCTCGTTGGGGTCTTCGTTCTCGGCGTTTGCGCCGGCGGTGCCATCAACTACTGTTTCTATCGTTTGCCTCTGGAAAAAAGCCTGCTCTGGCCGGGACCGCGCTGCGGCCATTGCTTGCAGCCCATTCGCTGGCACGACTGCGTGCCGCTCGTCGGTTACGCGCTGTTACGCGGCCGCTGCCGGACGTGCGGCCAACAGATCCCTCTTCGCCATCCCGTCGTCGAACTGGGGACGGGGCTGATGTTCGTTGGCCTGTTCTACCTTGAGATTGGCCGCAACCTCCTCGCGCTGCCTTACTTGCAGGCACGACAAGTGGAAGTGGCCGCGGGAGACATTCCGTCTTCCGCATGGTTCCTCTTCGCCTGTCATGCCGTGCTGATGAGTTTGCTGTTGTTGACGTCGCTTTGCGATCTCGACGACATGGCCATTCCCTTGCCCATCACGATCTCCGGCACGCTCCTGGGGCTGACGTGCAGCGCGTTGTTCGCTTGGCCGTTTCCCGATGCCGGCCAGGCGTTGCCGCTCGTTCGCGGCATGGTCCCGCCGCGCCTGCCGCCGGGGCTATATCCCTGGCCAGTGTGGTATCCTCTGCCGGAGTGGCTTCCCGCCGGCAGTTGGCAACTCGGCTTGGCCACGGGACTCGCCGGAGCGCTCGCCGGGATGTTGGTCATGCGCATCGTCCGATTTACTTTCGGTGTGACGCGCGGTATCGAAGCGCTGGGCATCGGCGACGCCGACCTGATGATGATGGCCGGCGCTTTCGTCGGTTGGCAGCCGGTCTTATTGTCCTGTTTCGTCGCCGCTTTTCCCGGCTTGCTGTTCGGCCTGATCCAACTCGTTCGCCGCGGCAATCAAGCACTGCCGTTCGGCCCTTCACTCGCCCTGGGTGTCGTGTTGACGCTGTGGCTCTGGCCCTATCTCGGCGACTCCGACGCGTTACGCATGGTCTTCTTCGAGCCGTTCTTTTTCAGCATCATTGTCGGCGGAGGCACGCTTTTCCTCTTGCTCGCCGGCCTCTTCTTCCGCTTCCTTCTCGGCACTCCCACGACGGATTAGCCCGCAGCGCGAGCAAGGGGTTCCCTTGCTCGCGTTAAAAATCATTAAACCACCACACCAAGTTAAGTGCTGAAAGCCCCACGCGGCCCGCCGGTCAGATGCAGGGAAGCACTCTTACGACCATGCTGCGTCCCTCAACCGCGAACTACAATCCCCATCGGCCCGAATTCGAGGAACGAGTGCGTCTGAAACTCACTCACGATGTTCGGGATGAGCGGCACCATCAACGCCTCCAGATCCCGGTTGTTGATGTTCCCTGTCGAGATCAGCAACAACTTCGCCGGACATCCCCGGAGGAGGTGCGAATCCACAAAGTCGGTATCCTTCGTGACCACCACCCGTTGCTCCCGGTCGGCCAAGTCGTTGATCTGCTCGTCGCTCGTTCGGTTCCCGGCAGAAAGATCGAGAGTATGCAGGGCATTGCAGCCCGCAGCGGTCAGCCAGGCGGTCATTCGTCGCGGCAGTTGCGCATCCACGAGGAAGTTCATGGATTTACCGGATGGGTACTGTGCGTGCGAGTCAGCCGGGCTGCGTATGCCAGGGCCGCCAATAGATCTTCACGCTCCAGGTCTTCGTAGTCGGTCAAAATCTCGTCGATGGTCATGCCTGAACTGAGCAATTCCAGGAGCGTCTCCACCGGATAGCGAAGTCCGCGGACACACGGTTTGCCATGGCAAATGGCCGGGTCTATCGTGATGCGAGAGAGTAGTGTGTCCATGAGCGATATTATACCAGATTAGGCGTTTCGATTGCGAGAAAAGACCAGCCCGCAGCGCCGGCGAAGCCGCCCTTGCTTGCGCTGCGGGCTCGTCGGGTGTGCGCTGCGGGCCGGTTGGGTTTGTTACACGCACGCCGGTTCTCGGCGGCGCGACTTGAACGTCGTACCGCGCTCCATTGCCTTTCGCAGACGAAGGCGCGCGATGTGGAGGCGGCGTTTGATGGTGCCGATGGGCGTTTCAAACTCGCGGCTCATCTGCTTCAGCGAACGACCGCGAATGTAAAAGGCCATCAGCGTGGCGCGGTCGATCGGCTTGAGGCGATCGAGGCCGCGGTACAGCTCGTCGGCTTGCTCGGCCTTGACCAACGCCTCCAACGGGCCGACGCCGGACGCCTCGGCGTTGTCCAACATTTCCGGCTCGGCCTTTTGCACCGGAAAGAAAAGAGGACGCAGCTCGTTTTTTCTTGACTGGGGATGGCTGCCCCGCTCCTATTGCCCCATGGCCCGAGTTCCTCGACAAGCTCCTGGCGGCTTCGTTTACCATGTCCTAAACCGCGCCGTGGCGCGCTTGCCCTTGTTTGAGAAACCCGCCGATTATGCGGCGTTCTTGCGCGTCCTGACCGAGGCGCTTGCCCAATACCCGATGCGCATCCTCGCCTTCGTGTCGATGCCCAACCACTGGCATTTTCTGCTCTGGCCGGAACGCGACAACGATCTGAGCAACTTCTGCCGTCCGTCAGGGGCTGAGCCACACCCTCCGACCGCGGAGCCGACCCAAGAAAGCCTTGCCTCCGGCGCAACCCTCTCCGTTCTAAAAAAACGAGCTGCGTCCTCTTTTCTTCTCGCGAATCGGTTCCTGTTCCGGCTCCATGTTCCGTTCTCCAACCGGGGATTGATCCTCTCATTCTCGCCGCCCGGATCACGATCCGCCAGTCGAAAAAATTACGATCACCTTTTTCGGTAATCGTGTGTCCGTTGAGTCGAAGACACGCCTCGGTTGGGCGTGCGATTTCTCTTTGAGAATGAATGAATGCCTCGACGAAAAATCTCTCGCCGCGCTCTTTTGTCGGCCTGTGCCGAACCGAGTGCGGAGGACGGCCGCGACCCTCGCTTCGATCAGCGCGAAGGTTCGGGCAAAGTACCCAATCGCAAAGCGCTGCAGGTGTGTGCTCAGGTGGAGCGGACCTTGTTGGGCGTATTCCCCGAGTTAGGCGATGAGGTGCTGCGCGATTTGCTCATCGACTCGGTGACGCCCGCGCCGAACGCGGCGCGTCTGCTGGTAACGGTGCGAAAACCACCCGGCATCAACGCCGACGCGGTGCTGGAGCATTTGCAACGCGCCCACGGCAAATTACGCGCGGAAGCCGTCGCCGCCCTCCATCGCCGCCGCGCTCCGGATTTGCTGTTTCGCGTAGTGGAATAAGAGCCGGGAACGAGGGAGGAACGAGCAATCGACCGGCGGCGCGTCGTCCGCGACAGAGGAACGCTGAAGCCTCTGTACCTGGCCGCTTACCTTTTGGTTCCAGCCTGTCAGTAGCTTATGTTTCCGTTCTGGCTGGTCGAACATCACGGTCTTTAACGGCACTTCACCTGGGTGAACCATACCTCAAACTGCTCGACCCCCGACCGCCTTGCTGCTGGCAGTCGTCGTGTCGGCTCACGCTTTCACGACCGTCCCTTACGGGAAGAGGTTACCTTGTCCCACGGGCTTCAGACACCGTTGCCTGCCGTGGT
>JAJXWW010000032.1 GCA_021781415.1 Planctomycetota bacterium
TTTTTAACTCCGTGTGGGCTTCCATGAGTTCGGCCATGACTTCGTTTTTGCGTGCGATTTTGGCTTGGAGTTGTTGGATGGCGGCGTCCTTGGCATCGTCGATGGCTTTGGCCTTTCGTCCATTTTCGAAGAGGGTGTGGGCGTTTTCAAAGAGTTCTCTCTGCCATCGGTAGAAGAGGGTGGGTGCGATGCCGAGCTGATCGCAGATGGTGGAGACGGGTACCCCTTCGAGCAAGTGCCGCTTGAGTGCAGCAACCTTGTCGTTGGGCGTGAAATGCCGACGTTCGCTGTTCATGTGAAACCTCCGCTCAGGTAAGACTAACCCGAACGAAACGATTTTCCAGATTCGACTGAGGCAAAACAGACCAAGGTCACGGACGCGGGAATGAAAGAACTGAAGGAAATCAAAAGCTTGCAGGCGCTGTTCCTCAGCGACACCAAGGTCACAGATACGGGGATGAAAGAACTAAAGGAACTCAAAAGCTTGCAGACGCTGAACACTCAGGGGAACAAGAGTCACGGACGCAGGTATGAAAGAACTGAAAGAAATCAAAAACTTACAGACGCTGGACCTCAGCCTCACCGTGGTCACGGACGCGGGTATGAAAGAACTGAAGGAACTCAAAAGCTTGCAGACGCTATACCTCAGCGCGACCAAGGTCACGGACGCGGGTATGAAAGAACTGAAGGAACTCAAAAGCTTGCAGATGCTGGACCTCGGCGAGACCAAGGTCACGGATAAGGGGAGAGCGGAGCTTCAGAAGGCGCTGCCGAAGCTCTACATCGCGCAATGATAGACGTTCAGACTTCCTGTGCCGGGTGCATGGCACAGGATGTTCCTTCCGCTGATCGACGAAGGAAAAGCGGGGTTCCTTTTGCCTCATCCTATTCGATTGCCGGACACCGCTACAATTCCGATTTCTTGAGATCGCGACGCAGCGATCGAAAGCCGTTGATGAGCGTGCGTCGATAACTTCTCAGGAAAGACAGAATCCGTTCGACAGGCTACGGCGGAGCGGGTATGCTGCCGGTGGGATGGTGGGGCTTTGTACAATCGAGCGCGCTTTTTAGTTTGGGAGGAAGGTCATGCTGCGACACAGAGGGATCCTGGGCGGAGGAGTGCTGCTGGGACTGCTGGTGCTGTCGGCGTCCGGCCGCACCGATGAGGCCGCGGCCGTGAAGGCCGTAGAGAAGTTGGGGGGCCGTGTGACGGTGGACGCCAAGCGACCCGGTAAGCCCGTCGTGGCCGTGGATTTCCGGAGCCGAGGTGTCACGGACGCGAGCCTGAAGGAGTTGAAGCAATTCAAGAGCTTGCAGACGCTGAACCTCAGCGGGACCAAGGTCACCGACGCGGTGATGAAAGAACTGAGGGAAATCAAAAGCTTGCAGTCGTTGGACCTCGACGGCACAAAGGTCACGAACGCGGGGATCAAAGAACTAAAGCAACTCAAAAGCTTACAGACTCTGAACCTTAGCCAGACCAAGGTCACGGACGCGGGGATGAAAGAGCTAAAGGAACTCAAAAGCTTGCAAACGCTGTACCTCCACGACACCAAATTCAGGGACGCGGGGATCGAAGAGCTAAAAGCACTCAAGAGCTTGCATACGATGGACCTCAGCCTCACCGTGGTCACGGACGCGGGGATGAAAGAACTGAAGGAAATCAAAAGCTTGCAGTCGTTGGACCTCGACGGTACCAAGGTCACGGACGCGGGGATGAAAGAACTGAAAGAACTCAAGCGCATGCAGACGCTGGACCTCGGCTACACCAAGGTCACGGACGCGGGGATGAAAGGACTGAAAGAACTTAAAAGCTTGCAGACGTTGGTCATCAGGGGGACCATGGTCACGGACGCGGGGATGAAAGAACTAAAGGCAATCAACAGCCTAAAGACGCTGAAGCTCAGCGGGACCAAGATCACGGACACGGGTATGAAAGAACTGAAGGAAATCAAAAGCTTGCAGTCGTTGGACCTCGACGGTACCAAGGTCACGGACGCGGGGATCAAAGAATTGAAGGAACTTAAAAGCTTGCAGACGCTAGACCTCATCGGGACCGTGGTCACGGACGCGGGGATGAAAGAGCTGAAGGAAATCAAAAGCTTACAGACACTAAACCACACCGGCACCAAGGTCACGGATAAGGGTAGAGAGGAGCTTCAGAAGGCACTGCCGCAGCTTTACATCGTACCTTGACAGTCGATCAGACTTCCTGTGCCGCGTAAACGGCGTAGGATGTTCCTTCCGTTAATCAACAAGCGAAAACTCATTCGTGTTCAAAATCAAGCGGCAAGCATTTGCCAGGCCGTGGTTGCGGGCATAGTCCAGCAGCACGCGATTCTCTTCCGCCGTCGGCTCGTGTCACAGGGCAGCCGATACGCGGCGGCCACTCGAACCGGCAAATCGCCGTTCGAACGCAACCCGTCGAACGAACCATTGACGACCGGACCCGCATTCGTACACAATAAGCGAAGGTCCAAGAGACGATTGATGGTTGTCGATGCGTCTTTCCATAGGTTGCTTCGATAGGAAGATGCCGGATCGTTGCGACCCCTTACCGGCCAATGGAATGGCGTTCGGGATTTTTCTCGACAAATCCCGGACGGCTTCCCTCACCCTGCGTCCCTAGGATCGGTTGTTCTCCCGTATGCTGGCTTCGTTCTCAAACGAGCCCTCGAGCCAGCGGAGGCGACGTGATGCAAAATAGAGTGTTAATCGACGAGTAGATGCGAACCTTCGCCGGTTCGTGTCGTTTTCATCTACCGACCGCACGGTCTACGGGAGACTCCATCGCCATGAAAGCAATCGGTTTCCACGGGTCTTGGTCTCTCGCGGTTCTGCTCGCCTCGGTGTCTCAGGCGACATCGTTTGCCCAAGCGCCGCCCGCCGAGGAGATGCTGCTGGGCAGCGCTCGCCGCGCGTACAACGAGAAGAATTACCCCTTTGCGACCGAGCGTTTTCGCGAGTTTCTCGCTAAATACGGCGGCCACAAAGAGGCGAACTCGGCGCGCTACGGTCTCGCACTCTGTCTGATCGAAGGCCCGGTAAGGGACTACAACGGGGCGCTTCAGAATCTCCAACCGCTGGCTGGAATCAAGGAGTTGCCGGAGCATCCGTTTGTCCTGTACTATCTCGGCCTGTCGCAGCGCGGAGTCGGCAAGCAGGCGTTGCTTCAAGCGGCGGCCAAGCCACAAGAGGCGAACCAGCACCAAAACACCGCTCGTCAGCGTTTTGAGGAAGCCGAGAAGCATTTCGCCGCCTCCGCCGATGCCTTCACCGCGCGCCTACCCCCAAGCGAGAAGCCGCCGAAGGAATCGCCGATGGAAGTGGATTGGGCGATGCGAGCGCGCTGCGACCGCGCGGAGATGCTTCTGAGACTCCATAAGCCCAAAGAAGCGAGAACCCTCCTCGAACCAATTGTGAACGATGATGCGCTGAAGGCGAATCGTTATCGCAGCTTGGCACGGTACTATCATGGCTTCGCTTGCTTCTTACTCGACGATTACCTGGCCGCCGGTCGTTCGCTCAACCTTTTAACTCCTTTTAACGATCCGGTATTTGGATTACACGCGCGCTACCTGTTGGCGCGCGTGCATCACTCCGCCGGCGAACGGCAGGAAGCCCAGGCCCATTACGAAGGCGTGTTGGCCGAGTACGAGAAACAGAAGCGAGCCGCCGTCGAAGCGCTCAAGCAGCCGGATCGCTTCAAGAACGATCCGGAAGAGAAGGCGCGGCTCGAACGGTTGGCCGGCGGCAAGCCTCCCGATAGCGCGTTGCGCTCGGCGTTCTTTCTCGGTGCGATGCAGTATGAAGACGGCAAATATGCCGATGCGGCGACGTTGCTTAACGCCTTCGCCCAGAAAGAGCCGCAATCGCCTTTGTCATCCGAGGCTCGGTTGCGCGTCGGTTTTTGCCAAGTGCAGATGAAGCAATTCGCGGAGGCACTCAAGACCCTCCAACCGTTGGCGGACAAAGAGCCGCGCCTGGCCGATCAGGCTCTCTTATGGATCGCCAAGGCCCAAGCCGGAGCCGCCGACCCGACCAATCGTCCCGCCTATTTGCAAGCGCTGAAAGCGTCAATCGACACCTTGCGAAAAGCGGCCGACCGTGCCGCGCTAGCCGCCAATAGCGATCCCGCAGCCAAAGCGCGGCGCGGCGAGATCCTCCTGGAAATCGCCGATACCCAGCAGATGGCCGAACAGTATCGAGACGCCGTCAACACCTACAATCAGATCCTCAACGAGAAGCTGATCCCGGCGCGCGAGGAAGAAGCGTTGCAGCATCTCGTGACCGCGCTGCACTGGGCCGGAGACCACAACGAAGCGGACAAGGCCTGTCAGCGATTCCAGACGCAATATCCCAAGAGCGTGCTGCTGCCGTCCGTTCTGTTTCGTCATGCCGAGAACGCCTATTTCAGCTCTCTCGCCGCGGCCAAGCTCCCCAATCCCGACGAGCGCAAGGACAAAACGACTCTCTGGACCGATTTGGCCATCGACCGCTATCGGACGGCAATCGAAAAGTATCCCGAATTTACGTACATCAATTTGGCCCGATACGGCTTGGGCATGGCCTATTACCATAAAAACGATCTGGATAAGGCAAAAGACGCCCTGTCGGCTATCCCCGTCGCCGACCGCAACGGCGATCTCGCTCTCGTCCCGTATCAACTGGCCGACATCCTGATTCGTCAAGCGCCCGCCAAGGCCGACGACGCCCTTGCCGCCGGCAAATTGGAAGAACAATTGAAGGGGGCCATCGAACTGTTGGAAGGCTTCACGTCCAGTCAACCCAATGGACCGCAAACCGCCGATGCTCTGTTCAAACTCGGCCATTGTCAGCAGCGCATGGCCGGCCTGTTGGCTCAAGCGCCGGACCAGGCCAAGGCGCTCGCCGCCGCCCGCGCCGCTTACGAACAAATTCTGCAACGCTTTCCCAAAGATCCCGCGCTACCGCAAGCCGTCTTCGAGCGCGCCAAAGTTTTGGCGCGAGGCAACGATGTCAACGGCGCGATCAACGAACTCCGCCGTTTCCTGGCCGATCCGCTGAAAAACACCGCCGTCGCGCCGATGGCCGCGCTGCAGTTGGCCACGATCCTGCGCGGACAGAACAAGGCGGAGGAAGCCGCCAAGGTTCTCGGCGATTGTCGGCAACAACACGAATCGAACTTGCTCAAGGACGCCGGGCGCGTCGGCTGGGTTCCCCTGCTCCAATACCATCACGCAGTAGCCCTGCGCGAAGCGGGCAAACGAAAAGAAGCGAAAGATATTTTCGATCTTATTTTGCGTCAATCGGCCGGTCGTCCCGAAGCGGCCGAGGCCGCCCTGCGCGCCGGACAATGCCTCAAGGAAGACGGGCAGCTGAAACTCGTCGAGGCGAACAAGCGTTTGACGCAGCCGAACCTCAATCCCGCCGACCGCGGCAACGCCCAAAAACTGCTTGAAGACGGATCGAAGGACGTGCGCGAGGCGGTACGGTATTTTCTCGATCGAGCCGAGCAACTGCGGAAGAACGAAGCAGCCGCCGAGGCGCGAGCGCGCATGTTGTACGAAGCCGCGTGGGGCAGTCGTCTCCTCGCAGAACAAGAAGTCGAAGCGGCGCGGAGCAGAATTCGACAAGAGGCGTGGCAAAAGCTGCGCGACGAAGTTGCCAAGAATACGCCCGCCGGAAAGCAGCCGCCGTTTGTCCCCGCGCCGGACACGCCCTTGAGTGTGGTTCCGTTGCAACCCGCCGAGAAGGAAACGCACAAAATCTATCGGATGCTTATCGAGGAGTTTTCCGATCTGAATATCAACGCGGACGCGCGCTTCGAGTTGGCGGAACTGCTCGGCGAACGGGGAGAGTACGACGCCGCCCTGCAATTGCTGCGCGACGCGCTGGACAAAGAACCACCGGAGGAGCTGACCGATAAAGTTCGCCTCCGTTTGGGCGATTGCCTACTTCACAAAGGCGACGTCAAAGCCGCGCTCGCCCAGTTTGAGCCGCTGGCCGCCAACGCCAAGAGCGCGCAATGCGCCCAAGCGAAGTACCGGGCCGGAGAGTGTCAGCTTCAGCTCAAAGCTCCTGCCGAGGCGGTCAAACAGCTTGCCGTTTTCCGCGATCAAGGGCCGTTTCAGAATCTGCCAGGACTGACCGATCGGGCCCTCTTGCGTCTGGGTTATGCGCTCGCTCAGCTCAAACAGTGGGATCAAAGCCGACAGGCTTACGAACAAGTGGTGAATCGCTTCGGCTCCAGTCCGTGGGTACACGAAGCCCGCTACGGCATCGGTTGGGCGTATCAAAACCAGGGGCAATACGATAACGCCGTCAACGCCTACAACCAACTGGTCAACCAAGTGGTCACGGAATTGGCCGCCCGCGCGCAAATGAACATCGGCCTCTGTCGCCTGGCCCAAAAGCGATACGCCGAGGCCAGCACCGCCTTATTGGTCGTACCGTTCACCTACGATTATCCACACCTGAGCGCGTTATCCTTGGTCGAGGCCGCTCGCGCTTTCTCCGAAAACAAACAGAACGAACGAGCCATCAAATTGTTGGAGCGCGTGCTGCGCGATCATCCCGATACCGAGTCGGCGGAAGTGGCAAAAAAACGATTGGAAGAGTTGAAAAAGTCGTAAATTGAGGTTGCCGTTCGACGAAACAAATGGTCCCCGGTTAGCCGCGACGCGCAGCGGAGCGAGAGAGTCTGTCGCGCTCCGCTGCGCGTCGCGGCTAACCGAAGAGAGGGTTCAACCGTGCCGAATAAACGACGTTTGATCTGTTGTCTCAGCATCGTTGTTCTCGCGGGTATCTTCTTCGTCGTTCCCCCTCGTCCCGCCCGCGCCTATATCGAAGCGGCGCACAGTCTCGGTCAAGTCATCGCGTTGGCCACGAATATCATGGTGGTGCGCGTCGAGCAGGTCGATAAGACGAAAAACCTCATCGTGTATCGCAAGGTGCGCGATATTAAGGGCAAACATCCCACCGACGTGATTCGCCACAACATCGGTCGCGGCGGCTTCAATCCTCGCGAGTGGCAGTACACGATGGACTGGGCCGAGGTCGGCAAGACGGCGATTTTTTTCCACAACGGCGGAGCCAGCGAAACGTGCATCGGCAACTATTGGTATCAGGCTTATGCGGGCGGCGAATGGTGGAACCTCAGCCACGGCGAGCCGTTTCTGTTGCGCAGCTATGCCGGCAACGTTGAGAAATTGGCCGCGGCCGTTGCCGACATCGTAGCGGGGAAAGAGGTCGTCGTCCCCTGCATGGTGGACGGCAACAAAGACGATCTGCACTTGCGCCGCGCCCGCATTCAGCGCCTAAAAGCGAGCTTAAAACTCGATTATAACCCCAAGCGCGACTTCGTCGGTTGGGGCGGCGAAGACTTCCGTCGTTTGCAGGGGATGCCCGGCTTTAGCCATTATTCCGCCGTGGCCCGCGTCGATCCCGACGCGCAAGCGATTTCCAGCGTGGACATCAACGGCGACGGCAAAACCGACCTGTGTTTGGCAGGCCCCAGCCGCGTCGCCTTGTTGCAGAACGGCGGCGAGTCGCTCAACGAAGTGAGTTTGCCCGTAGTCGGCGGCTGCCGCGCCGCCGTTTGGGCCGACTACAACGCCGACGGCAAACCCGATCTCTTGCTCGCCACCCCAGCGGGGCCGAAACTGTACACGAATCTCGGCGGCACGTTCCGCGACGACTCCGCAGTGTTGCCGCGCGAACCGGCGTATAACCTCACCTCCGCCGCATGGATCGACTACGACGGCGACGGCCGGCCCGATTTGCTGCTGGGCAACGGCTTCCACGGCCTACGCCTCTATCGCAATCAAGGCCCCATCGAGGGGGCGAAGATTCCCCTTTTGATGAGCAAATGGTCGTACATCGGCCCGTTTCCCAACGCCGGCGGACAAGGTTTTAACGCCGTTTACCCACCCGAAAAGGAGATCAATCTTCAAGCCAAGTATCCCGGCAAGAACGGTCAACCAGCTGTTTGGCGCGAGGGTAAGTTTAGCGACGGCCAAATCAACAACCTCGCTCTCTTTACTCCCGATTGCAACAACGACGCCGTCGTCTACGTTCATCGAGAGATCGAGTGTGCCAAGCCGATGGAGTTGCCCATTTCACTCGGCAGCGACGACAGCTTGATCGTTTGGCTCAACGGCCAAAAACTCGTCTCCGAGAATACCGCTCGCGCCTGCGCCGCCGATCAGACGCAGACCGTTCTGAAACTGAAGGCCGGCAAGAACCATCTCCTTCTCAAGATCGGCCAAGGCAACGGCGACTGGGCATTTTACTTCCAAACGAAACGAAATGTTCCGCAGCCGGTGTTGTGGAGTTTCGCCGACGTGTCCGACGCCGCCGGTCTGGGATCGCACGGCATCGGCAGCACCGTAAAGGGAGACACGCTGAGCGTATGCGACGTCAATGGCGATGGTCGAACCGATTTCCTTTACGGGGCAGGCTCCGGCTTGCTCGCCCTGAATACGGGCAAGGGATTCGCAGAAGCCAAAGACTGCGGCATTTCCTACCGCGCCGGTCAAGTTGGGCCGATCTTCGGCGATTACGACAACGACGGCCGGCCCGATCTGTTCGTCCCACAGCCGGACGGCGGCAAACTGTTCCACAACGACGGGGACGGCAAGTTCTCGGATGTAACGGCTAAGGCGAGTGTTAAACTCTCCAATGGAAAATTTGCTTGCGCCGCCTGGGGCGACTTCGACAACGACGGCCAACTCGATTTGCTCGTCGGCTGCCTGCACGGTCCCAATCGCTTCTTCCGCAACAAGGGCGACGGCACCTTTGAGGACGCCACCGATGCCATTGGTCTCGGTCAGCGCATTTTCAACACGCAAGCCGTGGCCCTCGTCGATCTCAACAACGACGGTATCCTTGATGCCGTCTTCAATAACGAGGGGCAAGAATCGTGCGTGCTACTCGGCAATCCCGAATTCGCCGCCAAACGCACGCCGGTGACGCTGCACATAAAAAACAAACTCGGCGTCGTCGGCAGTCGCGTGAAGCTGACGAATGCGGAAGGCAAACTATGCGGAACCTCCTTCATCTCCGGCGGCGATGGGCGCGGCGGACAGACCGTGCCGGCGGCGCGTTTCGCCGTCGCGCCGGGAAAATACCGCGTCGAATTGCTCCTTAGCAACGGCCAACGGAGCGAGAAAGACATCACGGTCGCCGCGACGCATTTGTTTTGTATCCTCGACGAGCAAACGGCGAAAGCTAAATAGAGAAGATTTCACCGCGGAGAACGCAGAGAGCGCAGAGTAAAACCATGAAAACACACGCTGTTCGTCCCCATTCTTACGTCCGAATCTTTATCATTGCCGTCTCTGCGCTCGCCGCGGTGAAATCTGTAACATTTGCCGCCGAGCCGGCGGCGACCTATCGCGGCGATTCGCGGCGAACGGGCAGCGATGGCAAAGCGGGTCCGGCGTCGCCGAATGTGTTGTGGGTGTGGAAATCCACCCATCACTTCATCGCCGCGCCGGTGGCCTCTCAAGACCATCTGTTCGTATCCGGTCTCGGCGGGTTCAACGTGCCTCTGTTGGCGCGTTTGAACGTCGATCCCAAGGCGGCCGATCGGGTTGCCTGGATCAAGACGACGCCCTACTTAAAATTGCCCGCCGTCAGTTCGCCCGCCCTCCACGACGGCAAGTTGATCTTCGGCGACGGCATGCACCAAACCGACGGCGCGATCCTGCACTGTCTGCGCGCGGATAAGGGACGCATGGCTTGGCAATATCCGATCCCCGGCAATCTCGTGCATCTCGAAGGCTCGCCGACCGTCTCCGAGGGGCGCGTCTATCTCGGCGGCGGCGCGGCTGGGGTGATCTGCGTCGATCTCAACCGCATTCGCCTGAACGACAAAGAGATGGAAGCGGCCGCGATCGAGAAATTGCTCGACGCTCAATGGGCTACGCTGCAAGCAAAGTACGAGGAAGACAAGAAGAAGAATCCCGATTTCGCCGTGCCGCCCAGCGAAGACGACTTGCCCAAGCCGTCGCCGATCTTGGCTTGGCAACAGGGCAAAGACAAATGGCACGTCGATGCTCCGGTGGCCGTCGCGGGCGATCGCGTTCTCGCCGCCTCGGCGTTTCTCGAAAAGGAGAAAGTCGGCGATCGCGCTCTCTTCTGTCTCAATTCCAAGACCGGCGACATCGTGTGGCGCGCACCGCTGCGCGTCAATCCCTGGGGCGGCCCTTCGCTGTCCGGCGATCTCGTCGTGGTCGGAGGCAGCACCATCGGCTACGCTCCCCAACAGCTTAAAGGGGCGCGCGGCGCGATCGCCGCCTACAATCTGAGCGACGGCAAAGAGAAGTGGAAGAAGGACGTACCTGCCGGCATCGTATCCTGCATCGCGCTGACGAAAGACCTGGCCCTCGCCACGGCGACCGATGGTAAGGTGCGGGCGTTCGATTTACAAACCGGCGAACGCAAGTGGATTTACGATGCGAAAACTCCCTTTTTCGCTCCAGTCGCCGTGGCTGGGAGCGTGGTCTATGCCGGCGATCTGCGCGGCGTCGTTCACGCCATCAACCTCGCCGACGGTACGGCCAAATGGAAGCTCGATCTCGCCGCCGAGCCGGTGAAAGCGCCGGGAATGATCTACGGAGGCCCCGTCCTCCACAACGGACGCCTCTACGTCGCCACCTGCAACCTCGAAGGACCGAACGCGCGTCAACCCACCGTCGTCGTCTGTATCGGAGACAAATAAATGGAGTACGCAATGTCGCCACGCCTATTCGGATTCGCCGTTCTGGCTTGTGTTTTCGCCTTTCTGGCCGTGCGCGCCGACGACGCGAAGTCGGATGTCGTCGTCGATAAAGACAAACGCACCGTCGCCATCGCGGCCAAGATCGCCCCGCGCATCCTCAACGATCCTCGCTACAAGCGGGAGGACGGCAAACCGTATCCGCTGGAAGTGATCGCGTGCTGGCCTTTTCCCAAGGGGCAAAAGGCTCACGAAACGGTGGTGACCATCGACGCCAAACCGAGCGAGGTACACAAGGCGCTAGAAAGTCTCGGCCTGAAAGCGGGTAAACCCGTCGTCGGCGAGAGCAAGGAAGCGCCCCAAGGACCGGAAGTGAAAATCTATCTCGAGGTGCCGGCGGAGGGAGACCGATCAAAGCGTTTGCCGATCGAAAGACTCCTCGTTGATCCAAAAACCAACAAGCCGATGCCGAAAGTTCAATGGCGTTTCACCGGTTCGGCGCTCAAACAGCCCAACCCGGACAAGGACGAAAAGGTTTACGGTGCCGATCTCACCGGCACGTTGATCTCGATTTTCCCCGTCACCGATCAGACGGTGTTTCAGACGAACTTGACCATGAAAGAAGAGAAGTACGTCAAACTGGAGACCAACGCCAAGCTGCTGCCGAAGGAAGGCACGGCGGTCAAGTTGATCCTCGAAGTCCCGGCGAAAGGGAAGTAACCATGCCGCGCTCTCTTATGCTGTCGCATAAAATCGTCCTCGCCTCGCTGCTGTTCGCGCTTGCGGGATGCGGTCGCACCACCGTCGTCGGGCCTGCCGAAACCACCTCGCTTGCCGAGGAGTTGCCTCCTAAGACCAAGGTCGTTCGCGCCCAATCCGAGGAACCTGACACGACGCCTTTCGCCTTCTCCGACGATGCCGGCGGACGGCTCTTAGCCAAGGTTCTACCGCCTAAAGACGTGGAAGCCGCCCCGCGAACGCCTTCGCATTCTCCGCGCCGCCGCATCGAGATGCCGATCGATCCTCCTTCCTTACCGCTGCCGTCCCGAACGGTCAACCTACCTCGCTCGCTCGCTTCGGACCAACGCCTGGCTTTCCGTCCGCGCCTTGTGACCGAGGAGTCGCTCGACTTGCCGACCGACGCGCCCCGCTTGCCTCCGGCTCCACCCCTGCCCGACAACGGACGAATCCGCGTTCCGTCTCCCGATGTAAACCGCCCGATTCCCTTACCGATTCTCGCCCGTCCCGTCGCGGATCGAGCTTCGCTGGACGATCCGACGCTCGCCGCTTCAAACGCCGCCGCCCTTGCAGCGCCGATCCCGCCGCGTTCCCATAAAGCGCCATTCCTCAAGCAATCGCTCCCCGATCCCTACGACCGTCGCCGAACGAGCGCGCCTGCGGATTTGAAAGAGTGAGAGGTAGCCGCCCTGCCACCACGGAGTCACGAATATCGCGTCGGATCGGGGATGCCGGCGGTCTCAAACCCGGCGCGGCGCAGCACGCACGAATCACAACGGCCGCAGGCCGCACCGTCGGGGGCGGGATCGTAGCAGCTATGCGTCAAACGGTAATCGACGCCCAGCGAAGTACCGAGACGGATGATGTCGGCCTTCGAGAGTTGTATCAGCGGTGCGTGGATGCGGAATTGTCCCTTATTCTCGACGCCGGCTTTCGTGGCCAGGTTTGCCAATTGCTCGAACGCGGCGATGAACTCCGGACGGCAATCGGGATACCCGGAGTAGTCGAGTACATTGACTCCCAAGTAAATATCAAAACTTCCCAAGACCTCGGACCAGGCGAGCGCCAACGATAAAAAGACCGTATTGCGCGCGGGAACATAGGTGATCGGAATGCCGGCGCTCATCGATTCGACGGAGCGATCTTGCGGTACAGGGATGTCGGCAGTCAGCGCCGAACCGCCGAACGCGCGCAGATCCAATTCGATGACGCGCTGTTCCACAGCCCCCAGCGCGGCGGCAACTTGTCTGGCCGCGTCTAACTCCGCCGCGTGGCGCTGGCCGTAGGCAATCGTCAGAGCATGGCAGCGGAAACCGTCGCGCCGCGCCACCGCCAGCGCCGTCGCCGAATCGAGACCGCCGCTGAGCAGCACGACCGCTGGTTTTTCTGAAGCCGAAGACATCGCCGACTCCTTGTTCCCTTCCACTCCTACTGCGGTAGAGACGAACGCGCAGCGCCATTAAGATACAACTCACAAGGCGAACCGGCAGCGTAGGCTCCCGTGTAAGGCGAACCGGCAGCGTAAGCCGCCGGGTGAGGCGAACCGGCAGCGTAAGCCGCCGGGTGAGGCGAACCGGCAGCGTAAACTGCCGGGCATACTAACAGAACCCGGCAGCTTACGCTGCCGGTTCGCCGGCGGGACTAACAGAACCCGGCAGCTTACGCTGCCGGTTCGCCGGCGGGAGATATATCGCAATGAAAAATCAGGCCCAGGCCTTTCTAGAAGCGATTCTCGAATGCCCCGACGACGATGCGCCCCGTTTAATTTTCGCCGACTGGCTCGACGAACACGGCGACGCCGACCGCGCCGAGTTCATCCGCATTCAGTGTGCCCTTGCCGGTAACGATCTGCCGGAGCAACGACGAGCGGATTTCGACCGACGCCAGCAACTACTCCTCGATCGGTGCGGGAAGGAATGGGCACGGCCACTTCGTCGGTTGGTTCGCTCTTGGAGCTTTCATCGCGGATTTATCGACGGTATCGTGGTATGGAACGATCGGTTCCTGGACGCTGCCAAGCGGATTTTTCGCCGCGCTCCCATTCGGCATCTGAAAATACAATACGATCCCCAGGGTATCGCAAAGCCCATCGCGGCACTTGCGGAGATCGAACAACTGAATCTTTTGCACGCGCTCGATCTCAGTGGCAATCGCTTGGACAGCCGCCATGTGCGCGCCCTGATCGTTTCGGACCACTTGACGCGCTTAACCGAGTTGGATCTGTCGCACAACCGCATCGGTGACAGCGGCATGAGGGCCTTGGCAGAGTCTCCGGTATTGAGCCGATTAGAGCGTCTCATTTTGCACGGCAACGATGTCGGTCCCACCGGAATGCGAGCGTTGGGACAAAGTATTTTACGACTATCGGAATCATCGGAAGGATTGCGTCTGCGATTGGTGGATCTGCGTCACAACAATCTCGGTGCGGCCGGCCAGCGCGTCGTCGCCGATTCGCCGCTATTGCGACAAATTGTCCGTTCGTAAACCTGGACTAATCGAGAGGCAATTCCTGCTGCGTCGAATCGTCGCCCTTCAATCGGATCGCCGGTTTCCGTTTCGACCGGCTAGTTCGATCCCCGTCCTCGGACTGACAATCCAGCCCTCGCGGGTTGCCGTCTGTCTCTTATAGCGGCGGCGTTTGAGGAGATGAATTTCCGGCGTTCGTGTATCGCCATGAATGATCCACACTTCAGGAACGCCGAGATCGCGGTAGAACGGCATTTTCTCATCCGTTTCATCGCCCGGACTCTGGATTTCGACCACCGCATCCGGAGCGCCCTCGAAGTATTCGTTGCGATCGATAGCGAAACTTTGCGGCAGGAGCATCACGAGGTCGGGAATGCGATAATCGTTCGGCCAACCGCCCATCGCCGCCACATTGATCTGGTGATATACTTTGGCCAGACGCGGCGGTGTCCAATTGAAACGAAGATAAGTTTCCAGCGATCCTTCCAAATCTTGGTGGTCTCGATTGGGCATAGGCGGCATGTGCAGCACCCCTTCCCACATTTCGTCCCACCGGTCCAATCCCGTCCTCTTGCGCTCGGCCTGGATGTCCGGCAATAGCGAAGAAATGACGACTCTCATGCGATCCTCCTTCGTTCCTGATTCGTTGAGTTCTATTTTACTCGCCGATCCGAGCCGATGTACAGCCTACTTTGACAGGCGAACCCGTGACCTGTTGTCCTTCTCCTGCTAAGAAGAGAGAGAAGAGCATCGGGCTGGAACGTCCGACCTGCGAACTCGCCCCAGTAGATAGGACTTTGTTCGATATGACCGAACCATCGCATTACTTCCTGACCACGGCCATCGACTATCCCAATAGCCGGCCGCATATCGGCACCGCCTTCGAGAAAATCGGCGCGGATGTGCAGGCGCGCTATCGGCGAATGCAGGGCTACGACGTGTTCTTCCTCATGGGCAACGACGAGAACACCGTCAAGGTCGCCAAGCGCGCCGCCGAGCTGGGCGTCGAGCCGAAAGCCTACTGCGACGATATGGCCAAGCAATTTCAGGATGTGTGGCGCGCGCTGGAAATCAGCAACGACGCGTTCATTCAAACCAGCGAATCACGCCATCATGAGGGTTGTCGCAAATTCATTCAGAAAGTCTACGACAACGGCTACATATACAAGGGGGCGTATGAGGGCTGGTATTGCGAAGGTTGCGAGAGTTTTAAGACGGAAAAGGATCTCGACGAGAATCGCTGCTGTCCCGATCACAAGGTGCCAGCGGTACGGCGTTCCGAGCCATGCCACTATTTCGCCCTGTCGAAGTTTCAGGAAAAGCTCCTTCGCTTTTACGAGCAATATCCCGATTTCATTCAGCCGGAAAGTCGGCGCAACGAAGTATTGAATCTGGTGCAGACGGAGCTGCGTGATGTGAACATCACGCGCTCCGGGCAAACTTGGGGCATCCGCGTACCTTTCGATGCGGAGTTCACCATTTGGGTATGGTTCGACGCGCTGTTGAACTACATCACGGCCATCGGCTACGGCTCGGATGAGGCGCGCTTTCAGAAATGGTGGCCGGCCGATCTGCATGTCATCGGCAAGGACATTACGCGCTTTCACTGCGCCCTCTGGCCGGCGATGTGCATGGCCGCCGGCATCGAACCACCGCGCCGCGTCTTCGGCCACGGCTTCGTCTATCGCAAAGATGAGACGACCGGGGAACGAGTTAAAGAGAGTAAAACGCTCGGCAATGTAACCGAGCCGATGGATCTGATTACGAAATTCAGCGCCGAGGCATTTCGCTTTTACTTTCTGCGCGAGTGCCCGTTCCCCGGAGACGGCGAGTTTAGCTGGGAGCGATTCGTCGAGGTGTGCAATGCCGACCTGGCCAACAATCTCGGCAATCTCTACAGCCGCGTCACGCGCTTGCTCGTGCAAAACTACGAGTGCCGTCTCGCCGATACAGCCAGCCTCGAACCGGGCGAGTTCCACGCCGATGCGGACATCCAAACACTCGTCAAACAGGTTCAAGAATACGTCGAAGCGTGCCAATACAATCAGGCGTTGCAAACGATCTGGCTGAAATTGCTCGATCCGGCCAATCGCTACCTGGAACGCACGGAGCCGTGGAAGCTGGTTAAAACGGACAAGACAGCGGTTAAAAGAATTCTTTTCGACGCGGTCGAACTATTGCGCGGAGTCTCCATTCTGCTCAAGCCGTTCGTCCCGCGGTTGGCGAAGACGATCTACAACAGCTTCAATTTTCCGCAGGAGTGGGACGCGGTGCGCTACGAAGACGTGTGGAGCCAGCCGCGTCAGGTCGAGGAACTGCGACTGACGGCGGAACTGGACAACGGCAAGGTGAAACCGCTGTTCATGCGCATCGTCTGAGAGAGAATGTCCCATAAGCTCCACTCTGCCCGATGGAGAGCTGCGCGATCGGCCGCTGGGGTGCGGGACGGGGCGATGACCTCTTCATAACGGGTTTGGGCATCTTGACACGGCCAATGAAGGCGGCTAATGTAGGTCAAACTCGGTCTACGAATTCCCGTCGAAGTCCGAATCGCCCATCTGGGATGGTAAACCGTCCCTAACCTTTCCGGCTCCGAGCGCTCGTTCGCGCTGCATCTTGAGCGAATCGGACGAAGCGATGACAAGGATTCGGTTCCAGGCCGAGATTCGATGGATCGGGTAGACAAAGCACATATCTTTGATTCTTCGTCTGTTTCGTCTTCGCCCGTACCCGTTGGAATCCGGGAGGTTCTCACAATGAGGGTTCTAAAGTTCCGCTCGCGCCGTCGCTTCGCCTTCACGTTGATCGAATTGTTGGTGGTGATTGCGATCATTGCCGTTCTCGTGGGGTTGCTCTTGCCGGCGGTGCAAAAAGTGCGTGAGGCCGCCGCCCGCACTCAATGCACCAACAACCTCAAGCAACTCGGTTTGGCGACGATGAATGCCTCCACAACCTACGGCGAAATACCACCGGCCTACGGACGCTATCCGCGTTCCTCGAGCAGCGGCTTGAGCGGGGCCCCTTCGTTTTGGCTTTTGCCCAACCTCGAACAACAGAGCATCTTCAACGAGGCGCGTGCGGCAAACAGCTTGAATGGCTGGAATGGGAACTGTCCGACCGTGATTAAGGTCTTCCAATGCCCCAGCGACGTTACGCTTCGGTTGGCTCCCGGAACGCCCGGCTCCAATACGTCTTATGCCGCAAACGCTCAAGTGTTCGGCACGGTATACATGACGACTGGGTCGCCGAACGTCAACATGCTCCGCGAGATCGGTGGAACGAGGATTCCCACCGACATTCCCGACGGGACTTCCAATACCATCCTTTGGACCGAAAGGCTGGCCTATTGTCCGGCGGGAACCTACGCCGTGAATCGTTGGGCGGGACAGGGAGGATACGATACTCCTCTGGTCGGCGCGCCTTGGCCGAACGGCGCTTGGGGACATGCGGTTACGACAACGGTCCTTGGCTTGTCGCCGAACATTCAGCCCCAATTCAGCGTCGTCAACGATACCGATTGTGTCTTTTACTGGCCTTCGAGCAGCCACACCGGGGCGCTCTTGGCCGGCTTGGGCGATGGTAGCGTGAAAATCATCAACCGCGGCGTCAGTAAGGTCACGTTTAACCTTGCCATGACGCCAAGAGACGGCCTCCCCATGCCTGCGGACTGGTAACTTATCCTCCTCTCGGCCTCCTCCTGTCAACCCCTCTCCCTCGCATCACCCGAGGGAGAGGGGCTATTCAAACGCCGTTTATATCTCATTGCGGCTCTTCTTTGTCGCCCTTAGAACGCGCCAGATGAGGAAGGAACTCGAAAGAGCGCCGAGTGCGCCGGGGATCGAGACATTGAACCACGGTTCCGGCAGAACGCGGTGGCCCAGCATTAGCGTTGAACCCAGGAACAGTGAGGCCGACACCAGCCCTTCGACCAGCAACCCCAACGACGTTTCCAGTCGGCGATGCTCCAGGTAGAACTTGAATTGGCCGCGCTTGGTGCGGTCGAGGATGTCGCCGACATCGCCGGGCAGCGTGCGCAGCAAATGATCCCATCCCCACAATGTCCGCCGCAATCGGCGCAGGAAGCGGCGCGGCGACAGCTTTTCCCGCAGCGCTCGATGAAAATACGGCTGGATCATCTCTGCGAGACTGAACGAACGATCGAGTTGCCGCGACGTACCTTCCAACACGATCAGCGCTTTGAGCAAGAGCGCCAGGTTGGCGGGCAAGAGCAAATGATAGCGGCGCACAATGTCGATCAGGCCGTTAAGCGCTCCGGAAACATCGAATTGATTGAGCGATTGCGAGCCGTAGTCGGCGAGGAAATCGTGCAATTCGAACTCGAAAGCGTCGCGGTCGAGATCGGGCGGAACGCGAGCGATCTGAAGGACCAGGTCGGTCATCTGACCGGAATCGCTGGCGATGGCCGCCAACAACATGGAGGTGAACGCCTCGCGCATATTGTCGTCGAGGCGGCCCACCATGCCGCTGTCGAGAACGCCGATCACCGTGTCTTCCAAGACCAGGAGATTGCCGGGATGCGGGTCGGCGTGATAGAAGCCGTCGCGGAAGATCATGCTCAAAACGATGTCCGCGCCGCGGCGAGCGATCGTTTGCGGATCGTGCCCGGCCGATTTCAGATGTTCTACGTCGCTAATGCGAATGCCGTCGAGAAAGTCCAAGGTCAGCACGCGGCGCGACGATCGGGACGGATGCGGGGTGGGAAAACGAACGGTGCGATCGTCCTTGAAATGTTGGCGGAACTCTTGGATGTTGCGCAGCTCGCGGCAAAAGTCCAACTCGCGCTGCAACGAACGGCGAAACTCCCTCGTAGTGGCGTGCGGGCGGTAGTTTCGCAATTCGGCGCTGTATTTCTCGCCCAGATCGGCCAGTGCCATCATAATGTCGAGATCGGTGGCGACTTGGTTTTCGATATTGTAGTGCAGCACTTTGACGACGACCTTCCGGCCGTCGTGCAATCGGGCGCGATGCACCTGTCCGATGGACGCCGAGGCGAACGCTTTCTCCTCGAACTCGGCGAACAACTCGGAAAGCGGTCGATGCAGTTCTGCCTCGATTAGCGCGCGGACGCGTTCCGGCGGATCGGCGGGGGTATTGTCCTGCAACGACGAAAGCTCTTGGGCCAGGACAGGCCCGACGACATCGGGGCGCGTGCTGAGGATTTGGCCGAGCTTGATGAACGTCGCTCCCATCTCGGTCAGGGCCATGCGAATGCGCACCTCGGTGGGCAAACCGGCAATGGGTTGGCCGTCGAAGCCGGTCAAAAAGCGACGAATGGGACGGACGTTGACGGCTTTGAGCCAGTCGGCCAAACTGTACTTGCAGAGAATGGCCACGATCTGAGCCAACCGTCCGGCGGTACGCGGTCCACGGGCCAGCGATGAGAGATCCATGAGAGCGACAACTCCAAGTTCGTAGCGGTTTCCGCAAGGTATTTCGCATTTTAGCACACGGTCCTTGTATCTCCCGTCGATTCTGGGATAATCTTTTTTCACGCTAAGAGCGTCGTGGCACCCGGCAGCGTAAGCTCCCAGGTGGCCGTACCCGGCAGCTTACGCTGCCGGTTCGCCGGACAGTGTTCGTGGCGAACCGGCTGCGTAAGCTGCCGGGTGGCCGTATCCGGCAGCGTAAGCAGCCGGTTCGCCAGACAGTGTTCGTGGCGAACCGGCTGCGTAAGCTGCCGGGTGGTTCCTTCGGGATCTATATTCGATAAAGGTGGAGTGCGATGATCGCCTTTCTCTGTTCGGGATGCGGGAAAAGTTTGAAGGTGAAGGACGAGTTCG
>JAJXWW010000042.1 GCA_021781415.1 Planctomycetota bacterium
CAAGTACATGAGCGCCTTGGTGCGATTGCGCACGAAAGTGGAAACGGCCAGACCCAGGCCGGCGAAACTCCACAACAACGTAGCACTGATGGCCAGACTTCGACCGATGAATCCCCAAGGAACAACATGGCCGAATAGCAGGCGATCCGCAAGCCCCAGCAACGGCATCAGCACCAGCAGCGGCACCAGCAGCACGAGATAGCGCACCGCCGAGACGGCAGCGAAGTATTCGCCGCGCCCGACGGGGAGACTGAAAAGCAACTCCAGCGTGCCGTCTTCTCGATGGCGATTCACGACCAAGCCGCTCGCCGTTAGGGCCAGGAGGGGTAGCACCAGGATCAGCGCGTGGCACAGCGACAACAGCAAACGACTCATGCCGGTGTACCCCAGCACGCTCGATTCGCGCAACCCAGCAAACAGAAACAACGCCGCCAACAGCGCGTACAGAACGCTGTGAAATACCAGCCAGCGCGATTGAAATACCTCGACCAAGTCGAGACGCGCCACCGCAGCCATTCGCTTGAAACCGCCCACTTTCAATCCCCTCCTCGTTCGCGTCGTCGCATTTTCTCGAGCGCTTCCGCGAACGAAAGCGAACCCGGCGTGCCGTGCGGCACGGCCATGAGGCCGTAACCCATCGGCGAGGCGCGGGTTGCCGCGAATCCAACCCGCTCGCCGTCCAACCATTCGTCACCCTCGCACGGATGGAAGTAGACTGCATGAACCGGAGGATCGCGGCGAAGAAGGTAGATAAAAAGACAACCGGGATCGTCGAAATTGATTACTTGTCCATCGCGCGTCTGAAGCTGAGCGGCGAAGCGCGGCTCGCTGACGGCCATGCCGCACTCGCCGCAGCTTTCCTTGTCCCAAACGACGGGGCGAACGCCGTTGGGCAACGCTTGGGCGCGCAGCACCAACATGCCAACCGTCGCCGTGGCGGCCAGCACGAGCAGCGTGGCCAAACAGAACCTCACCCACTTGTGCATGAGCGTGCCTCCCAAGCCTTGTCCGAAAGGGTTTCGACATCGCGGATCACCACGTTGTCGAGATCGCCGTCGAAGTGCGTCACGATTTCGTTGAGCAGGGCCAATTTCTCCGCCCGCGCGACGGAGCGCACCCACGATGCGCCGAATGACTGGCGAAAACCGTGGGCGTGCAGCCAGTCGGCATGGGTCTTCCGCGTCGTCACGACTTCCACCAGCGCGATGGCCCGCGTCTGAAGAAACGTATCGACCGGGCCATCGAAAATCACTCGCCCGCCGTCGAGCGCGATAACGTGTTCGACCAGATGTTGAATCTCTTCCAGTCGATGCGAACACAGCAGAAGCGTCGCCGCTCCGGCCATCTCGGCGAACAGCGAAAAGAAGCGCGCGCGTGCCGACACATCGAGGCTGGCGGTCGGTTCGTCGAGAATGAGCAGTTCGGCTCGGCTCGACAGGGCCAGGGCAATCAGCAATTTCTGCTTCATGCCGGCGGACAAAGCGCGGATGGGCCGGTTGGCCAAAGTTCCGAGATCCAGATCGAAATGGGCGGCAGTGACGGCGATACGTCGCTCCTCTAGGTCGCGGATGCGGGCCACGGCGCGAACCACATCCGCTACCGAAGCCGATAATTGCGGCGGACTCTGCGGAACGTAAGCCGTGCGCCGCGCCAGCCGCACGCGCTGCGCGAACGGCGACAAACCGTCGAGCCGCACGTCGCCCTCACACGCCAACATGCCCATGAGGATGCGCGTCAAAGTCGATTTTCCCGATCCGTTTGGTCCGATGAGAGCGGTTTTCCGCCCCGAGGGAACGGACAGGGAAATGCCGTCTAGGGCTTTCATGCTCCCGAAGGTCTTCACCACGTTTCGCAGCGCAATGTCCACGATCGACCTTTCTCAAAGCCCGTTCGCCTTCATCCGAGGGCGCGGATCGACGAAAATCGGTTCCGGCTGGAAGAGGGGGAAAATATGCCCGACGGCCTCCAATAGTCCCAAGGATGGCGTGCCGGAAAAGAAGGCGAGTTCCGGCGTTCGACCGATCAGTCGATTGGACAGACTGCGCGATTCGTAGGGTACGTCGCCGTAACCGTCGCCATCCAAGTCGTAACCCTGGTAATCGTCGAAAGCGTTGCCGTTCCAGGTCGATTCCAGAGCGTTGCCGCGCCCTTCGACGCGCACGGGGTTCCCGTTCGCGCGAAACGAGTTCTCGACGAACAGATTGCGCACGGGGCTAGAATGGAAGACAACGCCGGTCTGACAAAGCGCGAATAGATTGCCTTCGATGCGGTTGTTATCGTCGCCGCGGAACGGCGAATTATCCAAATACAACCCAACGTGATCCTGGACGAAGCGATTGTCTTCGACCGTCAGGTTGCCGGATTCTTTGACGCCCAGACCCATGCCTCCGGCCGAACCGGCCCCCGCGTTCAGATTGCCGCGCACCTGGACGTTGCGGGAATACATCACGAAGACGCCGACGGTGTTGTCGCGGTAGCGATTGCCTTCGACCACGCCACCGTCGCAGTACATGAAGTGTGTGCCGTAGCGGCCGCGGCTCACTTCGTTGTTGACAATGCGATTGTCCGGAGCGTACCAGATCAGAACGTCTCTGCTGTCCGCGATGCGGTTGTCCGCCACCAGCGAATCGCGCGTCTCCCAGAGGCGAATGGCATCGCCGCGTAGTCCGAGGGCCACGGACGGATCGCCGAGGATTTCGTTACCCACCAAAGTCATGCGCCTCGATTTCTCGCCCACCACGCCGAAATAGGCATGGACGATGCGCAAACCGCACACCGTCACATCGTCGCCTTGGATGTGGACGGCGGCATCCATGCGGTCGGGCCGAGTGCCGCTGCCATCCACGGTGAAGCCGAGCAAGCGCGCTCCACGGACCTGCACGTCGATGGTATGGCCTTGGCCGCAGGAACGAATGACGGCCTCACGCGGACCCCAAATCGTCGCGGAGCGACGGATCACCAGCGGTCCCGCATAAACGCCTGGAGACAAGTAAAATACGGTATCCGGATCGGCATTATCTAAAATGCATTGTAATTCGTCACCGGCGGAGATCGTCCGGCCTCCCGACGGCTTCTCGGGCACGGGGAGCGGTTCGAGGGAAGCAGAGGGGGCGGAGTTTTGATAAACCACGGAGGCACCGAGAATACTGAGAAGAGTAAAGCAGATAACAGATACGCGATAAAAATTGCCCCAACGCATGGTTTGCTCCTTCTTGACACCTTAATCGAGCGTCGATTTCTCTCTCTGACTCCACGGTTAGGGCACGTCCCTACACTCAATTCGGTTGGCCGCGACGTGGAGCGCGACGGCCTCGCGCTCCGCTGCGCGTCGCGGCTAACCTCCCTGCTCGTTCACTTCGCTCGCGGCTCTACGAGCAAATAGCCCGCCATTTCCAGGTGCAGCGCGGAACAGAACTCGCTGCAATAGATGGGAAAGACGCCCGCCTTGTCGGCGACGAACGTGACGTTGGCCGTCTTGCCCGGCTCCAGACTGAGGTTGACGTTGTAATGGTTGAGGGCGAAGCCGTGCGTGGCATCGCGCGTCTGTTCCAGGCTCGTTAGGTGAACGTGGACCGTGTCGCCTTGCTTGACGCGGATCGTATCGGGCACGAAATGGCTGCGGATGGCCGTCATGTACACATCCACCGCGTCGCCGTGCCGTTCCACGCGCGCTTTTTTCTCATCGGTCGTGGCGTTAGGGTCCGCTCGATGCGTCACTTGGTTGATACCGACCGGACTGTAAAACTCCAACGGCTTGATCTTGTCGGCGGAGATCATTTGCGCGTAGTGCGGTTCTCCCAGACCGATCGGCATGTCGTAAAGCAACCGCATCTTGTCGGCGGTGACATCGATCAATTGGAAGTTCTGCGGCAGCAGCGGGCCGACCGAAGCGAAGCGATCGATCGACCATTTATTCATGGAGACGAGATAGCGTCCGTCCGGATGGGCTGTATCGCCTCCGGCCACGCAGATATGGCCGACGTTGAAATGCACGGGAATGCTGTCGAGCGCTTTTAGATCTTGCAACGACCAGCGTGCCACTTTGGACTCGATGAACAGCGAAGTATAAGCGTGTCCCGCGCCGTCGAACTGCGTGTGCAGCGGCCCTAGACCGACTTGGACTTGACCGCGAATCGTGTCCTTGAACGACAGGATCGGCACGCCATACGGATCGTTGCCGTCGAACTGCTTGGACTCGATCCGTTGCTTGATCTTCTCGAAACTGTAGACGGTGACGTGCGTGTCCAATTTACCGGAGACGCAAATGTCCTTGCCGTCCGGCGTCACGTCCACGCCGTGCGGGCTTTTCGGTTCGGGGATGAAGTACAACAGTCCTTCGGCGATGGCCGTCTTCAAGGGAATCAAACGCATGCCGCCGATCGTTTGCGTTTGGCCCTTCTTGGCTACCTGTTCTGCCTTGCGCCAGTCGATGACGTGCAGATAGTCCATATCGTTCTGCGAGGCACCGGATTCCAACGGCGGCCTGCCCTCGCTATCGCCGCCAATGGCGCGTTCCGTGTTGAAGGAGTTCAGGAAGAACCAACCGTCGCTGGCGAACTTCCCGGCATCGGCGATGTCCTGCATATACGGAGGCAACTCGATGGCGAACGATTCCTCCGGTACGATTCGGCCGCGTTCGCGGTTGAACTTCCAAAAGATAGCTGCCCCACGATAGGTCTCGTTGTACTTGCTTTGATCGAGGGGCACATACTTGTTGTCGAGCGGAACGGGGTATTGTCCCGATTCGACTACATAATCGGTATCGGGTGTCGCAAAGGTGCCGCCGTGGTCGGAGCGCAAAAGCCCGCTGCGAACGATCTGTACGGTGTTGAAGTCTTTGAGACTGATGACGGCAATGCGGGCATTGGCCTTGTCGTTGACGAAGACGAACTCGCCGTCGTAGTCGCCCTTGGTTTCGCTGAGGGCCGGATGATGCACGTCTCCCCACGTCAGGAGCTTGTCCGGCGGCGAGCCGTCGCGGAGCAGTTTAGCGGTGTCGTCGTCGAAACCGTAACCTTGCCACGGCTCCGGCGTGAACACGCCGACGTACTTGAGGATGCGCATACTGGGTACGCCGATGACGATGAGCTGTCCGCTGTGGCCGCCGGAGGCCATCAAGTAGTGCGTGTCGTGCTTGCCTGTCGGCGTATAGGTTTTCAGGGCCGCGATGACGTCGTCGTCCGATAAACCTCGCTCGCGCATCAACCCTGCCAGCGAATCGGCAGAGGGTGCTGGAGAACCGGAGCAACCGCCGCAACCCGGCAACGTCGCGCCCAAGAGTAGGAATAACACGAAATGAACGGCCGTCCGCATTTTCGTTCGCTCGATCATGACAAATCTCCTCGTAGGTGAAGACGGTTGACGCGGCGTCTCATTCTTTGCCCAGCTTGCGGATGTACTCGCGCAAGGCGGCGACGACTTCCGGCTTCGTTGTAAGGTCGGGGTTGGCGGCCATGCTCGGACTCTTCCCCACGGCAGCGCCTCCGTAAACGATCGTTTTCTCGATCTGCTCGTCGGTGATGGTCTTCTGCCAGGTTTTGTCGTGATAGTTGCGCGGCTTGGGATTGAGGTTGGCCGCGCCCGGACCATCGCCTCGGCCATCGAGTCCGTGGCAACTGGCGCAGCGAGTCAGGAAGATTTTGTCGGCCTCGGCGTGGGCATCGAGGGCCGGTTTCGCCTTCGCCGGTTCCTCCTTGGCGGGTGGAGGCGACAACCGCGAACAGCCGATGGAGGACGCTAAAATTCCACAACCCATTACTAACATCTTCATTATCCGTTTCATCGATTTTCCCTCGGTCGATACAGGTCTCGCCCATTCGATACGCGGCAAGAGCTGGGGCAATTACCGTGCCAAGATATTGTCATCCAATTTGTCCGTATTTCCGAGCGTAAGAATGGGTTGCCCCGCGGGCCTGGGATATTGCGACTGCCTGAGATTGGTCGCGAACCGCACAGGTCTGTGCCGTTTCGGCCCGAAGGAATCGTATTCCCGTTTGGCGAGTAGTCGGAAAGTGCGATGGGTCGTACAACGGGAAATAATGCAGCGTATCTCGCCTCTTCCCCAGCCGCGAAGCCCACGACTCGCGCGGCATAGCGTTTGCTGGAGAGATGGCCCGTTTCATCGTTCGGAGTTCGAGGCGCGTTGCTCTGCTCCCGATGGAAAGCACCGTCGAGGATCCCATGTTGAGCAGCCGTCTGCTAACCGTCGTTCTGTTACTGGTTCTCGTTTCCGCTTCGGTCGTTCTCGGGGTTCGGTTTCGGAATTATTCCCTGCCGGGCAATCAGCAGGGATACGAACCCGTTCAACCCATCGCCTTCTCGCATCGCTTGCACGCCGGCGACTTGCAGATCGCCTGCATCTATTGCCACTCGGGCGCGGATCGAAGTCGCCATGCGGGTATCCCAGCCTCCAGTCTGTGCATGAACTGCCATCGCCTCGTGACGGCGTCGCCCGATGCCATGCTGCAAGAGGTCCAGCAAGCGCGCCAAGCGGGACGACCGCCGCAGCCCGTGATTTCTCCCGAACTCGTTAAACTGTACGATTCGCTGGGCTTGGACGAGAAAATGCAACCGGACCCCGCCAAGAAACTCCGTCCCATTCCTTGGGTGAAGGTGCATAATTTACCCGATTTCTCGTGTTTCGATCATCGACCGCACGTCCGTGCCGGCGTCGAGTGCCAAGAATGCCACGGGCCGGTGCAGACGATGGAGCGCGTACGGCAGGTGGAAGATCTGTCCATGGGATGGTGCGTCAATTGCCATAGGGAAAAGGGCATCGCGGGCGTGGACGGGAAGAAAGTGAAACCGTCCACCGACTGCGCCGCTTGCCATTATTGAGAGCCTGTCCCGCGCAGTGATTTCAGAGCCGCGACCGTGAGGGAGCGGGTGAGGAAACGGCAGGTTGGGTTATGTTTCGCTCGACCCGCCCCACAAACTTGGCATCAGGGATCGTGAGGAAGTCGATGGCTTCGGAAGAGAAAGTGGACGGTTCGCGGCAGGCGAGTCTCGCGCTTCCCCTCGTGGGAGACGATTCGGCTGCATCGTCTCCAAGTCGGCGCGACTTCTTGCGCCTGGCGGGGTTCGCGCTCGGAGCAACATTGACTGGATGCCAGCGCGCTCCGGTGCAACATGCCCTGGCCTACGTCAATCAACCCGGCGATCTCGTTCCGGGGCGTTCGTATTCCTACGCTTCGACGTGCGGTGGCTGTAGTGCCGGTTGCGGATTGTTGGCGACGACGCGCGACGGTCGGCCCATCAAGCTCGAGGGCAACCCGGAACATCCTCTTTCGCGCGGAGGTCTGTGCGCCGCGGGCCAGGCATCGCTCTTGGGGTTGTACGATGGGCAGCGCTTGGAGCATCCGCAACAACGCGGGCGCGATACCGAATGGCTCCAAGTCGATTTGGCCGTCCGCGCTCGTCTCGAAGACATTCGCAAGAATGGCGGCGCGGTGCGGTTCCTGAGCGGTTCCCTACTCGGTCCCACCGGCAGCGCGCTGCTCCAACAATTTCTCGGCACCTTCGCCGACGCGCGGCATATCGTTTACGATTCGTCTTCGCATTCGGCCATTCTCGCGGCTCATGCCGTCACGCACGGCGTTCGCCTCCTGCCGCACTATCGGCTCGACAAGGCCCAGACTCTCGTTAGTTTCGACGCGGACTTCCTTGGGACGTGGATTTCGCCCGTGGAATTCACCGCGGCGTATCGATCCGGCCGAAATATCGACGGAGCCGAGCCGCGCATGTCCTATCACGTTCATTTCGAGTCTCGATTGTCGCTTACCGGCAGCAAGGCCGACGAACGCTTTACGATCGCGCCGGGTGAAGTCGGCTCGATTCTGAATCATTTGGCGACGCGGTTGGCCAAGAAAGCCGGTGTCGCCGTGCCGGAAGGCGCGTCGGCGGAGTCACCTCTCGACGCGGGCATCCTGGATCGATTGGCCGAGCGTCTGTGGAGCGATCGCGGACGCAGTCTGATTTTGTGCGATAGCCAAGACGTGGACGTGCAAGTTGTGTGCAACTTCCTCAATCATTTGCTGGGCAACTATGGCGCTACCCTGGATGTGGAGCGGCCTTCGTATCAGCGACAGGGCGACGATCGGGAAGTTCACAAGCTGCTGGATGAATTGCACGCGGGAAAGGTAGCGGCTCTGTTCCTCTACCAGTGCGATCCGCTTCACGATCTCCCCGACGGCGACAAACTGCGCGACGACCTCAAGCGCGTGCCTCTGGTGGTAAGCTTTGCCGAACGCACGAACGAGACGTCTCAACGGGCGCATTACGTTTGTCCAACGCCGCACTTTTTGGAATCGTGGAGCGATGCCGAACCCGTGGCCGGTCTCGTGTCACTGGTACAGCCCGCGATTGCGCCGCGCGGCGAACCGCGCTCGCTGCCGGAAAGCCTGGCCGCCTGGATGAACAAACCGCAAAGCGATTACGACTTGCTGCGCGCGCACTGGGAGAAAGAGATCTATCCGCGCGCCGACAAGCTGCCCAAACCATCGTTCCAGGCTTTCTGGGATCGCACCCTGCTCGATGGCTTCGCTCAAGTGACGACGCCTCCGAGCAAGACGAAATCTTTCGATGTCTCGAAAGTGCGACTATTGCCGCCAAGCAGTCCGTCCAAAGACGGTAGCCTGACGCTGGTGATCTATTCCAAAGTGGGGATGCCGGATGCCAGCCACGCTTATAATCCTTGGCTCCAAGAACTGCCCGATCCCATCAGCAAAGTGACCTGGGACAACTATGCCTGCTTGTCGCCGGAGGCGGCGAAGCGTTTGGGTGCGAACACCGGCGATGTCGTGCGTCTCGACGGCGGCGCGGCCGTCCTGGAATTGCCGGTCTTGGTTCAGCCCGGACAACACGATGGCATCGTCGCCGTGGCCCTCGGATACGGCAGCCTGTTGAGCGCGCGTTTCGCCAGCATCGGGCCGCAATGGCTCGAAGCGAAGCCGACACTGGGACACAACGGCAGGGTCGGCAGCAACGCGGCGGAGATGCTGACGTGGTCCGGCGACACGCTCCAGCGCCTCCGCGCGGGAGTGCGACCGACGAAGACGAACCGGCAGCATCCGCTGGCTTTGACCCAGCAATACAACCTGCTCGACGTGCCGCCGCGCCTCGCTCTGCCCGGCCAACAGCGCCGGCCGATTATTCACGAAACGACGCTGGAAAGACTACGTCGAGGAGATGTCGGCGCGGCGCACGACGAAGAGGAAAAAGCGGACTTGTGGACTCCCGATCATGCCTCGGAGGGACCGCACTGGGGAATGGCCATCGATCTGAGCGCCTGCACCGGCTGCTCGGCCTGTGTCGTCGCCTGCCAAGTGGAAAACAACATCCCCACCGTCGGCAAGGACGAAGTGCGCCGGCAGCGCGAGATGCACTGGCTGCGGATCGACCGCTACTACACCGAGAGGCCGGGCGGCGTGGACGTGGCGTATCAACCGATGTTGTGCCAGCACTGCGGCAACGCGCCGTGCGAAGTCGTCTGTCCGGTTTTGGCCACGGTTCACGGCGAGGAAGGACTGAATCAACAGGTCTACAACCGCTGCGTCGGCACGCGCTATTGCGCCAACAACTGTCCCTATCTGGTTCGCCGATTCAATTGGTTCGATTACGCCCACGACGACACCATGCACAATCTCGTACTCAATCCCGACGTCACCGTGCGCTCGCGCGGCGTCATGGAGAAGTGCAGCTTCTGCGTGCATCGCATCCAAGAAGCCAAGATCGAAGCCGGTCGAGAAGAGCGCGCGCTCCGAGACGGCGACATCCGCACGGCTTGCCAACAATCGTGTCCCGCCCAGGCGATTGTCTTCGGCGATCTCAACGATCCGAAAAGTCGTGTTTCCAAATTAGCGTCCGGTTCGCGCGCCTACCGCGTCTTGGAGGAGCTGAACGTCAAGCCCTCCGTGAACTATCTCGGCTTGGTGCGCAATCGACCGGCCGCGGCAGAGGAAAACTCGCATGGCTAGTGTCTCGATCCCTCCGTACGTACCGCTCATCGGCGGCAACAAGTCCACCGGGCAGGTGACGGCCGACATCTGCGCGCCGCTGGAACGGCGCGCCACGAGCCTGTGGTGGTTCGCGTTTCTGCCTTCGTTCGCCCTGTTGCTGTTGGGAGCGGCCGCGGTGACGTATCAAATCGCCACCGGCATCGGAACCTGGGGACTCAACCGCAGCGTCGGTTGGGCATTCGATATTACCAACTTCGTCTTTTGGATCGGCATCGGCCACGCCGGCACGTTCATCTCGGCGATCTTGTTCCTGTTCCGTCAGAAGTGGCGCACTTCCGTCAATCGCTCCGCCGAAGCGATGACGCTTTTCGCCGTCACCTGCGCCGGACTGTTCCCCATTATCCACATGGGGCGACCTTGGCTGTTCTATTGGATCTTTCCCTATCCCAATTGGCGGGGACCGCTCTGGGTCAACTTCCGCTCTCCGCTCGATTGGGATTTCTTCGCCATCTCCACCTATTTCACGATCTCGCTCGTGTTCTGGTACATCGGCCTGATTCCCGACTTGGCCGCTCTGCGCGATCGTCTCCGTCCCGGCTGGTATCGCGGCCTGATGAGTTTCTTCAGCCTCGGATGGACCGGCGGCTTTCGGACGTGGCGGCGCTACGAAATCGTGTACATGCTCCTGGCCGGATTGGCCACGCCGCTGGTCGTCTCGGTACATTCCGTGGTCAGCACCGATTTCGCCGGCGGACGCTTGCCCGGCTGGCATACGACCATCTTCCCTCCGTATTTCGTGGCGGGAGCCATCTTCTCCGGCATGTCGATGGTGCTGACGCTCATGCTGATTGCCCGCAAAGTCATGGGCATGGAAGATTACATCACCCAACGCCATATCGAGGCCATGACCAAGGTTATCCTGACTACCAGTTGCCTGGTCGGCTTGGCCTATGCCATCGAGTTCTTCTCCGCGCTCTATATGGGCAATCGCTACGAGTCGTTCACCTTCCTGAACCGCGCCTTCGGCCCCTTGGGTTGGGGCTACGGAATCATGGTGGTCTGCAACGTGCTGTTGCCTCAGTTCTTCTGGTTTCCCAGAGTGCGCGCCTTTCTACCGGCGGTCTTCACCATCGCCGTCCTGGTCAACGTCGGCATGTGGTTCGAGCGCTTCATCATTATCGTCGCCTCGTTGGAGCGCAACTTTTTGCCGTCGAGTTGGAGCAGCTACACGCCGACCTCGATCGAACTTGCCACGCTGCTGGGCAGCTTTGGATTGTTCTTCACTTGCTTTCTGATCTTCTGTCGTTTTCTGCCGATGATCGCCATTTCCGAGGTCAAAGGCGTCTTGGAACATCGGCACGGAACCAAGAGCCAGCAGGAGCCACCGTCGGGTTCGGAGACGAGTGCGAAAGCCGTTCTCGCCGTCTTTGCGGAGGCGGAAGATCTCGTCGAAGCCGTTCGCGCCGTCCGCAAGCGCAATTGGCCTATCGACGATATTTATTGCCCCTATCCCGTTCACGGATTGGAAGAGTCGCTCGGATGGCGGCGTTCGCGGCTGGCGGCGGCCTGTTTTACCTGCGGCGCGGCCGGCGTGATTCTGGCTCTGTGGTTTCAGTTTTGGGCGTCGGCTCGAAGTTGGCCCATCAACGTCGGCGGCCAGCCTTGGAACTCGTTGCCGTCGTTCGTGCCGGTGACGTTCGAGTGCATGGTCTTGTTCGGCGGTTTGGGCTTGGTGGCGGCCTGGCTGGTTCGATGCCGGCTCTATCCGGGCAAGATCGCCGTCGCGCCCGCGACGGGGGCGACCGACGATCGGTTCGTTCTCGCTCTGAGCGCACCGGGTTCGTCCGCCGAGGCCGAGCAGATGGGACAGTTGCTGCGAGCGTGTCGCGCCGTTCTCGTGCAAGATCGACCGGAAGTTGAGGCAAAACCATGACCCGAGCATTTGTGAACGCGATTCTGATAGGGATGGCCGCGACCGTTTTGGCTCTCAACGCGCTGCCCCAAAACGATCCGCTTCGGCCCAACGACGAGTTTTGGCCCGAATCGCAGATGGCTCATTCCCCAGCCTTCCGGGCATTCTCCGCCAATCCGAATTTCGCGGACGGCATGACCTTGCGTTCGCCTCCGCCCAACACGCTGGCGCGCGGGCAAATGCCGCTGCACTACCAGCCGACGCCGACCGACGCCCTCCTCGCCGGCGTCGAGTTACACAATCCCTTTGCGGCGAACGACACGATTCGGGTCGAACGCGGGGCGAAGGTTTTCGTTTCGTATTGTCAGGTTTGTCACGGCGCGACGGGCCTCGGCGATGGTCCGGTGGCGCGGCACGGTTTTCCGCCGCCGCCATCGCTGTTGGCCGACCGCGCCCGGCAGATCAAAGACGGGCATATGTTCCACGTTCTGACCTACGGGCAAGGAAATATGTCTTCCTACGCCGGTCAGCTCTCGGTGGACGATCGATGGTGCGCCGTCCTGCACGTTCGCAACCTTCAGAAAAAAGACGCGCCGTCGCCCCGTCCCACCCTCGCGCCGTCGCCGGGCCTGACGAAGGCAACCGCTCTATTTCAGGAAAACTGTAGCGCCTGCCACGGCGGCGATGGGACCGGCAACATGGTTCGCAAGGCGCTGCCACTCATTCCGGATTTCACCAATTTGGCCTGGCAAATGTCGCAAACGGACGTGGCCATCGTCAATCAAATCGACTACGGTTCCATGCCGCTGATGCCGTCGTTCCGATATAAATTGACGCGCGATCAGATTCTCGAATTGGCGGTCTACGTCCGATCCTTCGCCCTCGGCAAGCCGGCAACCTCCGCGCCGCAACCGATCTCCGCCCATTTGACGGCCGTGGACATCTTCCAAACCTTTTGTTTCACCTGCCACGACAACTCCGGCAAGGGCAACGCCTTCATTCGCAAGTCCATGCCCGAACTGCCCGATTTCACCTCCGAAAAATGGCAAAAGTCGCGCAAAGACTCCGATTTAAGCCATTCGATCTTGGAGGGCAAAGGCAAGTTCATGCTCTCGATGAAGGACAAACTAGGTTCGGTAAACGTCCACGACATGGTCGCGCTGATCCGCAAATTCGAGGGCGGCAAACAAGTCATTCCGGTAGCGCCCCCCAAGTATTTCGGCCCGCCGCCGTCGGATAAGATCGAATCCCCCATCGCCGGCCTGACCAACTCGGGGCTTCCACTTCCCGACGTGAAGCAACCTCCCTTGGTGGCCATGCCCGGCGATACCGCGGCCCGCATCCGCATCGGCTCGAATATCTTCCGTCAATTCTGCATCGTGTGCCACGGGCCGGATGGTACGGGAAACCTCATGCGCGCCAGTCTGCCGCCCATCCCCAATTTCACCGATCCCGCCTTCCAGCGAAGCCACACCGACGCTCAATTACAGGTCAGCATCCTGAACGGCAAAGGGACATTGATGCCTGCCAACAGTGGCCGCGTCACGGAGGCGGAGGCCCGCGATCTCGCCGCCTACGTTCGCTCGTTCGGACCCAAAGGCAGCGCCCCAGCCACCGCCGGAACCGGCGATTTCGAGAAACGATTCAACACGCTTCAAGCGCAGTGGGACGAATTGAACAAAGAACTGAAAACCGTCACTCCGCCGAAGAAGTAACGGCTTCTCGTTCCCACGCCGAGCATGGGTAGTCTACCTCCTCGCTCCCACGCGGAGCGTGGGAACGAGGTGTACGGGGAGACGCGCTCCGCTGGCGCGTCGCGGCTAACCAACGTATCAATCGATGATGTTGTAGTACAACACCACGCCGGGGTCTTGGCGAGGGTCGTAGCGTTTCCACGGGCCGGGGTTGCCGCGTTGGATGACGGTGATCGTCGCGGAACCCGTGACCGGCGGATAGGGATTACCTGGTTGATAGGGATGCGATTTCGTGAACGTCCCCACGAGTTTGCCATTCTGGAGCTGCACCACAACCGTCTCTTCGTTGGGAGTTCCAGGTTCATACACCAACCGCATGCCGGCTTGCACTTGCCATGGGACGCCCGTATTCGGATTGGGTCCGCTCATCTTAACCAACTGAATCGGCACCGTCTGTGGGCCGGTCGCTGGCGTGACGGTGACGGACCAACCTGGAGCGGCCGTCGTGGAGAATACCGACATATTCGTGCGATCCACGATGGCGAACATGCGATGCCGCACTTGCCGACCTTCACTGCGACCAACCTCTGGTCCCAACGTCGGCGGGCTGGCGTTGGCATTCGTCACCTCGAAGAAGCCGACCGTCAGAAACACCGCGAAGACGTTGCTGCGCGTCGTCACGTTATTGAAGATCTTCGTCAGCAACTGCGTCCGCAAATAGGGATGGGTCGCGGCTGTATCAACAGGTTTTTCCAAGAGAAGATTGCCATTGCCAGCAGAACTTGGACGCAGCAAGGTGTTCTGAATCCCCTTGCCGGTAGGATATTGGGGATCGTTAGCCGCCGGGCTGGCTCCCGTGGCTAAACCCTGGAACGGCATATCCACCTGATACCCCGTCGGGGGAGGGTTGACATTGGTGGGACCGATTGCCATCAGCGGGTTCGTCGCGTTCGCCACATAATTCGGCGAACGCGACTGGAGCATCTGTCCGAAGATAGCATTGACCGTCGCCGCAGTGTTCACATAGTTGCTGGAGTTAGGATCGCAGAGAGCCTGGAATATTTCAGGATCCCAGACGGTGTTGATGTTGACTTTGCCAGAGTTTCGGCCCAATGGATCGATGCCAAAGGCCCGACCACCGCATTCGAGGAACTCGAATAGGCGATACAACCGATGCATTGTCGCTGCTTGGCTCGGAAGGCCGCTAGCCCACGGGTTCGTCTGGGCAACATAAGGTGCCTCCAGCCAAGGAGCATAGTGCCGGAAGACGTTAGCGACATTGGCTGGATTGGCGAGGTTGTCGCTCCCTAAGACGAATTGTTGCGTCAACTGGTACGGCTGATAGGCGGACACATGCAGCAACTCCATAGGGCTGATCGGTTGACGATCCAAGTGGACCAACCAATCGTAATGACCGCTCTGTGGCAGAGGGAAATTCCGCCGCCCAAAAGTGGTGATGACGTTCTCGTATGCCGTGCCTCCCAGCGGCGGCGGTTTCGGGTTGGTTAGTTGTTGTGTGGTCACCGGACTTGTTCCGAGCAAAGTCAAGGGGGTCGCTCCAGTTTGCGTCCGGGCGGCATAGGGTTGACGCTTGCCGCGCGAGGCGAAGGGGAGAATCTTGCCTATCCCAAGGCCAGCAGCGTGCAAGGGAACTTGACTGATGTAATCGATGGTTACAAACGGATTATAAGCTGTATTGGGCAGGCCGGACGGCAGCAGGAGACTACCGTTGAAAGGCATGTACGGATTGGCCAGCCGGCGCAACAGCACCGTCAGGCCCGTAGTCCGCTCGTCCGTGGTCGAGCCTCGAATGAAAGTGGTGTTGTACTTCATGTCGAGCGTGCGTAGCACCGGCACGGTGGGCGGCACGGAACCGGGCGGCTTCGCGGTCTGTGGCACGAACGGATCGACGAAGAGTTTATTCGCCGAGGCAGGAGGACCGATCAGGAAGAAGTTCTGAGGATCGATGCCGGGACTCATCACCGGCCCGGTGGCAGGGGGTAGTTGCGCACCGCCTCCGGCCTGTTGGACGAGGGCAGGGTTGGTAAAGTCCGCGTCGTTCGTGCCGCGCGGGAACTTGTAGGGCTTATTGAGGACGCCGACGACCGTGGCTCCCTTGCCCAGCACATTGGCGTTCAGTCCGACTCCTGTGAGCGGCCCACTGGGCATCAGCGCGTTGTCGAGTGTCACACGGTAGGGACTGTACGAGGGCTTTCCGTTGGGACCGACCATGTAAAACGGCACACGGTAATAGTCCTGCATCTGCACGGCGTTAGGCGGCGGATTCGAGAATGGCGGCAACGGATTAAACAACTCGACCCACAGTTTCACCTCGGCAGGCGTGGCCGCTTTCAGACCGTGCAAGGTGGGCAGACTCGTTTCCGCCAAGGCCTCGTTAAGGACAACACGTGGTAGTTCGGTGCCGAACACCCAGAAGAGGGGGTTGGCTCCGGTGCTGTCCGGGTCGTTCGTGGGAGCGGTGCCGGCCGTCTGACCGATTAGGTTCGCTGTCAAGCCATCGGTCGTGTTGTAGAAGTTGAACGGCGTGCTGATATCATCGTCGTCGATGTAATCGACGATGTTAACGGCCAGTTGCGCCAACCAACGGCGCATGGCAAGGGCTTGGCTGGTGAAGAGTGGTGCCGCCGCGTTCGCGGGCAGCGGTACGCCGGTGAGGGCGACTAGGCGGCGATAGATCGAGTTCGCCAACGCCTGCCGTGCCGTTTGCGCAGCCAAATACTGATTCTGCGCGGCGGCTGGAGCACCAGCGTAACTCGTGCCGTAAGTCACTAGGGGCGCTCCCCACGGCGGAGTCAGACCCGAACCCATATGCGGATACGGCGGCAGCGGACGATTGAGATTGATGCGGCCCAGGGCGGCATCGACCGCGCGCCAATCGGGCAGATTGTTGGCCGAGCCGAACTCGCTCGTTGGGTACTGCGGAGGGACGGGGGTGCTGACGGCCACGGTGGGCGGTAGCGTCGGGAAGGGAATGGCCGTGCCTGTCGGTGCCTGACTCAGCGCTGGGGTAGTCGGTGGCCAAGTATCATTCGGGTTGAGCTTATAGATGTTGGTTGGCGATGGATACAGCCAGGGCGACAGACCGGGTGCGACCAAGTCGGCGCTGCTAGTCGTGACCATGTTGCGCCAGCGTGGGCTGGCCGCACCGGGGCCAAACGATGTGGGGCACAACCAGAGCAGGTCCGAGACAAGCGCGGCGCTGCCGGTATCCACTGGGGTCGTGCCCAGGCTGTTGTTGGGACGCAGCAGCGGTTCCATATCCGAGGCCCGGAAGACGCGATCGCGGTTAGGTTGGCCTAGCGGGTTCACCACATAGAGCGCCGGCCTATCGACACCATATAACGACGGCAGATTGGTGCGTTCGATTTGGCTGCCGTTGTTGAAGCCCGCGCCGAAGATCGGCCAGCTGTAAATAGGATTGGGACCGCCAAAACCCGGCCCAACGAGGGGGGACGAATACTGAGTCAGGTTGCTTTCGTTGCGGCCGTTAATGTCCACCTGCATATAACTGTGTGGAAAGCTGCCGGAGGTAGCGCGTCCGCCACCGCCATTTGGTGACAAGGGGGGGGTGTTAAAAGGGGCAGTGGCACTGTTTGGCCAGCCATATTTGCCGTAAATCCGAGGCGTGCCTCCCAACGGATTGCCCTGGAACAGGTTCTGCCAATCCGTACTCATCGCCAGGCTGAGATTCACTTCGGAGGGTAGCCAGCCCTGATTGGAACCGTGCGTGTTGTTGGGACCGAGCATGTTGCCAGCCGTGTTAAGATTGATGCGGCCATCGAGATCCATGATGAGTGGAGCAACGAGCATCTTATACTTAGTGCCGTCCGGCGCGGTTTGTACGGGCGCGCCAATGTCGATCCAAATACTATCGTTGCCGCCCGGTGCCCAGACGAGGTTCTTGACGTCGCCCCAGGCATCGTCTGGAGCCGGAAAGCCGGCATGATCGGCTGGACGAGGCCTCAGAGTCAAGTACCGCCCTTGGGCGTTCGTCCAGTTGGGATTGTTCATGTTGTTGAGAGCCATCCCCGGATTAAATAGCCAAGGCCGATGGAAGGATGGCGTCAGCACTCGCCCGCTTGCCTTGACGGCGGCGAGGAAGAAATTGTTGAGGTCGGGATAGGTGTAAGAAACATTGGCACCGATGAACGGATTGGCTTGGAGAGCGGCCGGGCTGAGGCGACTTCCGTAGCGTTCTGGATCGCGCAAGAGGCTTCCGGGGCCAAACCAAGTGTAGTTCACCAGCATGTCATCGGTCACGGTCGGCCCGAATGCGGAAGGAAAACGCAGTCGGCCAACGCCATTGAAGGCATTGATGTTGTTGGGCAGCGGCACGATTTGCGAACCGGTCACGCCGTTGGAGCCGCTGACGTAATTCAAGCCGTACATAGTGCGAGCTAGACTATGACCGCGCACGCCGGAGCCAACCCCGGTCGTATCATCGGGCACATCGTAGAGGAACTGGCCGAGGAACATGGCCAAACATTCTTCCGGCGGAATATCGGCGCGTTGCGCCGTCTCCGCCTCACGCGCCACGCGCGCCGAGGTCGCCTCGCTCTGCGCATAAAGCACAAACGCCACACCGACGATGGCAAACAAAGTCAGCAGTGCCAGCACCACCATCAGGATGACGCCGCGTCGTTCGTTGTTTCGTTGGAAGCGCATGACTGAATCCCCCTTCGTCAATCTATCTCATACTGAGCCGGAAGCGTAAGCGACGGCTATCTCTATCTCATACTGAGCCGGAAGCGTTAGCGACGGCCTGAAGTTCAAGACGAACCGTCGCTAACGCTTCCGGCTCCGATTTGTTCCCTACATCGCCTGCACGATGGTCACTTCGCGTGTCTGCTCTGTCTTCAAATCCCACACGCGAATCGTAATCTGAATCGCCTGAATTATTGGCCCCGTTTGGAGTGTATGATTCCACAATGGGATGCTGTGATGCGGGTTTGGATTGATTGTGCCCGACAGGTTCCATACCGAATAGCCTGGACTGCCCGACAGACTGTCTTGAAGGCTGCTCCAGGTGTCGAACACAGCCGGGCCGGTAGGGTTTGTTTTTGGGTTATAGAACACAGGGTTGAGGTTTTGGTAGCCGGTGAAGATCGAATTAAATAAAGATACGGTAGGATCGGGCTGCAAGAGATTGGCACCGACAATCAACAGCCGCACATCGAAGGAAATCACGTCGGTGGCCTGCATGTCTGCATTTACAAGATTTGGCGCGAAAGCCGCAGCTCCGTCTTGGGCCAGTGTGGGATAGGAGGGGCCGTAGGCAGTGGTCGCCGTGGGAATGCCAGCGGGGCTGGCGAGGCTCATGCCGATGCGCCGTGCTGGAACCGTCAGATCGATCGGGCTGTTGAAATAAAGGTTACCCGTAATCGGGTTGGGCCAGCAACTCACTTCGAGAAACTGCGAGGCGAGGGCATTAGGCTGAGCCGTGTTCACGAGATTATTGTCGGGCACGGCTAGGCGTTGACGGCGATAGAGTGTCCAAAGAGGGACTCCGCCGCTGGTCGTATCTTGAATTCCCGTGTTCGGGTCGGCTTGTGCTTGAAGGAACCAAGCTACATCCGCCCATTGATAGTTATAGACCGCTGTCGCCGGATTCTGGACGAGTGGCTGATAGCGCGCTTCGTTGGGACCGAACGTGTTGAGCATACCCAAGACCTGACCGCCGCCGTGCGGTCCCGCCGTCATGAAATCGCCCATCTGATCGCCGCGCAACTTGACCGTGAAGGCCAGCATATGATCGACGCTGCGATAGGAGCCGACGTTGTCGAGGTCGAGTCCCTCCAATATATTTCCGCCTGTGTTCGGCGCGGTGCCCTGCCAGACGCGGAAATACCCCTGAGACGGCGGGCCATTCACCCAGAAGTTCGGATCGCTGAGACGCTTGTCGCCCTCGAAGTGA
>JAJXWW010000138.1 GCA_021781415.1 Planctomycetota bacterium
TAGCTAATTCGACTCAAAGAACTCGCAACAGCGACGATTGGCATCGCCGCTGCCGGCAAGGATGAGTCGGACTAATAAAGACACGACCACATCCTCGCTTTGGCTCATCACACCAACTTGTCAAAGAACGATTGAACCCATAAGGTTCACGGGGTTAGATGCGCTGGCTCGATAAAAGATTCACGAAAATTTCGTCGCTGCTCCGACGCTCTCCTCTTCCGAGTGCGATTCTCAGTCGCGGAGTAAGGGGAAGACGAACGCGCGAAGGAATTCCGGCTGATACGCGCCGTAGTGTCCGCCGTTGTGCCCCAAGCTCTTCATACGGGGGTTCCACGGATGTTGCCGCAACTTGGCATACAACGCATCGTCGGTCCCTCCCACCGTGGGCGGTTGAAAGCCCGCGCGTCCCGCCGTCGCCGAGGTCCAGCGACGATCCGCCGTCCCCGCCAACAAAGTCCCCAGACCGAGCCAAGCCCAATCGTAGGTGCTGGTGAACGCATCGATTCCTCGACGGGCGCAGCGCAATCCCGGCTTCAGGTCGCGGGTGGCCGACACCGCCGGGGCAAGAAGAACGATCCGCTCCACCGAATCCGCCGGAAGACACTCCGCGGCGAGTAAGACGACGGCACACCCCGCACTGTGGCCTACTAAATAGATTGGTTGATTGGGAGCGGTGCGGCGATAGGCTACGATTGAGTCGGACAGCCTTCGGGCTTCTCGGCGCGCATGTTCGGCATGTACTTGATCGGCCAAAATGCGACAGTAGCCGTGACTCCAATGAAATACACGAACGTCCAACGGAAGTTGTGCTTGGGCGGCAGTCTGACGAAGTTGACGCGATGCGGCTTCGAAGCCCCCCGCTCCGTCCACCACGATTACGAGTCCCGGACAGGCAGGAGAAGCAGGCAGCGATTGCGGCTCTCCCGCGCGGAGGGGCGTTGACAGCGAGGACATCCAAAGAACGAGCGAAGCTAATCCGAGGGCGAAACCGCGCCAGACCGTTCTTCGTGTCATGTCGGTTCCCTCCCGTGCGCTGCGAATCGGCGACGGTACCCTCTGCCGCATTGTGGGCTTTCGACGAACGGAGGTGTTTTTTTTCACCCAGATTGCCAACTTACCTCGGATCGACACGTCGAGTCGCCGACACGGCCGTTTCGACACTCATAATCGTTCCTACGATCGTTCGCCAGGCGGATTTGCTATCTTTTCCATCTTGCCCAGAACTACATGGATGGTGTTTGATCCTATTGGCGGACTATTCCGCCTCTGTAAAATAAGGAAAAGAGGCAAGGCTCACTCGCCTCATCGCCGGATGCCGATTTGGGCGGTCGATTGACCCACGGGAGGATCGTCGTGAGACATTCCATTTTGTGTCTGCCGGTTTGCTTGCTATTCCTCTCGGATTCGTCGAACCGAGATCTTCCGGCTTCCACGACGTTCGAGGCGATTGCCGACGCCGGCAAGGCGTTGCCGAGCAACGACGAAATGGAACGCCTGGCGAAGAACGATCCCATCGCTTTTCTTCAGTGGTGCATTCGCCGTTACGACCGCGAAGTGAAAGGTTACACGGCCACTCTGCGCAAGCAAGAACGCATCGATGGTCGGATCGAACCGAGCGAGATGATCGACGTGGCTTTCCGCGAGGAGCCGTTCGGCGTGCGGATGCGCTGGAAGGAAGGGGCGCGGCGAGCGTCGGCGTTGCTGTATGTCAAAGGCGAGAACCGCGATCAGTTGTTGATTCGCCCCAACGGCATCTTTTCCGTTGCGGGCGTCGTTCCTCGCGATCCCAACGGCAGCGACGCCAAGAAAGGCGGCCGATACCCAGTCCCCGAGTTCGGCATCAAGATTGGGACGCAGCGCACCCTTGCCTCGTGGGAGAAAGCACGGAAGGACAAAGCCCTGCACATCGAATATCTCGGCGTGGAAAAAGTACCGGAGACGGGCGAACGTCCCTGCTGGGTTCTCCAACGAACGCGCTATGCCAAAGTCGAGGAAGACGGCATCGCTCGATTGAAGATCTATGTCGATAAGGAGACATGGCTGCAATTGGGCACGATTCTCAAGGGGGAAGAGGACAAGTTTATCGGCGAGTATTTCTTCCGCGACATCAAGCTCAATCCGGAGTTCCCGCGCGACGCCTTCACGCGCGCGGCAATCCAACGCTGACAGAGTTGCCTCATGGTTCAGCGCTGCGCTCGAATTCGCTCCTCTCCCCTGTAATCAGCGGAGAGGGGGAGGAACGCTGTACTGCTAACGGCTATACCAGGCGATCAACCGCGCCAATTCGCCGCGCCGGGCCAAGATGCGGAAGCCGAGGCGCTGCCTGCGCGTGGCGAGGACGGGGTTGAAGCCGACGTGATCGTCCACAATGGTCAACGCTTCAACGACGGCTTCGTGACGCGGTCGATCTCCATAGGCGCGCGACAGCCAGAGCAAAATCGGCAGCGTTAGCGCCAACGATTCCAACCCTTCCCAGAAGGGCAAGCCAAACGACGCGGCTCCGCAAAATTGCAGCGCTCCGACTTTGAGCGTGTAATAGCGCTCGAGTATCTCTTCGGCCTCGACCGAGAGCGGCCCGCGCGGCGTTTCCAAGTCCTCGAAGGAGACAACGGGTATGTGCTGGTGCATGCGCGGCATCATGCCTCGACCGCGCGAGAATCGGCAGGCGGCGCGAAACAGTGCCCAACGTCCCCGCCCCGGCAATCCGCGTTTGGGACCGTGATCCTTGCGCGTATACAGCGCGGCGGCTTGACGGAAAAGGATGCGCCCCACCCAAGTCGGCGCGGCGACCATCGAAGGCTCGATCGTGGTCTCCTGTTCGACCGTGCGCGCCATCACCTCGACGAGATCTCGAATCTGTTTGCTTTCGAGTCGCTCCAGGCGCAGCGGTCGCATCGCCGAGGCCAGGGCCAAGCATCGACGCAGCCGAAGTTCCATCGGCTGGCGTCGATTGCGGAGAAAGCCGAGGAGAACTTCGACGATCTGCAATATCTCTTTCCACTCGACGTTCGGCCTTCGTTCCAGAGGTGGCGGCGGCGTCAGGGAGCCGTCGGGCCGGCGCGTCAACCCCTCGCGTTCGGCCAGCTTGGCGGCAAACTCGGCCAACGATTCGTTGTGCGCGCCGATGGCCCTGCCCTTGTTGGCGGCTGCCGAAGGACAAGCGAAGCGAATGCCCACGCGCCACTCTTCGGCGACGGGAACCAGGACGAACGGAAACAGCCGGCAGGCCAACGGCTTCGTCTCGTAACCGAAACGCTCGTGGATGCGGCAGCGTCCCGCGTCGCTGAGAAAAACGCAGCTATCGTCGTCGCGGTGGTTGAGTACGGAGAGGCCGCGCTTGGCGTCGTGCGGAAGAAATGGCTCGCGACCTGCGAGATCGGCTTCGCGGTCCCAGCCCTGGGCCTCGATGCGCAGCCTCTCCGCTTCGGTCACGGTCACCCGATACTCTTGGCAGCAGGTACCGCAGACGTGACAATCCCAGTTTTGCACGACCGGTAGATGATAAATCGGCAACGTCATACGTTCGCTCGAAGACGAGGCGAGATTGGACGCGGGGGTCATTCCTATTGTATAGGCTCTTCTGCCCGTTTTCTAAAAGGGAAGAATGCGCTGGCCGACGGCGGTGTTGAGTTTGAAGGCGTTGCGGCGGTGACGCGCCAACACGTCCAGGTAATCGCGGACAACTTCGTTATACTCCTTGCGCGCCTCCAAATAGACGTCGAGACCCACTTGCCCTTTCTCGTACAGCCGCTGCTTGTCGCTCCGCAAGGTGCGAGCATCGGGCAAGATTTCTCGTTCGTACCGCTCGACGGCGGCGCGCGAAGACGTTAGATCCGCCGCCGCGTCTTGTACTTCGCGGACAATTTGGAGTTCTAATCCCTTTTGCTCGATCTCCGCCTGTTTCACGTTCACCCTGGCGCGCGCGATGTTGCCTTGATTGCGGTTGAGAATCGGCACGGGGAGAAGCACTCCCATGCCCCAACCGTTGGCGCTCTGCTTGCCCACGGGAGAATAATCCACCGCGGTATAGGGTGTGGCAAAAAGGAAAGCGTTGCCGATTCCGTCCGCCTGAGCCAGACGCACATCGGCGCGAGCGCGTTCGATGCCGAGGCGATAGGCCGTCAGATCGGGCCGCGTTTGCAAGGCCAATTCCGTCAGCTCCTCGATGCGCGGCAGCGGCGGCGACGGGTGACGCAGCGACCCGCGCAGGTGGAGACTGTCGGCATTCTCGGTCGGAACCGCCAACAAGACGGCGAGATTCTGGCGCGCCTTGAGAAGAATTGCCTCGGTACGGCGAAGGGCGTCCACGGCGTTCGCTTGACGGATCCGAGCGGTTGTTAATTCGGGTTGAGCGCGCAACCCTTGGCGCACCAGGTCGCTCGTCAGCCGCGTTAGCTCTTCCATGCCGGCGACTCCGGCCCGCGCGGCCCGCGCCGCCTCGCGCGCTTCCAGAACGTCGGCATAGGCCGCGTACAATTTATCGATCTCCAACCGCACGGCATCTTGATACATCGCTTCCAACACTTCTTTCGCCTGCCGAGCGGCTCGGACGGCGTTGGTGTGTTTACCGCTCATGTCGATGGGTTGAATCACGGTGAGGTCGTAGTTGGCGCTGCCCGGACGTTGCGGGGAATAGTTCTGATAGGGGAGGTCGCTGGCGCTGACGAAGAGGAACGGATTGTTGCGCAACCCGGCGGTGAGAATATCGGCGCGCGCTTTGGGGATGTCTTGATACTTGATGGCCAAGTCGTAATTGGCGGCGAGCAGGCGCTCGATGGCGGCGTCCAAGGTCAGACCGTCCTCCGGGCCTTCTTCCTCTTTGCCCGGCAGTTCCAACACACCGTATTGAGGGATGCCCTCGCTCCGCAGGCTCGGCAACGGAGCGAGGTGAAGTCTGGCTCCCTCCCGCATCGCGCGCGGTCGTTCGTCGGAGAGAAGCCCCGGAACGGTGGCCACGGCGATTCGTTCTTCTCCCAAGCGAGGCGTATCCATGCCAGGACCGGGGGACAGACGGTTCGCCCCTCCCGGTAATTCCAAATGTTGATGCGTCCGGTTTTCCTGCATCTTCTTCTGACGACTCGTGAGCAGAATCACATCGTCGATCACCACGATCTGCGCGACGGCTTGCGAAGACAAGGAGAGAAAACGACAGGGCGACAAAGCGACGGAGGCCGCGAGAACCAACGGAATCCAAGGTCGATTCTTCGTACCGATCATGTGCGTTTACCTCTTTCTTGTCGTCCCGGCTCGTTCACGGAAGGATGCGTTGACCGACGGCGGTGTTCAGTTCGAGCATGGCTCGGCGGTGGCGGATTAACGCTTCCCAGTATTGACGGACGATGTCGTTGTAATCTCTCTGGGCGATCAAATAGGAATCGACGGCCTCGTTGCCGCTGGCATACAAGCGGTATTTATCATCCTTTATGTCTCGAACTCCGGGCAACAGCTCGCGTTCGTAGCGCCGCACTTCATTGCGCGAAACGTCGTACTCCATCGCCGCGCGGCGCACTTCGGCGATCGCCTGTTGCTCCACCGACTCGGCCTCGATTCCCGATTGCGTCACGTTGGCCCGCGCGCGGGCGACGTTACCCTGATTGCGATTCAGAGCCGGGAAAGGCAACAGAACGCCGAACTCCCAACCGTTCGCCGGTTGCTTGCCTTCCGCGGAAAAATCGCTGGCTTGATAGGGCGAGAAAAAGAGGAAGAGGTCTTCGATCCCCTCGGCGCGCGCCTGTCGGACCTGGGCCTGTGCGCGTTCCACGGTCAGGCGGTAGGAAATCAGGTCCGGCCGCGACTTCAAAGCCGTGCGGATCAGTTCGTCCGTCGAAGGCGGCGGCGGCGCGCGATCGTGAAGCGAGCCGTCAAGTTTCAACGAATCGGCTCGTTCGGGGAGAACCAAGAGTACGGCCAGCTGCCGGCGCGCGCGCCGCAATGCCACTTCCGCTTCTTGAAGGGCCAACTCGGCTCTCGCCTTACGGAGCGAGAGCGCAGTCAGTTCGCTGCGCGCTTGCAATCCTCCTTGTTGAACGCGGCGGCGAGCCGTTTCGACCAGCTTGGCGAGACTCGCTGCGTCAGCTTGTGCTGTCGTTCGCGCGGCGCGCGCCCCCAACACATCGACCCAGGCCATGTACAGCTTGTCGATCTCGTGGCGCACCGCATCCTGATAGCGCGCTTCCAGCACGCGATATTCGTGTTCGGCAACGCGGATGCTGGTCCGGTGTTTCCCGCTGATGTCCACGGGTTGTACCAGTGTGATGTCGTACAGCGGCACTCCCGGTCGTTGAGCGGTGTACCGTTGATAGGGCAATTGCGTGGCGCTGACGAAGAGAACGGGATCGTTGCGCAGTCCCGCCGAGAGAATGTCGGCGCGAGCCTTGGGTATGTCCTGAAACTTGGCGGCTAGATCGTAACTGGCGTTCAACAGTTGTTCGATGGCGGCGTTCAACGTCAAACCATCCGAGGAATCTTCCTCATCTTCCGGCAACTCGACGGGAGCGACCGCGGTGGAATCGTCCGCCGTCTGGTACGACAGGCGGTCGATCTCGACTCGATTTCCCGCGTCGGGCTGGAGAGTCCGACGCGCATCGGCATCGTTCCGGTCGGAGTTTCCTATCGGCGCGCGACAGCCCGGCAGCAGAGCAAACAGGAGAGCGATTTTCACGAGCAAAAGCGACTCTTTCACTCTCTGTTCTCCTAAAAGGTGTCACTTTGCGATTCGGCGCGCGAACGAGCGGCGTTTCATCACGGCAGGAGGCGTTGACCGACGGCAGTATTGAGTTTCAGCGCATCGCGCCGAAGGCGCAGCAGCGACTCTTCGTATTGGCGAACGATGGCGTTGTAGTCCTTGAAGGCGGCCAGCAATTCCTCTCTTCCGACCACGCCGCCGGCGACCGTGCGCTTTTTGGATTCGAGAACCTCGCGCGCGGCGGGTAAGATGTCGCGTTCGTACCGCTCCGCGCTCGAACGCGAGACGGCGTAGTCCGCCGCGGCCTGGCGCACTTCGTTGGCAATCTGCTGTTCCACCGCGCGTACTTCGGTCTGGGTTTGCGATACTTCGACGTTGGCGCGGGCGAGATCGCCTTGTTTGCGGTCGAAGACGGGAAGGGCTACCAATCCGCCGGTCTCCCAGCCGGGAGCCGCTTGAGCCTGCTGCATCGGAAACGTCTGAATCTGGTAGGGAGTATAAAACAACAGTACGTCTTCAAACTTCTCGGCTTGCGTACGCCGCACCTGAGCCTGCGCGCGATCGACATTCAACCGATACGCCGCCAAATCGGGCCGTATTTTCATGGCCACTCGAATCAAGTCGTCCGCGCTCGGCGGCAGCGGTCCTTTGTCGTGGATCGTGCCACTTGGGGTCAGTGCGTCGGCCTGCGCGGCGGGAATGGCCAGAAGGGCGGCGAGGTCGCGGCGGGACTGGAGCAGAGCGGCCTCGGCTCGTTTGAGCGCAGTCTCGGCTTTGCCCCGATTCACCGTCGCTTGCGTCAGGTCCGAGCGCGGCCGCACGCCACCCTGACGGACGAGGTCGCGGATCGTTTTCACTCTCTCGCTCTCAAGCAGAACGTCGGCCTGGGCCGCGCGCACGCCGATGTCCGCGCCGAGAACGTCGGTATAGGCGGTGCATAACTTGTCGATCTCCTGCCGCACGGCATCCTGATACAACGCCTCGATCACGCGCTGGGCGCGCTCGGCCAATTGGATGCGCCGCCGCCGCTTGCCGCTGACATCGGTGGGCTGAACCAGCGTCAGCTCGTAGTCGGTCTCTCCCGGCCGCTGCTCCGAATAGTTGCCGTAGGGGATGCCGTCGGCGCTGAAAAAGGCCGAGGGATTGTTGCGGAGACCCGCCGACAGGACATCGGCGCGAGCCTTGGGAATGTCCTGATACTTGAGGCGCAGATCATAACTGCGCCGCACAAGTATCTGAATGGCGTCGTCGAGAGTAAGATCTCCGGTCGTTGGTCCTTCGGATGACTTCATCTCGCGGGGCGATGGTAGACTCGTTTCCTGAGCGGATAGGCCAACAAGGGGCCACGGCGACGAGGCGATGAGCGCGGCCAAGATTGGCAACAAGCTGGAGAACTTCGTCTTGCGATCCATGACGCTTCTCCTCCTTCTTCCACCGGTCGTCTCAAATCGCCTTCTCGTGCAAGATTCGCCACATTTCTATATCGTCCGAGAACACGCGATTCGTGCGTCAAACTCGGCAAGTTGCCGATAAACGGCACAATCGCGGCCAATCGAACAATCCAGAGAATCTTGGCAATCGCGCCTCGTCGCCTTATCGCTTCTATTCCTCAATCGGAGGTGGCTCTTTGCCGTACTTGGCCCGATAGCGGGCGGCGTACTTCTCCTTGAGCTTGGGATCGCACAGGAAGCACTGCGATTTCGCGCGGTCGTGTTTGTCGCACCAGTCGCCCTTCTTCTTAAACGCGGCGGCAACCTTGGGACTACACATGCTGCACTCCGCCTCGGGTATGCCGTGTTCGTCGCACCACCAGCCGGCATGTTTCGTTTCATCGCTCTTCGCCGCGGCGGTCGGAGCGGGCTTATCCTTCGTCTGCTCTGGCTTGTTCTCGCCTTGACCGCAACCGAACAGAAGGAATACCGACGACACGGCCAAGGGAATTGTCGCAATTCGTACAAAAGACATCTTCATTATCTCCTTTTCGCTCTTTCGGAGTCATGGGGTAAGCGAAGAATCACGCAATTCCTCGCTTCGGCCTCCGGCTCCGATTCGTCCCTGTTCGCCGAACAACCACGAAAGCTGCTCGGCGCGAAACCCGAACCAAGAAGTCAGCGCGGCGCGAGCCGCGTTGGACACTCCATCGAAGAACACGTACAGAACGCGGATGACCAACAGCGACATGACCATCGCGCTGAGGACGCCGCCGATCACGACGGTGGCCAAGGGACGCTGCACTTCCGCGCCCATTCCGGTGCTGAACGCCATCGGCAAAAAGCCGAGACTGGCCACCAGGGTCGTCATCAACACCGGACGCAACCGGGTCACGGCGGCTTGGCGAACCGCGTCGTCGCGCTCCATTCCTCGTTCGCGCAACTGGCGGATGTACGAAACCAGAATCATGTCGTCGAGAACCGCCACGCCGGACATGGCGATGAAGCCAATGGCAGCGGAGATCGAGAACGGCATGTCGCGCAGCCAGAGTGCGATAATGCCGCCGACCCAACCGAGCGGCACGCCGGTGAAGACGCGAAACGCATCCACGACGTTGTGATACGTAAGATAAAGAAGGACAAAAATGAGGAGGATCGCCAAGGGTATCACGATCAGCAGCCGTTTGCGTGCGCTCTCGTAATGCTCGAACTGACCTCCCCATTCGATGTGGTATCTTCCCGGCGGCAGTGCGATCTCCTTGATCTTGCGCTGCGCCTCGGCGACGAAACTACCCATGTCTCGACCGCGAATGTTGGTCGAAACGGTGATGCGCCGTTGGCCCCATTCGCGCGTGATGGTGGATGGACCTTCGACGGTCTCCAAAGTCGCCAATCTCGAAACGGGAATGCGTTCGCCGTTGGGAGTGGCCACCAGCATCGCGCCCAGACTTTCCGGAGTTTGACGCAATCGCTCCGGCAGTCGCACGACCAGAGGGAAACGCAATTGGCCCTCGACCACGTCGCCCAGCGATTTACTGCCGTTGGATTCGATGAGATCGAGTACCGCCGACGCCGGTACGCCGTAGCGCGCGATGGCTTGCTGGTCGATGCGCACTTGCAGCACGGGTTGCCCGGTCACTTGCTCCGCGTTCACGTCGGCGCTGCCGGGTATCGCTTTCAAAACGGCTTCCATCTTCTGAGCCGATTTCTTGAGTTCCTCTAAATCGTCGCCGAACAGCTTGACGGCCAAGTCCGAGCGCACGCCGGAGATCATCTCATTGATGCGCAGCTCGATCGGCTGCGAGAACGAGAGCTTTTGTCCGGGTAATTGACGGACCACTTTTTCGAGCTTCTCCGTCAGTTCGGCCTGCGTGGCTGCCCTGCGCCAAGCCTCGCGCGGCTTCAGCGTGATAAAAACGTCGGTCAATTCAACACCCATCGGATCGGTGGCTATTTCGGCGGTACCGATACGACTCCACACGTGCTTGACTTCGTCGGGAAACTCCTTGAGGATGGCTTTTTCCAATTGCGTGTTGTCGCGGATCGACTCGTCGAGATCGGTGCCGGCCAGGCGGACAATGTTCATGCAGATCGCTCCCTCCGAAAGGCGCGGCACGAACTCGGAGCCGAGATTCGGGGCGAGAATGCCGAAGGCGAACACCGAGACGCATGTGGCGAAACCGACTACGACCGCCTTGTGTTCCATGCACAAGCGCAGAATCGGATTGTGGATGCGATGGGCGAACCGCATCAGCAGCGGTTCGCGTTCTCCGATGCTTCTAGGGAGAATCAGACTCGCCAGCACCGGCATGAGCGTGAGCGACAACACCATCGAGCCGGCGAGAGCGAAAAGAACCGTCAGGGCCATCGGTCGAAACAGTTTGCCTTCCATGCCTTCCAAGGTCAGAATCGGCAAGTAGACGATCGCAATGATTAGTTCGCCGAACAGAGTCGGCTTGCGTACTTCCACCGCCGCGTCGCGGATGATTTCAAGCTGGCTCCGTCCGCGCAAATCTCCGTGCGCGAGATGGCGGATGCAGTTCTCCACCATCACGACGGAGCTATCGACCACCATGCCGAAGTCGATTGCTCCCAAGCTCAGCAAGCTGGCGGCGATGCTGAAACGCAACATGCCGGAGAAGGCGAAGAGCATCGACAGCGGAATGGCCAAGGCCACGATGCCCGCCGCGCGCAGATTGCCGAGAAAGAGAAACAGCACGGCAACCACGAGCAGACCGCCCTCGAACAGATTCTTGCGCACCGTGTCGATGACGTGGTTGACCAGCTCGGTTCGGTCGTAGACCGGCTCGACCTGCAACGCCGGTTGGCCATGCACATCTTTGGGCAGCGCATCTTTGATCTCGTCGAGTTTGTTCTTCATGGCCCAGGTGACTTGATGGCTATTCTCACCCATGAGCATGAAACCCAGGCCGAGAACGACCTCACCCCTGCCGTCGGCAGTGACCGCGCCGCGGCGAATCTCGTGGCCGATCTGCACCTCGGCCACATCGCCAACTTTAATGGGCACGCCGTCCTTGGCCGTTATCACGATGGCTTGAATCTGTTCCACGTTGGCGGTGCGTCCCAGACCGTGGATGAGAAGCATTTGGCTGTTTTGACGGATGTTGCCGCCGCCGACGTTGCGATTGTTCTTCTGGACGGCGGCTACGACTTCCTCGAACGTCAGGCCGTGTTTGATGAGGCGATCCGGGTCGATGCGCACTTGATACTGTTTCTCGTAGCCGCCCCAGCTATTGATCTCGGCGGTTCCCTTCACCGTCCGCATTTTGGGTTTGATTACCCAGTCGTGAATGGTTCGTAGATCGGTCAGATCGTTGCCCTGGCCGGAGACGACGTAATGAAACACCTCGCCCAAACCGGTTGCCACCGGACCCATCTTCGGCCGCTCGATTCCTGTGGGCAATTCCACTCCGGTAAGGCGCTCATTGACGACTTGCCGAGCGAAATAGATGTCGGTGCCGTCCTCGAACGTCACCACGACCTGGGAAAGGCCGAATTTGGACACGGAGCGCATTTGCGTCAAACGCGGCATGTTGCCGAGGAGTTGCTCGATGGGGAAGGTGATGCGCTGTTCGATCTCCTCCGGGGCGAGGGCGGGGGCGACAGTGTTGATCTGAACCTGCACCGGCGTGGTGTCGGGGAAGGCGTCGATGTCGAGATAGCGCAGCGACACCGCGCCGCCGACGGCGAAGGCCAGCGCAGCCAGGATAACCAGGAAGCGATGCCGCAGTGAAAAGTCGATGATTCCGTTCAGCACGTTCTGCCCCTGGGTCGGTTACTGCCCTTTTTCCCTTGCTTGCGCCGCGGGCTGATAAATCTTTTGCGAAACGGCCGCACGGGCCGTTAGTGTCCGCAGCCTCAGCCCTCGCCGAGATTGTTTTTCAACAATTCCGACCGCAAAACGCCGCTTCCCTTCGATGCCACCACTTCGCCGGGCAATACTCCCGCGAGAATCTCCGTGTGTGTGTCGCTGTGCGCCCCGACGCGCACCGTTCGCGTGTGGAACACCTTCAAACCGTTCTCTTTCAAGAAATCTTTGTCGCGCACAAAGACAACGTGACAATCGCCCTCCCAGTGAACCGCTTCATTGGGAACGACAATGGCGTCTTGCTCTTCGCGCAGCACGATGCGCCCCTGTCCGAAACTGTTGGCGCGCAGTCGTCCTTCCGAATTCGCCAAGTCGGCTCGGACTTTGACGGTGCGCGTCTTCTCATCCACGGCGGTGCTGATCCAGTCGACGGTTCCCGTCGTTTCCTCGGCGCTGCCTTCGGCGTGAAAACGGATGGACTGCCCCAGCCTCACTCGCTGAGCCTCTTCTTGTCGAACGCTCAGCGTCAGCCACATATGGCGAACGTCGGCGACGGTGAGCAGAAGCTTGCGGGCATCCACCACTTCGCCGGGGACGACTTCCCGTTCGATTATTTCGCCATCGAGAGGCGCTACGATCGGCAGCAAATTGGCCGTCGTCGTCCGCGGATCGAGCGTTTGCCGCAGTGCCGGCGGCAGTCCGAGAAACTGAAGCGATGCCGCGCGCTGCGCTTCGGATAATTCCTCTCTCTCTTGGACTTCAAGCGGCAAACCGAGATTGACCAGAACTTGCCGCGCGCTCAGGAGACGAATGCGGGCGGTGCCGAGAGTCGTTTCGGCTTCGCGTATCTGCTGTTGTGCCAACGAACGCTCGGCTTGTCGGAGAGCGTTCAGGGTGCGCTCGGCGAAGCGAACCTGCGTGGCGGCTTGGAGATACTCGGCTTTGGCCCGTCCGACCTCCGCCGCTTCGATCAGCGCGAGAACTTCGCCCCGTTTGACCTTGTCGCCGACTTGCTTATCGATGCGCCAAACCGTGCCCGGCGCGCGGCTGGACAGTCGTGCGACATACGTTGGATCGTAGGTGACCTCGGCATTGGCGGCGATGAACTCGGAGATCGATTCTCGACCCACCGGCCAGGGTTCAATGCCGGCTCGGTCGAACGCTGCCTTCGAGGCGAACTGGATGCGGCGCAGATGGTGCTTACATTTTGGGTTGTTTTTCGGGCGAGGCAGCAGAAGCAAAGCACGCTCGGCGCGCTCCAAATCGGCCGGCGTCGCCTTCTCCACCTGTTCGCCGTGGGCCGCTTCGGGATGTTCCAGGGTACAGTTTGGGATTCCATGCTTCTCGCACCAGCCGTATTGCGTCGCCGCCGGCATGAGACTTGGGTTGCACTCGACGCACAGAGACTCCGGGACGCCGTGCGCGGGGCACCAATCGTCGCTCTCCGCCGCCGCGCTTCCGGTCAAGGTGGAGAACTTCGGCAGCTTCCAACCGCTGTGATGCCCCCACCAGGCCATTCCACCGAGCGAGGCCACGACGATCGCCGTCGGCATCGCGCCGATGAGCCAACGAACCAATCGTCCGCCCGAAGCGCTCGGAGCGGGAGTCGATTTGGCGTTCGACGCCTTGCGGACATAGGGGATCTCTAAAATATCATTCATCGCTGCCTCCCTCGCTCCTTCCAGTTCGCGGAATGAACTCCGCGCCACAACCGGCTCGGAGCGTTCGGCGCGCTCGATGGATGGTCGAATGGAACGGATCGCGCAAAGTAACGGCAACCATGCACGGCGAACGCGCATTGAGACCCAAAAAATCGGCTGCTGCGATGGAAGAGTGAATTAGGCGCGCGGGGGACGAATTAACGTGCCGCGATAAGGCCCGATGTGAACGCGAACTCCCACGCACGGACTCGCGTGGACGCAGACGGAGGATTCCACTGTGGGAACAACGAGGACGGCGCTAGCCATCTGGGCAAAATTGCAGAGAGTGCAGTCGTTGGGGCAAGGACAACTCGGCTCGTTCGGATGCGGTTTTTCACATGGACAGGACGAATGGTCGGCATGGCCATCCTCCTCGTGGCACGAGTTTGCGGTCTCGGGTTCATCGACCGAGACATGAGCCATCTCGTCGTGATGGCACGAGCAGAGGTGCAAGCAGGAGTGCGCGCCAGCGATGCCATTGGCCACGGCGAACGCGACCAAGGCAACCCATGCCATCGAGCTTTCCCACTTCCGCGTCATGCGACCGATCGACCTCAGCCTCTTGGAGTAATGATAACGACTGTCACCAGAGCCACTCTTTATCGGTATCGGTCGTTCTCTTGAACGTCAATAACATTTTTCAGATGCTCCGTGGTGACAGATTCGGGTTAGTCGGGGATTTCGACCGGACGATCGGGCCGATGGTTCGGCTTGACTCCCATCGACGGGCGGATATAGTGCCGTCCTTCCAAGAGGAGAATTTTCACAAGTTGGCTCTTGCTTGTGCCGCGAGTCGGCTGGCAAGGGCGCGCAAGGATCCGTTCCGCCATGCCGGACAAGACAACGACTGTGGCCCAACTCCGCGATGCGATGGCTCGCTTCGTTGCCGAACGCGATTGGGAGCAGTTTCACAGTCCCAAAAATCTGGCCATGGCGCTTGCCGTCGAGGCGGCGGAGCTGATGGAACCTTTTCTGTGGATCGACAACGAGGCGTCGCGTTCTCTGGCGCGAGAGACGGCGAATCTTAGGCCCATCGCGGATGAGATCGCCGATGTGGCGGGATTGATTTTCGCTCTGTGCAACGCTTTGGGACTGGAATTGAGCGACATCGTGGCCGACAAAATGGCGCGCAACGTCCTCAAATATCCCGTGGACAAGTGCAAAGGCCGCTATCGCGTCGATGCGGATTGAAGGCAAGGGGGTGGACCGTGCATTCTCGCCTCCTCACGGCGAAGGGCTTGCTGGCGGGTGCGTGTCTCCTGTGGCCCGTCGCGCCGTTGCTCGCTCAACGCCAGGTCATCGCCACCTCCGTGCCGGTCACGACTACGACACCAGCCGCACCCACTCCTTCGCCTCGTTCCTCGGAAGTACAGTTGGCGACCTATGTGCCCGAACCGCCGCCCGCGGCACGGCCCATTGAGCCGCCGCATTCGATTCTACCGCCGACGATCGCTTCCGCCGAGCGACTTCCTTTCGTCGCCTCCACTCCGGCAAACCCAGCGGCGACGGCCATTCCCGCCACGATGTTGTCGGTCGAAGTGGTCGGTCCCGAACGGATTCAGCAGGGACAGCCTCTTGCTTATGAAATCATCCTCCGCAATCGCGGCACAAAGACTCTCGCCGAGATTCACGTCGAGCAGCCGATGCCGGACGGCGTTCGGGTCGTGCGAACCGAGCCACCCGCAACGGCGCGCGACCATCGCTTGCTTTGGGACGTGCCTCGGCTCGAAGTCGGCGGCGAACGACGGCTCAAGGTCGAAGCGGACCTCGCTTCGGTGGGCGCATTGGAAGTGCGTCCCATCGCTACCTTTGCGAGCAGTGTCGGATGGCACGCGCGCGCGGTGCGTCCGCCTCTCTCGCTGGAACTCCATGCCGATCGAACGAACGTGCCACGCGGCGGGGCGATTCACTTTACCATTCGGCTGGCCAATGGCGGCGAGGAGCCAATTCGCCACCTCAAGCTCTATGTGACGCTGCCGCCGGGGATGCACAATCCTTTGGGGCCAAAAATGGTCAAGAAGCTCGACGATCTTCAACCGAACGAAGCACGAACCCTCACGCTGGAGGCAACGGGGGTCGAGACCGGCACGTTCCGCAACCACATTGAGGCCCAAGCCGATCTCGGCGTCGTGGCCCAAGCCCATCTGGATGCGATCGTCGAGGAGCCGACTCTCTCCCTCAAGGTCGAGGGGCCGAAACAATACCAAGCGGGAATCGACTTGGATTATCGAATTGAAGTGGCCAATCCCACGGGGTTCACGGCGCGCAACGTCCGTCTGATACAGACGTTGCCGCCGGCACTAGCGGTGGTGTCGGCCAGCAACGGAGCCTCTCTCGACAAAACCCAAGGGTCATTGGTATGGTCGCTATCCGACTTGAACGCCGGGGAACGGCAAACGGTGCTGTTTCGGTGTAAAGCGAGTCAGAACGGCGAGTGGCCCTTGACGACTGCCGTACTCAGTCAGAACCTTGCCGAAGCGCGCGTGCAAACGTCGCTGCGCTCGGAAGAGGCGGTGGCGTTGCGGCTGGAGGTGCAAGCGCGCGAGGAACGGTTGACCGCCGGAACCGAGACAACCTATCGGCTTCATGTTTTCAACGACGGCGAGGCCGCTGCTTCCGATCTGCGTTTGTCGGCCGTGTTGCCCGATGCATTGACCCCGTTGTCGGCGGAGGGACCAAGCGCTGGCCGCATCGATCGACAGAGGGTGATCTTCGCCCCCTTGACGCGGATGGAAGGGCGCAGCGATGGTGTGTATCGCCTCCGCATTCGCGCCCGTCAGCCGGGTAAAGGCATCCTCCGCATCGAATTGACGGCGGAGAATCGGGAGCCGATCGTTAAGGAGATCAGCATTCAGGCTGAGGGATCGGCGATTCCGCCCACGAATGGCGAAAACGCCAACTCATTCTCCGGTGGGATGTTGCGATGATTGCGCAAGGAAATAGTAAACTTTCTGAAATTATTTGGTTGCCAAACGACGGCGAGACAGTTAAGGTAAGCCTCTCCACTCGTCTCCGCGTCGCTCCAAGCAACTCAATCTACATGAGACCAAACGCCAGGAAGGCCGTTTGTTAGGGGGAAGGATTCCCCCGTTTTTTCGGCTGTCGGCAGTCGGTAGCAAGCGTTAAGAAGCTGTCCGAGAAGCCCCTCTCCCCCTGTACTCAGGGGGAGAGGGGTTGGGGTGAGGGGGTGAGTTTTTCGAGTATTCTCGCCCCTCACCCCCGACCCCTCTCCCCTGAGTACAGGGGCGAGGGGGGCTTTGCGGATAGTCTCTAAGGTGGCCGAGAGCCGAAAGCCGCGTCTTGACCTTGAGCGGGAAGCAGAGCATTGTTAAGATTCGGCCCGCGTTAAGGATGACGGAACTCGCTTCCGCTATCTCTCAGCGCACTTCATGGCCCTTCTGCAACGGAACTGCTGGTCCCGTCGGAACAGGAACCGCAGGAATCACGGCGCATCACGCCCACGGAGGGGGTGCTGCGCGCGTGGAGGGGGAGGAGAGGAGATGGCCTTGAGTACGAGCCGCACGGAAAAGGAATTGGTTCGCGTGCATATCCGCTGGATGATCCGTCGGGACATGCCGGAGGTGTTGCAGACCGAACAAGAGAGCTTCGAGTTTTCGTGGACCGAAGAGGACTTCTTGCGCTGCCTGCGCCAACGCAACTGTATCGGCATGGTTGCCGAGCAGGGCGAGAAGGTCATCGGCTTCATGATCTACGAACTGCATAAAAACAAACTGCACATTCTCAATTTCGCCGTCAGTCCTTGCTATCGTCGCTACGGCGTCGGTTCGCAGATGGTGGCGAAGTTGATCGGCAAGCTGTCGAGTCATCGCCGCACGCGCATCACCTTGGAAGTGCGCGAGACGAACTTGGACGCGCAGCTGTTCTTTCGCCAACAGAATTTCAAAGCCGTGCGCGTTATGCGCACGTTCTACGAAGACAGTGGCGAAGACGCCTATCTGCTTCAATATCGCCTTGCCGACGATGACGGAGACGATTTCGAGGAGACCGTCAATCGCATTGCCCAATACGAGGAACGCTAGCTCTCTGTCGGAGCCGGAAGCGTAAGCGACGGGTTAACTCCCGTCGCTTACGCTTCCGGCTCCGACGGCTCTTGAGTCGGTTGACTGTGCCGATTGTGCCGATTGCGTTATCTCAAGTCGCAACGATTGCGCCGTTTTTGCCTTGATTGCCGAACACTCCTTTTTTATCTTTCAAGAAGAATCCCGGTTTTGCGCCGGGTACCGCACCTTTGTTTCCACCATCGAGGAGGCACCACCATGCGCGCCTGGATAAAATTGATCGCGGCTCTCTTTGTGGCTCTGCCCTTCGCGGCGACGGCGTTCTGCGCCGATCCGGAGTTGACCAAGCCCACGCCGGAATCCAACGAAAAGAAAATTGATAAGCTGCAGAAGGAAGTCGCGCAGCTCCGCAAGGAGATGGAACAACTGCGCAAGGACGTCACGGACAATAGCGCGAACGGCCTGAAGGTGGTCGGCGATCTGCGCGACATCAAGGAAATGCTGCGAAGCATGGCACCGCGCCAGGATGCCGTCGTCCGCAAGTCCGGCTACGACGAGCGCTCGCTGAAGCCCGCCGAGACAACCGCACCCGCCACCGCGACGATTGTGCTGGAAAACATCTATAACGCCGCCGCCACCGTTCGCATCAACGATCGGTACTACCGCGTGGAGCCGAATCAGACGAAAACGATCTACGGTGTCCCGCTCGGCACGTTTCAGTATTCGGTCGAGGTGGACGGCTACGGTGCGACGGAGGGAATGCCGCGCGCCGATCGCTTGCCGGCGGCAGGCTATCGCATTCGCGTCTTCCCGCGCATGCCCTCGCTGTAAGCCGACTCGAACCGGCATTTGTGGGGACACGGTTTCGCTCGATATGATTGTCACCATCGATGGCCCCGCCGGCGCGGGCAAGAGCAGTGCCGCGCGGGCCTTGGCTCAACTTCTGAATTTCGAGTTTCTGGACACGGGATCGATGTATCGCGCCGTGGCCTTGGCTGCGCTGCGCGCTGGCGTCGATCCGCGCGACGAACCGGCGCTGAGCGTTCTCGTCGCGGGGCTTCGCTTGGAATTGCCGTCGGGCGGCCAGGTGTTATTGGACGGCGAGGACGCGACCTCGGCCATTCGCACGCGCGAAGTGACGGCGGCCACGGGAGCCGTCGCCGATAGTCCGTCCGTGCGCGGCCGTTTGGCGAATATGCAGCGGACGATTGCCGAAGGTCGCAACGTGGTTTGCGAGGGACGCGATCAGGGAACCATCGTCTTTCCCGATGCCGGATGCAAGTTCTTTCTCTTCGCCGATCCCAATGAGCGTGCGCGCCGCCGACAGCGCGAAATGGCCGCGCGCGGCGAGAGCGTTGCCTGGGAGACGATCCTGCGCGATCAACGAGTGCGCGACGAACGCGATGCCGCCCGCGATCTTGCCCCGATGAAACCGGCCGAAGATGCTCTATTGTTAGATAGCACGGGGCTAAGTCCGGAGGAAGTCGTGGAGGCGATGGCGGCGCGGGTCCGGCAGCGCATGGGCGGCAGTAGTTGAGGTGACGGTTTCGATGCGGCGAAGGTATTCTTGGTTCTTGTACGAAATGGGACACTGGCTGTCGTTTACCGGCCTGACCTGGGGTTTCAACTATCGCTTCGAGGGTCGGGAGTTCATGCCCCAGACCGGCCCTGCATTGCTTATCGCCAATCATCAGAGCTTTCTCGATCCATTGATCGTGGGCTGCGCCGCCCGCCGTCATCTCTGTTTCCTAGCCCGCAAGACATTGTTCCGCAATCGCTTCTTCGGAGCCTTGATCGACCGGCTCAACGCCGTCCCGGTCGATCAAGAGGGAGTGGCCAAGGACGGCTTGAAGACCATTCTGGAAGAATTGAAGGCAGGACAAACCGTCTTGGTCTTTCCCGAAGGCGAACGAACCAGAAAGGGCAATATCCAGCCGCTCAAGCCGGGTATTTTATTGCTCATCAATCGCATGAACGCGCCGATTGTCCCCATCGGCATCGCCGGTGCGTTCGATGCCCTGCCGCGCACGCGGAAATGGCCCAAACTATCGCCGTTCTTTCTGCCGACGACCGGAGCCGACATCGCGGTATCGATTGGCCGACCCATCTCTCCCGATCGCTATCGAGACATGGCGCGCGAACTGGTGCTGAGAGATCTGTACGAAGAGCTACAGTGCGTGAAGGCGCGCGCCGAGCGCCTGCGGCGCACCCTGGTCTGCCCCGACGCGCCTACGAACGAGCGGTGGTAACGGCGAAGCGACCGTTCGAGAAGCCCCTCATTCCCTACCCCTCTCCCCCTGATTACGGCGCGCTGGGAACGGGAGACTCCACAACGAGCGCACGCAGAGCCTTGTAGTCGGTCTTGCCGGTACCGAGGACGGGGATTCGTTCGACGCGCCGCACTTCGTCGAGACGCATGACGCCGCGAAATCCCTCTCCCATCAAGCAAGCATTGGCGTCGCGCAGGCCAATCGCTTCGGTTGTGAACAAGACGATGCGTCGGCCCGCCTCCATCTCGACACCCTCAATGGCGACCCGCGGGCCGTCTTGGGTCGGAGGATACAGGCGGACGAACGGCTCTTCGAGAGCCGGCAGTGAAATCATCTCGCCACCTGCCTTGAGGAAACGCTTGAGCCGGCCGCCGAAATGGATGAAACCGTCCTCATCGAGATGGGCGAGATCGCCGGTGACGTACCATCGTTTGCCGTCGCGTTCCTGAAACGGCTGGGGGCCATCGTGGGCAAGGTATCCTGGGAATACGGTGGGGCCACTGACGAGCAACATGCCCATTCGTCCCGCCGGCATCGCTTCGCCCGTCTCCAGATCGATGATGCGCACCGCGACGCCGGGCAACGGCCTGCCCAGCGTGCCGGGGCGATTGGCCTTCACGGTATTGGACGCGACTACGGGAGCGCATTCGGTGATGCCATATCCTTCCAACAGCGCCGCCGAGGGAGCCATCTCGGCACAGCGTTGCCGCACGCTCGGCGGGCAACTTTCCGCGCCGACGACGATGAGTCGCAGCGAGGTGAGTTGCCCGCGCTCGGCGCGCTCGAGAATGAAACTGACGAACGTCGGCGTGCCCGCGAGGACGGTCGGTTGATACGCGCCGAGCTTTCGCGCCAACCCGGAGGCATCGGTCGGATCGGGATGATGGACGACGCGCATCCCGCCGAGCAGGGGCATCAGGCAGGTGACGCTCATGCCAAAACTGTGGAAAGCCGGCAGGAATCCGAGTATCGAATCGGCATAGGTGAAACCCAGGAAAGGAATACCGAGGCGTTGATCGCTGAGGATGTTGTTGTGCGTCAGCGGCACCGCCTTGGGCGCTTTCTCGGAGCCGCTGGTGAACAGCACCACGGCGGGTTGATCCGGTGAGAGAACGGGGAGCCGTTTGCGAATGCGTCCGGGCAGCCATCGCACCGCGAGCAAGGTTCGGAGTAGTTCGATCTTGCCCATGTCGCCGCGCAGCGTTTCTAAGAAGAGATACTCGGTATTTTCGACCTCAATGGAGGTTCGGTCGATAAACGCGCGCGAGGTGACGACGTGCGTGAGTCCCATGACGCGCGCGGCATGGGCGAGGTTGGCGGGGCCCGTCGTCCAGTTGAGGACGACGGGTAGTTTGCCGGCCAGTTGCAGAGCGAGCAGCGCGATGTCGCAAGCCACCGAGGCGGGCAACATCAGCCCCACGTTCGGCGAAGGAAGCGCGGCGAACCGTTTGCTCATGGCCAGAGCCGCCGTTAACAAGCGTTCGTAAGTGACCGCGCCAGCCATGTCGTCGGCGACGATTGTGTCGCGCGGACTGCGCAAGGCGCGGGCGACAAACGCGGCGGGAATCGTCTCGCCCAGGATCTCCAAGTATTTCCCCTCGTCGTGCGAACTTATGGAGCGAGGGGCGAACCATCCGGGCGGTGGCGGCTTGGGCGGTCCTTTCTCCACCAACCCTTGTGCTAGTGCCCACAATTGACCCAGCGCGATCGGAACTTGATCCGACGTGAACCCGAATTGTTGCTCGACGCGCAGGTTCAACTCCATGCGATCGAGGCTATCCAGGCCGAGTCGATCGAACGTGGTGTCCGGCTTCATTTCGTCGTCGGTCAGCGGTCGGCCGAGCTTCTCGGCGATCATGTGCCCAATCTCTTCTCGAATCGCGGGCTTGATTTGCGACGGATCGATTTCCTCCAAGCTCCGCAGCTTGGGAAACGCGAAAGTACGGCGACCGAACAGGAAGTGGTACGGCACATACGTCGGCATCTCGGGGCCATCGTTCTCGTTGTACCAGGCTTCGAGCCAGGGATTGAGCGTCTCGCGGCGCAGCTCCGGCAGGTGGTCGCGGTCGATGCGTTCGATGGTGATGTCCACGCGGCGGCGCGGGGCGAACAGGAACAGATTGGCGGCGAGCCAACCGAGTCCAGCGGCATAGCGGCCAATCAGGCTGGGGTGTTCGCCGGTCTGAGCGAAGCCGAACATACTGCCCCAAAGACCGCGCGTGCGGACCAGGACGACGGTGGCCTCGGTTTGTTGCAAAATATCGGCGAGCGCGCGCGCGCCGCCCAGCCGTTCCTTGCCGTCGCTCTGAATGCGGCCCGAAGGCCAAAGGATGTGATTCGCACCGGCGTTCAGCCCCGCGATGACCAACTCGACCGCTTGCTGGGCGCGCTGCCGCGCCTTGGCGCTGGCTTGATCCAGCGCCGGCACGCGCACGGCGTTGAGTAATTTCATCAACAGGTACATCAGCGGATTCTTGAAATTGCCCTCGTAGACCATCGGTCGCGGTTTCAAGGTCGGCCAAAGAGTCGCCAGCACCAGCAGCGGGTCGATCAGTCCCGGATGATTGGGCAAGACCAAGACCGGCCCCTTCAGGTTTTGGACCTGCTCCAACCCTCGGACATGAACCCGATAGCGCAAGGCCAAGAACAGTCGAGACAACAGACACAAAAGGTAGCGCAACGGCAACAGCATGGTAATAATCTCGTGGAACGACGGTCTCCGCGACGGCGAGACCATCCGTGCAGCAATGTATCTGAAATAGAGAGGCACTGCTAGAGGCGCTACGTCACGATTGCCCGCCAAGTGCCGTTGCCTCGACGATCGGGCCTCCACCGTCCGATCCGAGACGATGGAATGTCGGGTGCGCGACGGGACGAACATCTTCCTCGGCAATAGCCGTTCGCCGAGGACGGACATAGTTTAACCCTTAATTCAATCTCTCATTTGTGGAGACTCCCGCCGTGACACCCAAGGAAATCCTCGCTCTGATCCGCGAGAAAGAAGTGCGTGCCGTCGATCTGCGCTTTATGGACTTTCCCGGACTGTGGCAACACTTTACCATCCCCGCCGAGACGCTGGAAGAACACGTCTTCGAGGAAGGTCTCGGATTCGACGGCTCCAGCATTCGCGGCTGGCAGGCCATCAACGAATCCGATATGCTCGTCGTTCCCGTCGCCGAGACGGCGTTTCTCGATCCGTTCTGCAAGGATCGCACGCTGACCATGATCTGCAATATCCAAGATCCGCTCACCAAGGAAGACTACACGCGCGACCCTCGCAATGTGGCGCGCAAAGCCGCCAACTACATGAAGACGACCGGCATCGCCGACACCGCCTATTTCGGACCTGAATTGGAGTTTTTCGTCTTCGACGACGTTCGCTACGATCAGAACCAGCACTCCGGCTATTATTTCCTCGATAGCGTGGAGGGCGCATGGAACACGGGACGCGACGAGAAGCCGAACCTCGGCTACAAGCTGCGCTACAAGGAGGGCTATTTCCCCTGCCCGCCGTCCGACGCGCTGCACGACCTGCGCACCGAGATGATGTTGACCATGATCGAATGCGGTCTAAAGGTCGAAGCGCAGCATCACGAAGTGGCCACCGGCGGACAGGGCGAGATCGACATGAAATACGCTCCGCTGGTGCAGATGGCGGACAATGTGTTGAAGTATAAATACATCGTCAAGAACGTGGCCCGCAAGCACGGTAAGACGGCCACATTCATGCCCAAACCGCTGTTCATGGACAACGGCACCGGTATGCACGTTCATACGTCGTTGTGGAAGGACGGCAAAAATCTGTTCGCCGGCTCTGGCTACGCCGGTCTCTCCGATCAGGCCATGTACGCGATCGGCGGCTTGCTCAAACACGCTCCCGCCCTGTGCGCCATCACCAATCCGACGACCAACAGTTACAAGCGCCTGGTTCCCGGATACGAGGCTCCGGTCAATCTCGCCTACAGCCGCCGCAATCGCTCGGCGTCGATCCGCATTCCCGTCTATTCGCCGCACTGGAAGGCCAAGCGCATCGAGTTCCGCTGTCCCGACGGTTCGTGTAATCCTTATCTGGCCTTCGCCGCCATCCTCATGGCCATGCTCGACGGCATCAAGAACAAAATCAAACCCGGCGAGCCGCTCGATAAAGACATTTACGATCTCGAACCAGAGGAACTGGCCAAGGTACCGAAAGCTCCTGGATCGCTGGACGAGGCGCTGCGCAATCTGCGCAAAGACCACGAGTTTTTGCTCCAAGGCGAGGTGTTCACCTCCGACGTGATCGATACTTGGATTTGGTACAAGACGGAGAAAGAAGTAGACGCGATCCGGTTGCGCCCGCATCCGTATGAGTTTTATTTGTATTACGATATTTGAGAATTAGGGTCGACAGCTCCCAAAATTGTTGGCAGGTGTGGTCGGAATCGAAAGTGGCCGCTCTGGAAGTCTCTGGTCGGAAGACAGGTCGAATTGAATTACTGTGGAGAGAGCCATCAGGTTCTGGAAGTCCGAGCCGAGAAAGCATTAGTATATTGCTGCTCGTTCGGTCGGGGAAGCTGGGGTATGGACGTCTTGCTCGTGGGCGATCAACTCCCAGAGCCAAGACACACCTCACCAGCCCCCTGGTGCGATCCGCCGTGCCGGAATGCTCTATAACCCAAGGCGTCTCTTCGTTACGATGGAATGATGTCCGATTTTTGGGGAGCCTGGAGCCTGCCATGCCCGCTGCGGCACTGACGCCTCGCATCCGTTTGATGGCGGTATGCGATGGGGTTCGAGAGAGCAAGACAGAAAGCGGCGTTTTCCATGTGAAAGGGTTGCGTCGATGGATCGAAACGCGAGCCTTTCCCTTTACGCCCGCAAGTCTTTGGCTTCTCTTGGTTTTTTCGAGTCCGCGCAGCGGAGTATTTCCCGGATACGTTTTGGTCATCGACGACAGCACCGACAAAACAGTTTTCTACCGTCCCTTGACACCTACTCCGCAATTTGATGAAAATGAAGAATCAATTACTGGCTTTGCCCGATTGAAATGTTCGTTTCCTCACGAGGGTCGATACTCGATCCAATTCTGGTTTTATCAAGATCAGGGTAAAGACATACTCAAGGGAGAAATTCCTTTCACCGTTAAACAGAGGGAGGTCTGAGCGATGGAAAAAGAACCCAAGAAGAAAATGCGCGGCCCCACGCTCCAGGAATTCGAACTAGTACCCATCACCGATCCGGCCGAGTTGGAGGCTATTGACCGTCGCCGCAAGGAGGCGATGAAAGTGATACGGGAAGCGGAACGCGCCTATGAGGCCGTCCTTCGCAAACACGCCAAGCGCAAACCGCCCAAACGCAAGTGATCCTCTCCCGAAGTCTTGAACCGTGGAACGCGCTGGATTCCAGTAAGGTGATCGATGAAATCTCTCCTCAAACTCATTTCCGGACTACTGCTCCTCTCGATCGTCAGCCGCGCCCCGGCGGAGCCGAAGCCGGCTCCCGTGGTGCAGGCGACTCCCTTGCCGTATCACCGCGTTTCGTTCGAGCGGAACGGCAGCGAGATCACGCGCTCCCATTTCGGGACCGATCTCAAACGACCGTTCCTCTATCCGGTGATCGGTCCTTCCGGTCGCCCCTTGACGCGCATGGGGCATCCGCACGATCCGGTGAGTCATAGCCATCACAACTCCGTTTGGCTGTCGCACGCCAAGGTCAACGATGTCGATTTTTGGGGCGATACCGGCAAGGGGCGAATCGTGCATCAACGATTGGAGAAGCTCACCGATGGCGACGACGACGCCTCGGCTACGACCTTCAATCTGTGGATCGACGAGGGCAAGCATCGGACACTGCTGGCGGAACGGCGGCGCATCCGCGTGATACCGAAGGACGGGGGAGCGGCGTTGATTCTCATCGACTCGCAATTCGAAGCGAAAACCGATGTCGTTTTCGGCAAGACGCCGTTCGGCTTCGTCGGCGTGCGCATGGCCAAGAATATCGGCGTGCGCGACGGCGGCGGGACCATTCGCAATTCGGCGGGCGGAATCGACGAGAAGGGCGTCTTCTGGAAACCGGCGAAGTGGGTCGATTACAGTGGAGCCGTCACGCGCGACGTCAAACGACTCGAAGGCATCGCCCTCTTCGACCATCCGAAAAATCCCAATCATCCCTCCGTCTTTCACGTCCGCAACGACGGCTGGATGGGCGCTTCCTTCAGCTTTGCCGCCCCCGTCGAGCTTGCCCAAGGCAAGACGCTGCGCCTTCGCTACGGCTTGTACGTCCACGCCACGCTCGATGCCGCGGCTCTCGATGCCCGCTGGAACGATTTTGCCAAAGGCGATCTCGACGATCTGTCTCCCAAGCCCGCCGGGCCGAAATAGCCGTCCTTCGAGAGCGTGCGATTGCTTGCGGAATCGGCGGCGTTGCCGTAAGCTAAATGTTAGAGGCTGTCCCTTGGGGCGATTTCGGAGCCGCGAGCGTGAGGGAGCGGAGCGAAATGGCTCGAAAAGCCGCTCCTTCACGATTGCGACCCCGCTGGATTTGCCTCGATTGCGAGGAACTCTCGATGCCGCGCAAACCCGTCAAGCCCGAACGCAAGCCGCAGAAAACGGCCGTGGTCGCCTTCAAGGTCGAGAGCGAGTTGGCCGAGCTGCTCGATAAGCTTCCCAACAAGAGCGCTTTTATCCGCAATGCCATCGCCGCCCAGCTCGGCGTGGCCTGCCCGCTCTGTCAGGGTAAGGGCGTGGTGCCGCGCGGCGTACACGATCACTATGCTCCACTGTTGACGCGCTACAATTCGCGCAGCTGCGAAGGATGCGGCCACGAGATGTCTTTTCCACTCGATCCAGGCGTTCTCGATGAGGACACGCGCGCGCGGTTGGAGCAGTTCTTTCTGGGCGGCCCGCTGTTTTGCGATGGCTGCTACGACAAGTTGCCCAGTTGCGACGACTGCGGCTGGCACATCAGCCCGGATCGCATCGACGAACACCACCGCAAGGCGCACCATTCCTGATCTGCCCCGTCCGCAGCGCCGACCGAGGAGATTCTATTTTTGCGTCTGCTTCTTCTCGAAGTCGTCGAGGAACTGAATGCCGGCGCGGAGCGCGCCGTCGAAGTCTTGCACGCGCAGATAAGGGGCGAGTTTCTGTCGCACCGCCGTATCCGACAACCCGCGCTTGCGCAGCTTCTCGGACACAAAGACCGAGGCGTTGGCCGGCTGCTTTTCGACGCGGATGCAAACGCTCGCGGAGAGTTGGTCGTCTGGAGTCGCCTTCGATTTTTCTTTCCGAGCCGCCTCGTCGGCGACGGTGTCGATGCGAACGGCGTAGCCAGACCTTTTCGCCAGTCGTCGAACGGAATCGCGGGCTTGTTGAATCGCCTCGACGCTGAAGCAACCGGCATCGTCGTCGATGCCGCTGTGGCCTTCGGGGCCGTCGAGACGATGAAGCAGTTCGACAACTAAGGGATCGCCGACGGGATGCTTAACAAAATCCTTGCGCCAGCCGTGGGTGGCCGGGCCGAGAAGAACCAAGGCGCGAGCGGCGGCTTGGCGCACCTCGGCCTCGCGGCTATGGAGCGCTTCGACCAACACCGGAGCGGCTGAGCGAGCGGGAGAGCCGATCTGACCCAATGCGGATACGAGAGCCACTCGTTCGGAAACGTCGCCAGCTTTGCGATAGGCGTCGAGGAGAGCGGGGATCGCGCCGCCGGCCGCCGGTCCCAGTTGCCCGAGCGCGCGGGCCAGGCGCTGACATTCGGAAGGCTCCTTGGCGTCGCGCAGCGACTGCGCCAAGACCGGTACCACGCAGTCGCGCAACTCGGTCAGCTTCTGCTTTCGGATGCGCTGCCGCAATTCGGCCGACCCACCGTATTCCGGCACTCGATAACCCGAACGCGACGGCAAGGCGTAAGCCCCTTTCGCGTCGGCGGGCGAGCCGGTCGAGGATGCCATGAACATGGGACGCGCATTTTTCGTGGGATCGTCGCCGAACGTGGCTCGCGGAGCCGGGAAATGGGAAGCGCCGGGAGCGGGAGCCATCACCATCCGTCTCGACGGATCGATGGGTTGATTCTCGGTCGACCTCTTGCCCATTGGCGCGGAACGCAACCACTTCGAATCGTTGCGAGCAAACGACACGGACGCGGTGGGCGGAGTATCGAGAGCGGCAACGTACAGACCCGCCAGCGACTTGCGGGTGCGCACCGATTCCGGAGCGTTTGGTCCGAGCGTTTGGTTGCTGAGAAGGCGCGCTTGACTCAAGGCCGGTTCGGCACGCACAAAATCTCCCTGTTCTTGATAGATCCGCGCTTGCCGAGTCCAGTTGCTGACGTATTGGCGGGCCAACGACTCGGCCTCTCGCTTCTGACCCTTCGCTTGCAAATCTTGCATCGAGGCGTTGGCGCGAACCAACGGTTCCTCCAAGCGCTTTCGGTCGAACGGGTTCGATTGCAGGAGGAGGACATCGCGCTTTGGTTCGAGCATCGCCACGGCCTGGTCGGCATCGAAAGGGGCGATGCGTTCGGCCACGGGATGGAAGAAGGCGACCGACGCGCCCGGTTCGGGATTCGTCGTACGCCCGGCGCGCGGCAAGCCCACGCCCAAGGCCAGCAGCAAACACGCCGCAGTCGCCAGAACGGCGTACTGGCGCACCTTCGCCTGGCGTCTTGCGGAGGGACGCAACGGCCAAGAACTGACCGTTGGTCTTTCGTATTCCCGCGTCGAAAGGATCGTGGGTTGTTGGCGTGGTGGAGGGGCCGTGTCCGTCTCGCCGAGAACGTCGCGGACCAGATCGGTCAGCTTCCGCAACTCCGGCAGAGTATCGAGGGCACTCTCGATTTCCTTTTGTTCGTCGACAGTCACTTCTCCGGCGAGGAATCGACCGAGCGTGAGATTGTCGATGTCTCCCCAGGCTTGTTGCTGGGCGTTTCGACACGCGCGTAGCTCGGCGGCCACGCGATCCCAAGAGTTGTCGGCCTTGCTTTCTGGCGTCATACGGTCCCTGCTTGCGAGAGAAAAAAGACGCTGATTTCCGCCGTCACTTCTTATAGACGGACACTTAGGCTCGATCTGCAAAAAAAAATGGACGAAATCATCTTCGGTTAGTCGCGACGCGCCAGCGCCATGCGCTCCGCCGTGCGTCGCGCTCCGCCGTGCGTCGCGCTCCGCTGGCGCGTCGCGGCTAACCGCGGAGGTTGTGCTTCGTTTGTCACTTTTCGGAACGATTGAGTTTGGCACGAACGCTCTTGAGGCCGACTTGAGCGCGATGATCCTCTTTTTCCGCATAGCGTTGAGCGAGTTCGTAGTGCTTGAGCGCATCTTCGAGCTGCCCCTCTTCTTCCAAAATCTGGGCGAGCTTCCAGTGCGTGAGCATATCCACGGGCTGCAGGCGGACTCCCTGGCGCAGGGCATCCATCCCCTCGGTCTTTTGACCCAAACGCCACAACGCCAACCCCAAAAACGTATGGGCCAACGCTTGATCCGACTTGATCTGAATGGCTTTTCGCAAGGGGCCGAGACTCTCGCGGAATTTCTCCGCCGCTTCGTTAGGCTCTTTCGGTTTCTCGAGGCGCAGCCGCTCGCCCCAATAATAGAGGGAGACACCGAGATTGTAACACATTGAATTGTTGTCCGGCTCCTTGGCGGCCAGTTTGCGGAGTCGGGCGACGGCTTCCTCGAAGCGTTCCTGTTGGGCCAGATTCGTGGCGATCAACAACTCGCTGCGGCTGGTTTGAGAACGAAGCGCGGACTCTTCGAGCAGCGACGCCGCCTCGCGGAACATTCCCTGCTTTTCCAAGCGCGCCGCTTCGAGGATCAAATGACTCGAATCCACGCTCAGCGAGAAACACTCGTCGAGGTAGGGATCGAACCATTGCTCGTCGTCCGGCGCGGTTCGCGCGCGGTCGCTGTTTTCGCGCGCCAATTCGGGTTTATTGAGGATCTGATAGAGAACGGCCAACTGAGAGGAAGCCTTCTTTCGACAGCTGGGGTTCTCGACCACCCGCGCGAAGTATTCGACGCTGTGTTCCAGATGGTTGCGTCGGAATGCGATCACGCCGAGATTGAAGAGAAGACGAGGATTGTTCGGTTCGCGCTCGCGAACCAGGCGCAGCTGCTGTTCCGCCTCGTCGAGCAAACCGCGATCCAACAGCGATTCCACCAGAACCAGCCGAGGCGTCGTGGATTGCGGCTCGGTTTTCTCGAACATTTGCACCGCGCGTTCGAGATAGGGCAGCGCTGCCGTCCGATCTCTCCCTTGAATGGCGAAATAGTTCAGATAGAGCCAGCGCGGTTGGCGAGGGTCGAGTTCGGCGGCGCGACGGTAGCATTGCTCCGCCTGTTGATCGCAGGAATGGGCCATCAGGATTTCGCCGAGAAAGCCCCAACTTTGGCTCGAATTCGGTTCCTTTCGCACGCGATCGATCCCCTTGGCGACGGCGGCGGCGACGGACGGTTCAAATTGATCGAGAGGGATGGTCGGCAGTGCGGGCGGTTCGGGCGGACGCTGGCGATACCACCAGTAGGTCAATCCCGAAGCCAGCGCGATCAACGCGCCCAGCCGCATCAAGCGCCCGCGCGTTATTTGCCCCGCCGTTCGTTCGGAGGTCGGATAGTCCGTTTGTTCCATGGACGGCTCTCTCCCACGCTCAACGCTTGTCCTTGTTGTTTTCCCACTTGTGACCGCGCCCTTTTTCCAGAACCACGATGCGATCGACGGCTCCTTGCTCGAAGCCGGGATCTCCTTTCTCGAACCGTTCGGGATCGGCGTCGGGCCAACGAACTTCGATCGCCGTGATCTTCTCGACCGCGCCGAGGCCGAAATGAGCGCGGACATCGTTGCTACAGAGGAAACTACCGCCCGGATTGATGGTACGAATCCATTCTTTCGCTTCGGCGCGGACGACGACATCGGCGGCGAGAGCATCGCGGTTGTGGGCTTTGTCCCACGCGCGAACCATCAACCAATGGCCTGGGTTCGGTGCGATATTCTTGAAGAGGCGCGCGCGCCCGTTGACGCTCATCACCACCAGATCGAGGGCTCCGTCGTCGTCGAAGTCGGCCATCGCCAACCCTCGGCCAATCTGTCGCCGTCCCGAAAAGGCTAGATTACCCGTAGAAATATCGCTAAACTTCCCCTTGCCGTCGTTGGCGAACAGTTGGTTGCGCTCGCCGTACCAGCCCCAGAACGATCCCAGTTCGTCGTCGATGAGCGTGATGTCCTTGCTGACGCGGCCGTTGACGATGGCCACATCGAGATGCCCGTCTCGATTGAAGTCGCCTAGCACCGTTCCGAAGCCGGTGCCCGCCCAGCGCGGTCGATTCAAGTCGCTCAGCGAGGTGTCGTCGCGGAATAGGCCGCGCTGCCACTGTTTCCACAGCGTATTGGTTTCACTGGACAGATGGGTGACGAAAAGGTCTTGCAGGCCGTCGCCGTCCACGTCGCCCCAGGCGATGCCCATGTTGGCCTCGGCATTGCCCATGACGTTGAGGGCCACTCCGCGCCGCACCCCCTGCTCGACGAACGTGCCGTTTTTCTGATTGATCCATAGATGATTGGGTTTGCCGTCGTTGGCGATGAAGATGTCCGTCCAGCCGTCGCCGTCGAAATCGGCGCATACCACACCCAATCCCGGTCCCGCCGTTTGCCCAATGCCGGACTGGTCGGACACGTCCTCGAAGCGGATCGTCGGGGAGTTCGTCTTGGCGTCGGCTTGGGGTCCGAGATTGCGAAACAGCTTGCTGACCCGCTTCGAGAAAGAAGCCGGAGAACAGTAATCGCGTTCGCCGGACGGAGCGCGGCAGACTTGCGTGTCGTCGTAATCGACGTAGACGACGAGAATGAGATCGAGCCAGCCGTCGCGGTCGTAATCGAGGAAGGCGGCAGACGTGCCCCAGTGGAGATTGCTGAGTCCCGCCTTTTCGGTGATGTCGGAGAACGTGCCGTCCTTGTTGTTGAGAAAGAGCCGGACGCCGAGGTACTGCGTCACCAAGACATCGGGCCAGCCGTCATTGTTGATGTCGGCCACGGCCACGCCCATGTTGTACCCGGCTACGTCGAGTTTCGACTGCGCGCTGACATCCTCGAATCGACCGCGCTTCACTTGGCGATAGAGGCGGTTGCGCGCGCCGCGGGGTCCGCCATTCTGGAGCAGGTAGAGGTCGAGCAGGCCGTCGTTGTCGAAATCGAAGAACGCCGCCCCGGAGCCGACGATCTGCGGCATGAAATAGTGATCGTCCATCGGGCCGGCATCGTGTTTGAATTCGATGCCAGATTCGTCAGTAATGTCGGCGAACCAAGGGGGAGGCAACTCCTCAATCGCTGTCGGTGTCGCCGGCTGCGAGCAAGAGGAGAGTGCGCCGCCGATCAGAACGAGAGCGCAAATCGCCCAGATGCGCGAGGTCGTCATGGCAGGGTGTTTCCCCGGTTGCGAGTTCGAGAGAACGAGGGAGAGGATGCGCCTAATGAAAGGATTATGAAGAGTGCGGGACGGGATTACAAGAGTGAATCTCGATAAATTGCGAAAAAGAAGGGCTTTTCTTTCGACTTCGCATCGTCCCTCGCGGCTCTGAGAACATGAGAAAGCGAGGGAACGAAGGCTTCGGCCGGAGGTTCCCGTTGCTTGATTTTACCCCGGCGCTGTATAACTCGTTACGACGTTCGGTCCCACTACTCGGATGGTAGCAGGTCGAACGATTGCGCTCCGTGGGCAAGGAGGCCGAACCATGCGCATCCGCGTCCTTAGTGTTTTATCCATTCTGGTGGTCGGGGTCACGGCGTTCTCGCTCATTCGCGGTCAAGAACGTCCCGCGCCGCCTGCCACTGCCGATTCAACTCCGCGCGACACGACTCCCGCGGTGGTACCTGCCCCATCGGTTCCAGTGGGATCCGCGGCGACTCCCGCAGCGTTGACGCCAGGACCGGCGCGCGATTTCTCCAAACTCGACGAGTTTCCCAAGGAAATGTTGGTCAGTTGTCAGCGCGGTGCCGATTGGCTGGCGCGCCACAACGACACCAAGGGACATTTTCTTCCCGGCTATTTGCCCGCTCTGAATAAGCCGATCGAAGGCGAGAACTATCTCAACCAAGCCGGAGCTGCATTTGCCCTGGCGCGCGCCGCGCGATTCCTCGGCAAAGATCTCTACGCCGCTCGCGCCGCACAGACCATTCTCAAACTGCTCGATGAGACCGTCGTCGATGCCGACAAGTCGAACCGCCGTCACACGTCGTTGCCCTCGACCGTACTGAATCGTCTTGGCACGTCCGCTCTATTGGTGTTGGCCATTCACGAGTTGCCGTCTCCGCAGCCGGATTTGCTCGACAAGGCGGAACAAATGTGCAATTGGATTCGCTCCCAAGCGCGTGCCGATGGCTCGCTGCGCTGCCTCGACGGCGACGAGGATGCCGTCGACGATCCCGATTGCGTCGCCGAATATCCCGGCCTGGCGCTGTATGCCGTCTTGCGCAGTCAAGCGCATCGACCGGCGGAATGGAAGATCGAGATGGCGCGCAAAGCGGTTGGCTACTATCGCAACTGGTGGAAGGCGCACCGAAGCATGGAGTTTGTGCCGTGGCAAACGGCGGCCTTTGCCGAAGCGTATGTGCGAACCAAAGACAAAGCCTTCGCCGAGTTTGTCTTCGACATGAACGATTGGCTGTGCGGCTTGCAATACGACACCTTCGACTCGCAACGGCTGCTCTGGTTCGGCGGGTTTATGAAGTGGGCCGACGGCAAGGCCATCGACGCCGTGCCGACGATTCATTCCTCCGAATACACCGAGAGTCTGGCCGAGGCGCGGCGCGCGGCGCGAACCGCCGCCGACGTGGATCGCTATCAACGCTACAGCGATGTGCTTCAACACGGCCTGCAATTTCTGGTGCGATTACAATACGCCAACGCCAATACCCAACACTTTGAAGAGTGGTATCGTCCGCGTTTAGTGGGTGGGTTTCACGCTTCCCTTCAAGACGGCAGTTTGCGCGTCGAATACGCCCAACACGCCCTCTCGGCCCTGGTGACGTACCTCGAAGACTCCGTAGTCGAGGCGAAGTAGTCAGTAGCCAGTAGTCAGTACAGAGCGCAATAGCAAATGAGAGGTTATCACCTCGGTTAAGAACTCGATGTCCACATTCCTAATTCTGACTACTGACTACCACCCTCTGACGATTGCCATTGTGGAACGAAAACGGTATAGTACGACAATACGCCCGGTCGCGCTTCGATGTGTTGCTCCTCTTCACTTTTGCCCGGTTTGACGCCGGTCCTACCGTGCAGGCGGTTCGATTTCCATGAGCGAAGAACGTAATCTTCTCCCGCGCCCGCGCTGCCGTAGTTTGATGGGAGTGCGCGTCTTGGGGACCGGCAGCTATGTCCCCGACGCAGTCGTCAGCAACGATCATCTTCACAAGCGATTCGGCTTCGATTCGGACTGGATCGTCAAGCGAACCGGCATCCTCGAACGACGCCACGCTTTGCCGCATCAGGCGACGAGCGATCTGTGCTACGAAGCCTCCGTGCGCTGTCTCGACAATGCCGGGGTCTCGCCGCGAGACATCGATCTCGTCGTGTTGGCCACGTTTACGCCGGATATGTCGTTCCCCTCGACGGCGTGTCTGCTGCAAGATCGCTTGAAAATCAGTGGAGCGGCCGTGGAGGTGCAAGCGGCCTGTGCCGGTTTCATGTACGCGCTGGTCACGGGGGCGGCTTACGTCGTTTCGGGGGCAAGCAGCACCGCGCTCATCGTCGGCGGCGATTGCAATTCGCGCATCCTCAATCCGCACGACATCAAAACGTATCCGTTGTTCGGCGACGGCGCGGGTGCGATTCTGATAACGCGAGGCCGTCCCGATCAGGGGTTGCTGAGTTTTAGCCTTGGCTCCGATGGTGGCGGCGGCGATTTGTTGAGCCGTCCCGCTTGCGGCAGCCGTCTGCCGCCCACGCCGGAGCTAATCGACAAAGGCTTGCACTACATGCACATGGATGGCCGCGCCGTCTTCCGATGGGCCGTCGCCATCTTATCGGACACCATTCTCGATGTGCTACAAGCCAGTAAACTTCAGCCGCAGGATGTCGATTTATACATTCCCCATCAAGCCAACATCCGCATCATCAATGCTGCCATCGACGTGTTGCACATCCCGCGCAGCAAGGTTTATAACAACCTCGACCGCTACGGCAACACTTCCGCCGGTTCGGTCCCCTTGGCGCTCGACGAGGCGCTCGCCGACGGGCGTCTGAAACCCGGGCAGCTCGTCGTCCTCAGCGGTTTCGGCGCGGGGCTTGCCTGGGGCACGACCGTCATGCGATGGTAACGCGAGCCGTCGGACGGAACAGGAAAAGATCGACGCCCGGTTCGCTCTGGGGACGGCTCGCATCCTGTCGGAGCGACTGGATTAACTCTTGGCGATCTTGCGTTTCGCGCTTTCGACCTGCTTCAAAAGCGGTTCGATTTTGGCTTCCATGTCGCGCAGGCCGGATGGCGTGAGATGGCCTTGGTACTGAATCATCCCTTTGTGATCGATGAGATAAAAGCTGGGGATGCCTCGGAGCTTCCAATCGCGGGCAATGATTCGGTCTTTGTCCCACCACGAGCGCCAGTTCAAACCATTCTTGTCTTGGGCCTTGCGCGCGGTTGCCGCGTCGGCATCCTCGTTGACGCCGAGCAAGACGAAGGGACGGTGGCGGAAGGTTTGCACGAGCGACCGCTCGTGAGCGTAGATTCCGCGACAGGGGCCTCAGGAGTCGGCCCAAAAAGTAAGCAACACGACTTGCCCGCGATAGTCGTTTAGGTCGAAGCGTTTTCCGGACGTATCGATACCGCTAATTTCTGGGGCGACTTTCGGCGTGGAGGCGAACGTGAACCACACGGCCAAACCCACGAAGAGCAGACAAAGTTTCAGACTGGTTTGCGCGGTTCGCACGAGGTTCTCTCCAAGATGAGCAGTTGCGAAGGAGCGTCTTCTCGATCCTTTGAAGCATAGCTCCGAATTCGGAGGCAAAGCCGTCAAAAAAGTCGAGGTTCTGGATTCGGCGCGAGGAGATGCGTTGCGAGACGGCGCTGGGGGGAACTCACGGGGTAATCGACGAGGGATTTCGGCGACAGCCACCTCCCTTCGACGTAAAAATCCGAGGCAAAATCGCCGTCGAGGTATTCGGCATCGTAACAGGTAAGAACCACTCGATAGCGCGTTACGGCGTGACGAATCGTCAGCAGTTCCGCACCCGATCGGGCGCGCATCGTCGTGCGTTCGTGGAGAAGGCGCTCGATTGCCTTCTCGTGGGTCTCGCCCTCGTCGATTGGCCCCTTGGGAAACTCCCACAAGCCGGCCCAACGTCCGCCTTGCGGTCTGCGCGCCAAGAAAACCTCGTCTCGCCGACGCAAGACGACGGCAATCTCTCGAACGGACACGATTTCGGGCGGCGCGGCTCGCGCGGGAATCGACTCTTGTTGTCCCGATTGCCGCGCCAGACACCGTTCGGCCAAGGGGCATCCATCACAGCGAGGAGCGGTGGGAGTGCAGACAAGCGCGCCCAACTCCATGATGGCTTGATTGAACGTGCCGACATTTTTCTGGGGCAGAATGTCCTCGGCGGCTTGCCAGAGCCAGCGGCGTGCCGGTCCTTGTCGCGGATCTTCGGTTCGACCGAACAATCGGCTCAGCATGCGCTGGCTGTTCGCTTCTAAGATCGGCAAACGCCGTTCAAACGCTTGGGATAAGATGGCATTGCAGGTATAGCGCCCCAAACCGGGCAGCGAGGCCAATACGTCGGGGTCGTCGGGAACTCGACCGCCGTGATCGGCCGCGAGGACGCGAGCGGCTCGGTGCAGATCGCGGGCACGCCGATAATAGCCGAGTCCTTCCCACAGACGGAGAATCGCTTGCTCTTCGGCGGCGGCAAGGTCGGCGACGGTTGGAAATGTGCGTAGGAATCGCTCGAAATAGGGAATGACGGTCGCGACCTGGGTTTGCTGGAGCATGACCTCGCTGACCCAGATGCGATAAGGATCGCGATTGTCGCGCCACGGCAAATCGCGTCGGTGCCGATGAAACCACGGCAGAAGGCGAGACGCCAACCACGAACGCCAAGCGCGCGGATCGTTTGGAGAAGAATCGCTGCGGTTCACTGTCACAAACCGGCTCCGTGGCTCGTCGTCCGTCGTTCGATCTCCGCGGCCAGTCGCTCGAACGACGGACGACGAGTCATCCGCGCGGTCGCTTCATGTATTTTTCCAAGATGGACTTGGCGGCCTGCGAGGTATTGCCGGAGTTGGACTGTTTCGGTTTCTCCGGTTCGTTCTTCGCCATTTGCGCGGCCAACTCGGGAGGCAGAGGCATCTCATGCACGGTGCTGCCTTCGGGAACTTCCGGCGGGCTACTGGAGGTATCCGTACCATCGTCGTGCAAGGACAACAGCATGGCGGCGATGTCGTCGTCGTGGGAGGCGGAGGTTTCCTCGGACTCCGAAGACGAGGCGGCAGCCGTCTGTTCGGGCGCGGCATTCGGTTTCGCCACGGATTTCGGATTGGTGGCGGGAGCCGGAGTGTTGGAACTGCCTGCGGGAATGGCCTTCGTCACCGGCTTGGTGGGGGGCGGAGGCGTCGGGCGATTGACGGACGGCGTCGATTCCAGTCGAACCTCGAACACCAAAGGCCCCATCTTGAGTTGATCGCCTTGATGCAGTTCGATCTCGCCCTTGACGGGTTCGTTGTTGACAAAAGTACCGTTGGTGCTGTCGAAGTCGCGGACGAACGCTTTGTTCTCGCGTTGAATGACGGCACAGTGACGCTTGCTAATCATTGGGCTGGCGGGCCGGAGGTGACATTGAGGATCGCGTCCCACGACGAACTGGGACAGCTTGATCTCCATCACTTTCCCTTCGTTGGGCCCCGGCGTCAGCACTACAAGGCTTAGTTTCATGTAACGACCTCTTTCGCCATGTCAGGATTCGCCGTCGTGTTGGCTGGATGTTGCCACTTTGCCAGAATGGGGCGATCCAGCAAGAACGACTCCACACTACGCCGTCCTTCCCGATCCGAATGCGGGCGAATCTACAATGTCGATGTCAGGTCGATCGTCCCGATTCATCCACGCGCTTCATGGCCGATCGCGAGTTATCGGAGGTTTGGGACCATCGCTTCGTGATAGAGTCCCACCTGCGTCGTCACCCGTGTGGGATGTCGATCCCTGACCCTACAAGTGTACAATAGGTAAACGCAAAGGGAGAGACAATTTTTGATTTTAATGCGAGAGGCACTCGACATGCAATGGAAAAAGGCGCGGATCGGGACATTTTTTTTCTTAGCGGCGATTCTCCTCGCCGTCGCGGGATGCCGTCCAAAGCCCGCTTCCCTCGACATTTCGCCGTCGCCGCGGCAGGGACAACGACTGACAATCGTTTGTCCCACCGCGGAAACGATGCGACTTCTGCAAGTCCACGCCACGCCTTGGGCACTGCGGCAAGGGATCGCCCTCGATCTTCACGAATACGATCCTTCTCATCCAAAGGACGGATCGGGAGGCAAACATTTCGCGGAAGCGGACGCCATCGTGTTCTCTCCCGCCGATTTACCGCACGGCGTCGTCTCCGGTCAGCTGCTGCCTCTGCCGGAAACCTACCGAACGGAGGATCGCTCGCTCGCATGGAACGACCTGCTACCGAGTCTGCGCGAACAGCTGTTGTTATGGGAAGGTAAGCCGTATGCCTTGCCTTTGGTGGGCGAGTCGCCTCTGTGCTGCTACCGAAGCGATTGGGTGCAGGCTCCGACCCACCGCGACGCACTCCAGAAGGCATTCGGGAGCGCGTTCGATGGCCCAAGAACTTGGGAGCAGTTCGTTCGTCTCGCCGAGTATTTTCACGAACGGGGCATCGACGGCCGACCGGGTCCGTCGCTGCCGCCACTGCCGAAAGACGATGCCGAACTCGATCGCCTCTTCTATACCATTGCCGCCTGCTATGCCCGCCGCGCCGTCCCGGCTGGCGAGGCGCATCGCGCGGATCGAGAAAACGACCTATTTGCTTTCCATTACGACGTTGAGACCGGACTGCCTCGCATTGCATCACCGGGGTTCGTCCATGCCTTGAAGTTGTTGCAGCGCATGCAGGCGTGTCGGCCCAACGGATCGGCGGAACATCCTCAAGAAGCGTTCCAATCCGGGCGCGCGGTGCTATGTCTGACCGATTCGCCCTGGTTAAAGCGGTTTCAGAAAACTCCCGCATTGCGAGACAAAGTAGGGGTTTGTCCTCTTCCCGCCGGGGATCGGTACTACGATTTTGTCACCGGCAAGCCACAACTGAAACCCGAAGGCAATCGCGTATCGTATCTCGGCGGCGCGGGTTGGCTCATGGGAGTGGCGCGCTCCAGCCCTCATCCCGAACTCGCCTTCCAATTGATCGCCGAGTTGGCGAGTCCAAAAACGAGTACACAGATATTTTTAGGTGCCGAGAATGTCGGCGGCCCCACCCGCGCCGATCCGTTGTATCGTTCTCGTTGGGACGAGTTCGATCTCGACGACAAACGCGAGCCGCGCTTGCGCGAAGCGTTGCAAGAAACCTTGCGATGCAGCAATTTGAAGAACCCGGCCATCTGTCTGCGCACCCCGGGTCAAGCGAGCCATCGAACGATCCTCGTCGCCGCGCTCCGCAAGGCGCTGTCCGAAGCTGCCGACGCCGAACGAACGCTCCAAACCGTGGCCGATGCGTGGAAGAAACGCGACGAAGAACAGGGGATGCAAGTGCATCGAATCGACTATCGCCGCAGCGTGGGTTTGCTGGCAAAGTGAGCGCGCCAATTGGGGCGTTCGTCTCCCTTCGGCAAGCATCGGGGGAGACGAACCCGGTCGATTTTTTCGCCCACACTCAAGTTTGTCTTGGGGAGTGCCGAAAAGGAAGATTACGACAGAGAGCAGAATCTCCACTTCGAGTCGCAAATTTGCAAGCGAATTCCAAATGAGGAGATGGCTCATGAGGCCGTGGGCAGTAGCAGATCCCGACGACGGAACGGCGAGGGACGTTTGGGCGGTTCGGCTGGGGCTGGCGTTCTTGATCTTCGGTCTCGCCTGCCGACTGTTCGTCTATTGGTTGTCGTTCCCAATCTGGCGCGACGAGGCTGCGTTGGCTCTCAATTTCGTGACCCGCGATTTTCGCGGCCTGCTCTTCGAGTTGGACAACTTCCAAGTCGCGCCGCTGCTGTTCTTATGGATTGAAAAAGCAGTGTATCAATGGCTCGGCGGCTCGACCGGCTGGCTGCGCTTCATCCCATTTCTTGCCGGCGCGTCGGCTTTAATTCTGTTCTGGGACTTGGCGAGGCGTTGTCTGGAGCCGTTGCCCGCCGCGTTGGCTCTGGGGGTTCTCGCCGTCGCGCAGTCGCCGATTCAGTTGGCCTCGACGATTAAACCCTACAGTCTCGATCTCCTTTCCGCCACGTTACTCTTGACGTTGGCCGTCCGATACCTCCAATCGCCCCAGAGCCGCGTAAGTTTAGTCGCTCTCGCCCTCGCCGCCCCCGTCGTGGTCGTCTTATCGTACCCGGCTATCTTCGTGGTCGGAGCGGTTAGCCTAGTTCTTTTGCCGAAAGTATGGACGCACGGCGGACGATTGGGACGCGCTTATTACCTTGCCTTCAACCTCCTGGGGGTGGGTGTTTTCTTGCTGCATCTTCGGTTCGTCGGAAGCGCCGGCCACGATCCCTCGCTGCCCGTCGTCCGAGACTTCATGGCTGGGTATTGGCAAGGCGGCTTTCTCCCGCGACAACCCGTCGCCGCCCTCGCTTGGCTGATTCGATCTCATGTCGGCCATCTGTTTTCATATCCCTTGCCGTTCAACGGCGGCGGACTGGTGGGGCTGCTTTTCGTTCTTCTCGGTTGCCGTTCGCTCTATCGGCAGCGCCGTTTCGACGTGTTGGCGCTCTGTCTTTTGCCCTTCGTTCTCAACTTTATCGCTGGGGCAATACGCCGTTATCCCTATGCGGGAGACCAACGGATCGAACAGCATCTCGCACCGAGCATCTGCCTCCTTCTGGGTTCGGGTCTGGCGGACGCAGTGCGACGGCTGACGGCAAGAATCAAGCTGGCGGCGGTCGGCTTGGCCGCCGCATTCGTCTCGATTGGTTTGGGCGAAGCCACTTTCGATGCCCTGTATCCCTATCACGATAACGAAGCCGCTTGGGCGCGGGATGTTGCCCAATTCGTGCGCGCCAAGCTCCGCGAAAGCGACCGCATCGTGTTACCGCATCAAGATTGCTTTGCCCTCACCTGCCTGCGCTGGCAATTGCTACCTTTCGGGGATCGCGTTACCTATACAAAAGACCTCGCGCCTCCGACCTCCGCGCGCGCAAACGGGCGCGTGTGGTTGCTCGATCAGACGCTCGATGTGGCCGTCGTACTCGACGAACCACTCGCGCGCGATCCGTTCGAGCTACTCTCGCAGCAAGCGCGGAAACACTGGCGCACCATCGACCGCATCCGCATCCTCACGAGACAGGCAGTATCGAATGGCGACCGGAGATGCTACTACTTTTGTTGCGATCTGCACGTTCTGGAACCGTCGCCGTAGCTCGCGCCCAGCTTGGAGCGGTTCGTATTCGGTTTGCATCCAACGAACGGTCTCGGTTAGCCGCGCGCAGCGGAGCGTGTTGTCGCGCATTCCGCTGCGCGTCGCGGCTAACCATCGAGTTCGCGATTCGTGGGAACACCGATCTAACCCGAATAGGTCGCCACAGAGATCACGGGGATCGCAGAGAGGTAGCTTCTCAATAACCGTACATTTTGGCGCAGCTGATAGGGACGCGCTTTCCTACATCAAGAGTATGAAACTGGGGCTTCCCGATAACCCGGCCGAGGAACGCCCGCCGCCGTCACCTTCCGCGGCTACGAGCCGTATGTGGTGCAGGAACTCGTCATCCACAACCACAACACTCGCTACCTGCAGGCACGCTACGACCTGCCGGGCGGCGGCTCCGTGCTGGCACCGTTTGCCCAGGGCGTCTTGCCGGTCGGCGACGGCCACTTTGGTGCCAACCCGATCGCCTACATCCTGGACCAGTTTCCTCAGGCGCGCGTCACCGAGCCACTGCTGTTGGCGCAGCTGTGGGAGTACGGCATCGCTATCTCGGCTGGCCAGCTCCACCGCATCCTGACCGAAGACCACACGCTCTTTCACCAAGCGAAGGACGAGGGGTTCGCGCAGCAGCGGATCGTCCCCGAAAGCCAAGCCGTGCCCGCTCCCTGAGAGACCGGCTGGTACGTTTTCTCTACAAGAACACCGCTCACCAGCACGCTCGGGTGGGGTGCGCGCAGTCGCTAACGCACTCGAAGCAGGGATATTGAGAAGTTACATAATTCTTCTTGCGGTAAGATGAGAGAGTGGTTAGAAAGAGAGGAGGTGTTGGCACGGGGTTTGGCTGAGACTCGCATATCAGCCGAACCCCGTGCCCGGGTGGGAGGTGAAAATGTGCGGAAGTCATTTCTGACTGAAAGATTGGGACTCGCTACCAATCTTTCCTCTCTTCTTTAAGCAAGCAACGTGCCAAACGATCGCTCTCTTTATCGTGGAGCAACCGGATTGTCACAACTCGCTTAAAATCCTTAAGTTGCGCAGAATCTCGGCTCGATGCTCGTTACTTTGGTCGCGCCGTCCGATCTGGACGCATCGACGGACTGCATTCTTTTAGCACAAATGGCTGTCGCATTTTGCGGAGGCTGTCTCGTTTCGCGTCACACTATCTGGAAGCCTGCGGCGAGAGCGAGGATGAGGCGATGGGATTGACGGCGAGGTACGGTGTATGCAGGATAATGAGCAGTGTCACCTTGCCGCGCATGGCGGGAAGCGATGTATCTCTCGTGGCGGAGTGCCCCCGTGTTGAGTATTCTGTTGGTTCTGTTCGTGGTATTTGTCGTCCTCGCTCTCCTGTTGGCGGCGTGGACGCTGTTCTTTCAGAGCTACATCTACAGTGAACCGGTCGAGGCGATCTATTGGCGCGCTCCCGCCGCTGCCGCCGCCCTGACACTGTTTCTGTCGCTGTGGATCACGGTCGATTATCGCAGCATCGAGAAGCCCACGGACGAAGGCCGCTATCGCCCCCTGCATGAATCCAGCGCCTTCGAGACCGAGTTTTACGAATATCTCACCGTCGTCTACCGCGACCGCACGCGAGATCAGTATATGCTACAGGGAGACTATACCTATCGAAATAAGAGCGGCAAGGAGCCTTCGAGCAAGCCGAAACAACAGATCGTGGCCCACCACAAGGACAAGGAAGAAGAAAAGCACGTTTTCAATGTCGAAGAGAAAGATGGGAAGATCCGCTATGTGGAAGAGGGCAACTCCTCGCGCGCGATGGAGGACGGATACCTCGGTCGCATTCGCACCTTTCATTTCGGCTGGCTCTTCGTGTCGCTGCTGTTGAATTGCGGCTTCGCGGTCGTGTGGTTCGCATCCATATGGTTGCTCCTGCACTTTCAATGGTTGCACGCGCTGGGCTTGGCCTTCGTGTTTTGGTTGATCTCCCTCTTCGTCTTGCCCATGATTCTCAGCCAAGCCGAAGGAGTGCGCAAAGGGCGACTCGCGCCGCCGTCTCTTCCGCAAACCGCCTGGCGACTCCCAAGGCAATCTCTGGCATGAGAGAAATAGAACCTCGAAAGAGAGCGAGCAACACGATGAGATACGGCTCGATTCTTTGGGCGGCTGCCGCGTTTGCATCCGCCGCCGTTCCCGTTCGCGGCGAGGACAAGCCGCGCCGACCCAACATCTTGCTCATCGTTCCCGATCAGCTGCGTGCCCAAGCGCTCGGCTGCATGGGCAATGGCGACGTGAAGACGCCGAACATCGATCGCCTCGCGGGACAAGGAGTTCTGTTCCGACAGACCTTCGCCAATACTCCGGTCTGTTGTCCCGCGCGCGCCGTGATGTTGACCGGCAAGTACGCGCACAAAAACGGGATGGTGTGCAACGATCTGCGCCTGCGCGAATCGGAGACGACGTTGGCGGAACTGTTGAAAGCAGCCGGCTATCAAACCGGCCTGATCGGCAAATGGCATCTCGATGGAGGCAAGCGCGATCCGGGGTTCGTGCCGCCGGGACCGCGCCGGCAAGGATTCGACTTCTGGGCCGCCTGCGAGTGCCGTCACGATCACTTCAATCCCGTCTACTTCCGCAACGACGCGAAACCGATCCGTCCGGGTAAGTTCGAGGCGGAAGCACTCACCGACGTGGCCGAAGAGTTCATCCGCGCCAATCGGACCCGGCCGTTCTTTCTCATGCTGTCGATGGGACCGCCGCACGATCCCTACGGCGCGCCGGAGCGCTATAGGAAACTTTACGACGCGCAAAAGTTGAAGATGCCGCCCAACTGGAAGGAAGGCGTTCGGCAAGCGGGGCGCAAGGAGATCGCCGCCTACTATGCGGCCATCACGGCCATCGACGATCAAGTCGGCCGCCTCATGCGCTTGCTCGACGATCTGGCGCTCGAAAAAGACACCATCGTGGCATTCACTTCCGACCACGGCGACATGCTCGGCTCGCAAGGCGCGCGGCTCAAGCGCAAACCGTGGGAAGAGTCGATTCGCGTTCCAGGCATCTTCCGCTGTCCGGGCCGCGTCAAGCCCGCGCATCGCACCGATGCCTTACTCAGCCACATCGATCTCGCGCCGACGCTGTTGTCGTTGTGCGGCGCGGAGATACCCAAGGGCATGCAAGGCGGCGATCTCTCCAAGGTGGTGACGGGCGAGAAAGACGAGGGGCCAGACTCGGCGTTCTTTCAAATCTTCGTCCCATTTGCCGGCGACGGTACGCCCAATCCCTGGCGCGGCGTGCGAACGCAACACCATATGTACGCGCGCACCGAGGGCAAACCGTGGGTGCTGTACGATCTGAAGAACGATCCGCACGAATTGAAAAACCTGGCGTCGGACCCGGCCAGCGCTCCCCTCCAACGGGAATTAGAGGCACGCTTGACGAAGTGGATGCGCGACACCGGAGATTCGTGGAAATGGAACTCGATGTTGCCGGTCGAGGACAAGGGAAGGCTCTTTCGTTTCGAGACGTTCTACACGATCGACGAATACGTCCAGTGGGCGGCCCGACATCCGGACTTGGCTCCGAAAGATTGATCGAGTCCGTCGATTTGTCGCGCTCCATCGGATCGATGGACAACCGGGTGAGTCGTAAGAAACGAGGTCCACCCTCGGAAGCTCTCCGTTGGTGGACGGTGGAGAAACCCATAAACTTACCGAAGATCGAAGTCGATTGTTCCCCGCCCGTATCGTGAGAAAGGTAGACCTATGACATCTGTACCGATTCCCGGAAAGTTGGCTCTGCTGGTCGGCGGCGGTCCAGCTCCGGGGATCAACGGCGTAATCAGCTCGGTGGCCATTGAGGCGATCGAGCAAGGCATCGAAGTGATCGGTTGCCGCGATGGTTTTCAGTGGTTGGTCAAGGGCGACGACACGCGCCACGAAACATTGACCATCGACAAAGTGAAGGCCATCCACCTCCGTGGCGGCTCGATGTTGGGCACGTCGCGCACCAATCCCACCAAGTCCGAGAAGGACATGCAGAACGTGTTGGACGTGTTTCGCCGTCTCAACGTCACCATGTTGGTGACCATCGGCGGCGATGATACGGCCTTCTCCGGCAGCCAAGTTTACGCCAAAGGCGGCGGAGCGATACGCGTCGCCCATGTGCCCAAGACGATCGACAACGACCTGCCTCTGCCCGGTTCGACGCCGACGTTCGGCTTCGAGACGGCGCGACAAGTCGGCGTCGGCATCATTCGCAATCTCGCCGAGGACGCGCGCACCACTTCGCGCTGGTATCTCATCGTCAGCATGGGACGGGCGGCGGGACATTTGGCTCTGGGCATCGGCAAGGCTTCCGCCGCCACCCTGACCGTCATCCCCGAAGAGTTTAACGATCATCGCGTCACGCTCGACGAACTGTGCGACATCCTCATCGGCAGCATTATCAAGCGTCGAAGCATGGGAGCGAATTACGGTGTCGCCGTCCTGGCCGAGGGCTTGTTGGAAGCCATCGGCGAGTCGGGACTCTTGGAGTGCATGAGTACGGCGCAGCTGGGACGCTACGGCCAAATCATTCGCGATCCGCACGGCCATCTGCGTCTGGGCGAAATCGAATTTGGCCGCATGATAAAAGATCGACTTTCGGCGCGATTGGAAGAACTCAATCTGTCGGTGACGTTGATCGACAAGGATCTCGGTTACGAGTTGCGCTGTGCCGATCCGATACCGTTCGACGCCGAGTACACGCGCGATCTGGGCTACGGCGCGGTGAAATTCCTGCGTTCGGAAGAAGCGGGTAAGTACGGGGCGATCATCAGTTTGGTGGGCGGCCACCTCGAACCGCTGCCGTTCGACAAGATGATTAACCCCAAAACACTGCGGATGCAGACGCGACGGGTCAATGTCGCCGGCGAAGGTTACGAGTGCGCCCGTCGCTACATGATCCGCCTGGAGCGGCGCGATTTCGACAACCCGCAGCGTTTGGCGAAACTGGCCGGCACCGCCGGGATGACCCCCGATCAGTTCCGCCAGCGATTCGAATATGTCGTGACGAAGTGAGACACATCTCGGCGAACCGGCAGCTGACGCAGCCGGTTCGCCGTACCCGGCAGCTCACGCAGCCGGTTCGCCGTACCCGGCAGCTCACGCAGCCGGTTCGCCAAGATGACAGGCTGACGCTGACGCGCTGACGCGATGGGGTACACTCGCTGGCATCTACCGCGCGCATCTTCTATACTAACCTCTTGTCCGTTTTCGGGGAGACCGGCCAGGGTGGCCGGACGGAGACGGCGAAAACCTCTTTCTTTCAAACGCATCGCCTGTCTTGCCAGGAGTCGGGTGCGTCCACGGCGGGACCGGCGGAGAGGATGCCTCCTTTTATGGTCAATCGTAATTTGTTGCGCCAGTTCGACCTGTCCGAGAGCGAGTTACAACAAGAGCTGCGCGACATCTTCCACGTCCCCGAAACGGGGGGCGACGAAGAACAATGGCTGCCGGCGGAAGCCCAGCAATTCGAGGTCAATAAAATCATTAAGGGTCGGGTCGTCAACATCATCGGCGACGATGTCGTCGTCGATGTCGGCTACAAAAGCGAGGGCATTATTGCCCTGCAAGAGTGGTACGACGAAGGCGACGATAAAGTCCATCCGCCCACCGTCGGCATCGAGATCGATGTGCTGCTCGACGCCGTCGAAGACGAAGGCGGCGCGATCGTCCTCAGCTATCGCAAGGCGCGGCGTCAGAAAGAATGGGAAGACGTCATCGCCAAGCACAAGGAAGGCGATGTCGTGGCCGGGCTTGTGACGCGCAAGATCAAGGGCGGATTGCTCGTCAACATCGGCGTCAACGTCTTCTTGCCTGCCTCGCAGGTGGACATCCGCCGACCGCCGGACATTGCCGATTACATCAATAAAACCATCGAGTGCAAGATCCTCAAGATCGATGAAGCGCGGCGCAATATCGTCGTCAGCCGCCGCAAACTTCTGGAAGATCAGCGCGAGGAGATGAAGAAGAAGCTCCTCAACGAGATCGAGATCGGCCAGCTGCGCAAAGGCGTGGTCAAGAACATTGCCGAGTTCGGCGCGTTCGTCGATCTGGGTGGCATCGACGGTTTGCTGCACATCACCGACATGAGTTGGGGCCGCGTCAACAATCCCCACGAAGTCGTACACATCGATCAGCAGCTCGAAGTGTACATCTTGCAGGTGGACAAGGACAAGGAAAAGATAGCCCTCAGCCTCAAGCACAAGTCGCCGAGTCCGTGGGCCAATGTCGCCGACAAGTATCCGGTCAACAGCCGTCATACTGGCGAAGTCGTCAACGTGATGAGCTACGGCGCGTTCGTCAAGCTCGAACCGGGCATCGAAGGCTTGGTTCACATCAGCGAGATGAGTTGGACCAAACGCATCAACCACCCCAGCGAACTGGTGGCCATCGGCGATCAGATCGAGGTGCAAGTCCTGAACATCAACAAGGACAAGCAAGAAATCTCACTGGGCATGAAGCAAGTGCAGCCCAACCCGTGGGATAAGGTGGCCGAACGCTATCCGCCTAATACTGTGGTCAGCGGCGTGGTGCGCAACCTGACGAACTACGGCGCGTTCATCGAGATCGAAGAAGGCATCGACGGCTTGCTGCACGTCAGCGATATGAGTTGGGTGCGCAAGGTGGCCCATCCGAGCGAAGTAGTGGCCAAGGGCGACAAGGTAACGTGCATCGTTCTCAACGTCGATCAAGAGCGCAAACGCATCGCACTGGGCCTGAAGCAAATGAACAACGATCCGTGGGAAGGCGACATCCCCGGACGGTACAAGCCCGGCGAGATCAAGAAGGGCAAGGTGACGAAGCTGACGAACTTCGGCGTCTTCGTCGAGTTGGAACCTGGCCTCGAAGGCTTGCTGCACATTTCGGAGTTGGCCGAAGAGAAGGTCGAAAGTCCCGAAGATGTGGTCAAGGTCGGCGACGAGATCGAGGTCAAAGTATTGCGCGTGGACGCGGCGGATCGCAAGATCGGCCTCAGTCGCAAGCGTTTGAACTGGACCGGCGAGGAAGCTGAAAATCTCGAGACCACGGAGGAAATGGACGAGGGCAAGGAAGGAGCGGCTCCGAAGCGCGAGTTGCGCGGCGGCACCGGCTCCGGCGGCGGTCAGCTGTTCACGATGCCTGGCGAGACTCCGGCGGAGGAGCCCAAAGAGTAGGGCACGAGTACCAGCGATCCGCAAAAGGATCATCGCAGATCCCCTTTCCCCTGACTTCAGGGGAAAGGGGGCAGTTCTCACTTCGATCCGTCTCGCCTTAAGCGTCGAGAGACAAGTAGTGAAAAGTCGGAGTTCTTGAGAAAGTAGCGGACTGGGTTGGCAATTCTGTAAAAGGTCCACTCATGACCGATCCCAGAAAAAAAGTGTCCGGGCAGCACGGCGTTCCGAAACGCCGGCCTCCCCAAGTATCCGCCCTGAATGGTGCGAAAGTGATTCCGTTTGGGTGGTATGGAGGAAAGTTTTCCCACCTGGCGTGGCTTCTTCCCCTGCTGCCGAAGTGTCATCATTACTGCGAGCCGTTTGCCGGTTCGGGAGCCGTTCTCTTGAATCGCCCCCCATCTCCAATTGAAACCTACAACGATCTGGATGGAGAAGTCGTCAACTTCTTCCGGGTATTGCGGAGCGAAAAGGAGAAGCTGATCGAGGGCATCGGCCTAACCCCCTTCTCACGCGAGGAATTTGACCTGGCCTGCAAGCTCGATCCAGAAATCAATTCGCTCGAACGCGCTCGACGCTTTTACGTTCGCGCTCGCCAGGTAAGAACGGGCTTGGCGCAAACGGCAACATTGGGTCGATGGGCCAATTGCAAGAACACTTCGCGCGCGGGAATGAGCGGAGTCATTAGCCGCTGGCTCGGGGCCATCGACGACTTGCCGATCATCGCCGAACGACTCTTGCGCGTTCAGATCGAAAATCGGCCCGCAGTGGATGTCATTCGATTGTACGACTCCGAGCAGACGCTCTTTTACTGCGATCCTCCCTACGTTCACGAAACGCGGGGCGATGCCAAAGCGTATGGATACGAGATGACGAATCGAGAACACGCGGAATTGGCCCAATTGCTCGACGGCGTTCGCGGGATGGTGGCCGTCTCGAATTATTCGTGCCAATTGATGGACGATCTCTACCGGCCTCCGAAATGGCGGAAGATTCTTGGCGAGGCGCGTACCAATCACTCCACCAAGGGCACTCGCGTCGAGGTTCTTTGGACCAATTTCGATCCCCAAGAGGCGGTAAATAAGTCTCATGGCGAAAGATTCTTGTTCGGAGATTCTCGATAGGGCCTATCGCAGGGCCGAGGCTAAACTCCGAAAGTCGTTTATTTCCGACGCAAAAATCACCGACAAGATCGCGATGGTGGCGCTCTGCGCCGGCAACCGCGCCGGCGCACGCTTCCTTTTGGCCGCCACTCTCGCGAAGGTGGACAAGCCGGACATTGATATTCGCAAACCGTTCATTCAAGCCTACGATGAGGAATTGAGATACGGAGCCTACGGCGGAAGGAGCTACGACGAACAGTACGTCTTCGACTTCATCGCCAAGCACGGATTACCGTGCAGTCCCACCACCGCATTCTTGACGCCCGCCTTTCGGACGAAAAGTATCGTATTGAATCTCGATCAAACACTGAGAGGACGCCCCGCTCAACTCTACCGAGCAATTCTTGAGATTCTGGATGCGATTCAACGCGAGAAACTCTCCGCGATGGATGTTCTTTGCGAGTTGATTCGACGGCTCATCATCGAGCGCGACGAACGCCAGGCGCGTCTGGAAAGTCTGAAAAAGGGGCTTCGAGAGGAGTCGGACGAATTGCCATTATCGTCCGAAGAAACCGTTCGCCTGATCGAACAGCACTTGTCGCTCAAGCACTCGTCGCGCCTTCCGGTCCTCGTGGTGGCTGCGGCATATCGGTGTGCCTCGGAGAAACTACGCGAAAAAGTATTGCGGCTAAACGCTCATACCGCCGCAGACAGTCAGACCGGCGCGCTTGGCGACGTGGAAATCACCCTCGCGGACGACGACAAAGTTGTGACAACTTATGAGATAAAGGATAAACCCGTAGCGATCGCGGATATCGAGAGAGCCGTTCAGAAGATTGCCCATCGAACGGAGGTGCAGAACTACATTTTTGTATCCACCGCGCCGGTCGATCCAGCCGTCCGCGAATTTGCCTATCAACAGTACAGGGAACTCGGCGGTATCGAGATTGCCCTGGTCGATTGCGTCGGATTTCTACGTCATTTTCTACATCTGTTTCATCGACTACGCACAAATTTCTTGGACGAATATCAAGAACTGGTACTCAGCCAACCGGAAAGCGGTGTCAATCAGGCGTTGAAAGAGGCATTTCTTGCCCTTCGTCGAGCAACTCAAGCGGGAGAATAGCTGAGAGAAGCTGAAAATCTCGAGACCACGGAGGAAATGGACGAGGGCAAGGAGGGAGCGGCTTCGGCGATGGTCAGCTGTTCACGATGCCTGGCGAGACTCCGGCGGAGGAAACGAAGGAGTAAGGCGCGGGAACCTTTCGGTTCGCTCAATCTGAACGCCTCTCGGTCTAGCGATGGATCGAGAGGCGTTTTTTGTTCCAATTGTAGGGAACGTAGCGGCGGGCAACGTCGGATGGGTGATGGGGAACGGATCGATCCCATCGATTGCTCGTCGCGTGTCGAGGACCACTTCGAGAGATAGTTCGCCGAGCTTGCCGGATCGTCCAGCCTGCGCGCCGCTAAGGCCGATAACTTGGGCGAGGGCACTATGGATTCGTGGCCTCATCGTGAAAAGTGTGCCGCAGTCAAAAAACCTCGGTCATTTTTTACTTTGGTCAGAATATGACCTACATTTGGGACTGTAGAATGGGTTCTTCTGCTCAGCGATGGAATACTCCCCATGACACGACAACGCCGTCTGCGGAACGATGCGGTTCAATCGCCTTTGGAAACTTATCTTCGGGAGATCAATGAAACCCCCTTGCTTAACGCCGAGGAAGAGAAAGAACTCGCCTACCGCATTGAAGACGGAGACAGCGAAGCGCGCGACCGCATGGTACGCGCCAATCTGCGCTTGGTGGTGAACATCGCGCGCAGCTACACCGGCAAAGGGTTGGGATTGCAAGATTTGATCGAGGAAGGGAACCTCGGACTCCTCCGCGCCGTCGAGGGATTCGATCCCTCCATGAATACGCGCTTCAGCACCTACGCGAGTTACTGGATCAAACAGTCGATCAAGCGCGCTTTGGTGAACACCGCCAAGACGATTCGCATTCCCGCCTACATGGTCGAGTTGCTGGCCAAATGGCGTCGCGCCAGCGCCAAACTGCAAGAGGAATTAGGGCGTCCGCCTTCGCAAGAAGAAGTGGCGCGCAGCATGAATCTGCCCAAAAAGAAACTGAACATCATCAAGAAAGCCATCCGGGTCTACAACGCCGCGCCGCAGACCGACCAACCCGACTCCGGCTGGTCGCTCGATGAAATGGTGATGGACGGCCACACCAAGACGCCGGATACCGAAATGGTCGAGGCCGACGATTTGCATCACGTTCTCGATTTGCTCGACAAGATGGACAAACGCGAGGCGACGGTGTTGCGCATGCGCTTCGGACTCGACGACGAGGAACCCAAGACGCTCAAGGAGATCGGCGAACGTCTCGGCCTGACGCGCGAGCGCGTGCGGCAGATCGAGAGCGAAGCGCTGGGCAAGCTGAGCGAGAGCATGCAAGTCGATTGAGGGATAAAACCAGCCCGAAGCGCCAGCAAGGGCTGTCCTTCCATCGTTAAGCGAAGCAGCGCAACGTGAGAACCGTGCAATTGTCGCTGCCTCCCCGTTCGTCGGCACGATCCACCAGCCGCTGCGCCAGCTGTGCAGCCGATACCTTGGCAGCGGCCATTTCAGCCTGGAGTGTCGCATCGTCGAGATGGGTATGCAGCCCGTCGCAGGCCACGAGCAACCAATCGCCGGCGGATAGCCTGACTCGATACGGCACGGGGTCGAGGTTGCCGGCCATGCCGACCGCGTTGGTAATCTCGTTGCGAGCGCGATGCACCAACGCTTGTTTGGGCGTCAGCTGTCCCAATTCGACCATGCGCGCCACCAGGGTTTGGTCGCGCGTAACCTGGCTTAGCTTTCCTCCATGCTCGTGATAGACGCGGCAATCGCCAACATGGCCGATGGACACCTCCTCGCCCCAAACGACGGCGACGGCGGCAGTCGCTCCCATGCCTTTGTAAGCGGCTTCCCGCTGTGCCGTGTGCCATACGATCCGGTTGGATTCCCGTAGCGCGTCGGCGACGGCGTCGGCGACCGCCCCCGCCTCCTTGCTCTCGCCGTTGAGGATCTCCGAGATAAACGATGTTAGCTTCGCCGCGACGGTGCGAATCACCAGACCACTCGCTCGATCTCCACCGGCCGCTCCACCCATGCCGTCGGCAACCACTAGCACGGCCAATTCGCGCCAAGCATCGAGATTGCAACAAACCAGATGTTGGACCAAGAAGCTATCCTCATTGCGCTCGCGCACCCGTCCCGGCGAAGTGGCCGCGCCCAGTTCGAGACGCATCGCGCTCGCCGGAACCTCGACGCGCGTTTTCGCATTGGGATCGGCGCGCGTGGTGAACGACTTCGCGCATCTCCCGCACTTCACCGGCACACCCAAGTGTTGCTCGGCCACCGCGCAAGGCGTTCCACAATGAGGACAACGGACGCGCACGGGCACGGTTGAAACCTCCCAGCTCCGGAGAAACGCCACCGCTTACTTCGACGGTTTCTCGTCTTTCTTCTCGATTGGCTTCTCGAAGATGATGACGTGCTGCCACGGCAGGGAGGTCTCCGTCTTCGCGTGTTTGAGCGCATGCGGCTTCATCTCCCTGAGTACCTGTTTGACGCTCATCTTGTGGACTTCGAGGATCGGCACCTTGGGATCTTCCTTGCGAAACTCGACGAACACCAGACGCCCCCCCGGCTTCAAGGCCTTGACCAGCGCCTCGGTCATTTCAAAGGGAGACGAGAACTCGTGATAGACATCGACGAGCAGAATCAGATCGACGCCGCCTTCCGGCAATTTCGGATCGGTTTCGGTGCCGAGGATCGGTTCGATGTTGGCGACTTTCTGTCGTTTCATGCGCGCGCGAATAATGTCGAGCATCTCTTTTTGAATGTCCACGGCCAGCACTTTGCCGCGCGGTCCCACTTTGTCGGCGATGCGGAACGAGTAGTAACCGCTGCCCGCGCCGATGTCGGCAACGACTTGACCGGGCTTAAAATCGAGGACTTTCAAGAGCTTTTTTGGCTCTTCTTCTTTTGCGCGTTCGGGACGTTCCAGCCACGGCGCGCCCTCGTGGCTCATCACCTGGGCGATCTCTCGATCCATGTAGAATTTGCCCGTGCCGTAGCGGTCGTGTTGTGCCTTCGTCCGATAGCGTTCGTTCTTGGAATCCGGCGGCTCCGCCAACGACGCACCAACTAAAAGACAGACTATCCCAAAAGCAAGGCCAGATATTAACCGCATCCCATAGCTCCTTTCACCGGATCGAGGTGAACGCAGTGGCCGCGCGACTCGGTTGAACCCTATGCTTTCTGGGCATCGCGCCCTCTGTCGTTCTCCTTATCGCCCGATTGTAACGATTGTACCGCGAAAGACGGGGTTCGCAAAGCATCCGGCGGGTCGATGCCGTTCGGATGAGACGAAGATAGCCTCGGAGAACGAGCCGATTTTTCGGAAGGGAGGAGCGTTGGGGGAAAGAATGGGGCGAACAGCGACCCACCGAGCGGTAGGTGGGTCGGGTGGAGCCAAGAAGCAACGAGCGACGGATGCCTCTTGCTCGGATCAAGCCAATACGTTCACCTTGCCGCCGACGCCGCCTTCTTGGCCGTGGTCGCCGTCGCCGTCTTTGGCTCCGCTGGCCGCGCCCGAAGAACTCGCCGCTGCCGAGGTATGCACCGGCTTCGCTCCGGCGTTCGCGGTTGAACTCGCCGTCTGACTCAGCAACGCCTGAGCCGCCGATCCGACGCTAGAAATGCCCATGATTTCGATTCCTCAAAACGAATAGGAACTACCCAACACCTATGGGCAACTATGAGCGAGATGGATGGTTGTGTCAAATGACGGAAGGGATGCGAGAACGAAAGGAGGGCGAGGAGTGTACCGGTTATGCCGCCTTTCGATCCGCTCGGAAGCGCGAGCGGATCGAAAGGCGGACGGTTTCAACTGGTGATCGCCCCTTCCGAGGCCGAGTGAACGCAGCGCGCGTACTTGGCAAGTACCCCTCGTGCCACGCGCGGAGGAGGGGCGGTCCAAGCGGCGCGGCGCTTGGCCAACTCCGAGTCCTCTAAATGCACGTCGAGACGCTTGGCGTCGGCATCAATGGTGACGCGGTCGCCGTCGCGCAACAGCGCGATGGGACCGCCGGTCCACGCTTCCGGCGCGACGTGGCCGACGACGAGACCGTGTGTGCCGCCGGAGAACCGGCCATCGGTAATCAGACCGATACTCTCGCCGAGACCTTGGCCAACGAGCGCGGCGGTGACGGAGAGCATCTCGCGCATTCCGGGACCGCCGACCGGACCTTCGCCGCGAATGACGACGACATCGCCCGCCTTGATGTCGCGGCGCTGAATGGCGGCGAAACAGGCTTCCTCGCCGTCGAACACCTTGGCCGGCCCGGTGATGCGCCGCGTCTGCAATCCGGCCACCTTGGCCACCGCCCCTTCCGGAGCGAGATTGCCGTGCAAGACGACGAGGTGCCCCGTGGCGTGCAGCGGTCTTTCGAGCGGGCGTATCACGTCTTGACGCCGTTTATAGATACTTTCGACATCCTTTAAGTTGTCGGCAAGCGTCCGTCCCGTCACGGTCAGACATTCGCCGTGTAGATAACCGGCGTCGAGTAACGCCTTGAGGACGGCGGGCGTGCCGCCGGCGCGATGCAAGTCGTTCATCACATACCGTCCGCCTGGTTTCAGATCGGCCAAGTGTGGTATTTTCGCGCCCAAGCGGTCGAAGTCGGCCAACGTCCATTCCACCTCGGCCTCGCGGGCAATGGCCATCAGGTGCAGCACGGCGTTCGTCGAGCCGCCCAGCGCCAGCACCAACGTATACGCATTCTCCAACGACTTGCGCGTAATCAGATCGCGCGGTCGAATGTTCTTCTCGATGAGGCGCACCAGCGCTTCGCCGGCGAGAAACGCCTCGCGCTCCTTGGCGCTGGAGACGGCGGGATAACTGGCGTCGTAGGGAAGCGACATGCCCATCGCTTCGATGGCGGAACTCATGGTGTTGGCAGTGTACATGCCGCCGCACGAACCCGCGCCGGGACAGGCTTCGCATTCGATGGCGTGAACGCCGCGCTCGTCGAGCTTGCCCGCCTGATGGCGACCGACGGCCTCGAAAATGGACACGATGTCGATGTCCGCGCCGTCGGGTCCGGTTCCGGGGAGGATGCTGCCGCCGTAGACGAAGATGCTGGGCACGTTTAGCCTCGCCATGGCCATGACGCATCCGGGCATGTTCTTATCGCAGCCGCCGAAGGCCAACAAGCCATCGTGATTCATTCCACCGGCCACGACTTCCAGACTGTCGGCAATCACCTCGCGCGAAACGAGGCTGTAGCGCATGCCCTGATGGCCCATCATGATGCCATCGGAGGCGGTCGGCGCGCCGAAGATTTGCGGCACGCCGCCGCCCGCTCGCACGCCCTCGCAGCCGCGCCGCGCCAGACGGTCGAGGTGCGCGTTGCACGGCGTAATCTCGCTGAACAGCGAGGCCACGCCGATCATTGGGCGAGAGAAATCGTCGTCGTGGAAACCGACGGCGCGGAGCATGGCGCGATTGGGAGCGCGGCCGGCACCTTCGGTGGTTAGACGGCTCGTTGGATTATGCTCGGACGGCATGAATGTCTCCGGATACTTCGAGGATGATAACTCGTGGTTCGTTTCGTCACTGTAGGCAGTTTTGGGATCGGAGGCAATCGTGCGAAATCGTCTTTTGCCGCGGCTTTCGAGGTTAGCCGCGACCCGAAGGGGAGCGCGAGAAAGAATCGCGCTCCCCTTCGGGTCGCGGCTAACCGACGTTTTCTCTCTGAGAACCCTTAAGTGGAGCCTCTCTTCGTTAGGGTTTCTCGCTCTCTTCGTCCGTATGCCGAGTGGAAACATCCAGGTCGAGACGCAGCATGTCGCCGTAACCCAACGACGGGATGGTGACGACGACGCAACCGCCGTCTTCTTTCCATGCGAGTTCGCCGTGATAGGCGCTCGCCGCCTTGGTCATTTTCTCACCCATGCGGATGCGCAAAGTGACCTTCTGTCCGACCTCCGCGCTGTAGTTGGCGATCGGCACGATGTATCCGTCTGGCGCTTTGAGCAGCCGGGCGTCCACTAGGGAGGAAGTCGCCTCAATCGACGGTGAAACGCGCGCCGCTCGCAGCACCAATGCCAGCAGCGATTTCGCGCCGGGATCGAGCGCCCTCGGGATGGAATGGGCGTCATATCCGCGATCCAGCGCGGCGAGCGGTTGCATCGCCGACCACAAGTAGGCTACTCCGGGCAGGGCGGCGACATAGAGAATGTGTCCCTTATCGAGGCGGCGATCGACGATGGCCGGTTGCTTGTTCGAGGCGAAGCGCGCCAGTACCGAGACACCCTCAGCCGGTTCGATGCTTTCGCGCGTGCCCAGTTGCGGCAGCGAGCCACCGGGGCAAACGATGCGATCCAACGGTTTGAGAGACGGCAACTCTTGGCGCACGCGAAAGAAGGTCTCGCGCTCTTGGCTTTGCCGCGTTTGCAGCCCGAACATTTGCTCGAATGCGTCCGTGGCCTCACGATAGGGATCGTAGCGGCCGGTGTTGGCGGTCGCCAAGACGACGCCGCCCTTGCGCACCCATTCCTCTATGGCCGGAGCCAGTTCCGGCGGCAGACAATCGCCGGACAAAATCAGAATCTTATAATCCTTCAATCCTTTTTCTGTAACGTCTTCTTCCACTATGAGATCCGGCGAAGCGCCCAGAAACGTCAGCGCCGTCCACATGCCGAGGCGGTCGAGGTGCGCGTTGAGGCGCGTCTTGCGGAAATTCGGGCCGGCCGAAGCGCGACCGCCCAGATCCTCCGCCACACCGGCCATATCCCAGCGTTCGGTACTGGCACTGACGAGAAGGGCAATCGGAGACGACACGGGGCGCGCTTGCGGCAATAAATCTTCGACGAGACCGACGGCGTGCGTTACCTCGCGCAAGGTACGATATCGCCCGTGCGCGCGATGATCGACGTAATGCTCCGGAAACGTCTCGTTCATGCCGATCGCTTGAAAGTCGAGCTGCGTTGCTCCGTGAGCCAGACTCGTAAAAGCGCTGCGAAGGAAGTTCGCGTCGGTGTTGCCCGGCGCGTCGGCAGAGATGGTCGAACGCAGCACGCCGTGGGGATTGTCGCGCAGGCCGGCGCGATAGTGTTCGGCGACATAGCCGTTCATCATTGGCCACGCCTGACCCGTTTGCCAGAAGCTATCGCCGTGGCGGGCGAGATCCGCCGCACCCCGGCGAAACCATTTCACCGTCGTTGTCGTATGCGGATAGGAAAAGGGCTGAAAGGAGTCGATCGCGCCGCACAGCACGTCGTCGCCCAGTGCGCGCTTCACGCTCTTTCTCCCCTCGGCGACATAGCCGAGAACCGTCTCTTCGTAGAACAATAAGGAATCCACGTAGAGGCGGGGATTCTGAACGGCGGCCTCGGCGCTGCTGTCGGGGCGCATGCGAGTTAGATTGAACGGACCCCACTTGTCCAACCAATAGGCGTCGAGTGGCACATCCTTGCGCTGGGAGCGCAGCCAATCGAACCACGTCCGCGCGAGTACGGTGATCGGTTTAATTTTCTTGCGGTTCGCCTTGGCCCAATCGACCTCGCCCTGCAATCGCAACTGCATCCATTCCGACAGCGGGAAGTCGTCGCCGTACTCATAGTAGCGCAGTTTCCCCTTCAGCCCCAAGCGTTCCATGGTCCGGTTGGCTTCGTCCACATTCATGCGCGTCGGCGGATTGCGATAGCCGGTCGCCGTCCAGCACTTACTGGCGTCCACGCCGACCTCGTGCAGGTTTTGGATTGCCGCCGGCCCATTGAGCGCCGGATGCAGGGATCGCAAACCCAGAGCCGCGTACAGTTCGGCGTACTTGCGGCCATAGTCGTTCTCCAGACCGACTGGGACATATCCTCCAAAACAGAGCGATTGTGTCGGCTTCTTGCCTAGGGGCGGGGTCTCCTTCAACTCCGCGAATACGGAGTCGAGTTCCTCCATCGGCGTTCTCGGCTTCTCCCCTTTGCCGGGGTACGACGGCAGATAGACCTGAATCGTCTCCGAGCCGCTCAACGTGCGCTCCACCGCGCCGTCGAAAGCGCGAAGCTCCACATCGAAGGCCTTGGACGAACCGCTGAAGCGCGTCAAACCAAAATGGGTGGTGTCCTGCATCCGCAAGGGAATCCACGCGCTGACACCGCCGGCAGCGACGCCTCGAACGGCTTCGGGTTCGCTCACTCCCCACGGCGCGCGATTGTAGACGTGGGCGATATAAAAATCGGCGGGCTTGTCGCCGCGATTGTGGAAGCGAACCTCATGGCGAGGACCACGACTATCGCGGAACGCATCGAGCAATGGATATGCCTTGGCATGTTTGGCATAGTGACTGCGCCAGGCGTCCTCGGTATCGCGGGTGAGATAGATCAAATCGACCTTGCGAGAGGCCGCGATTCCCGGCTCCTGGGGCTGCGCCGTACCGCGCAGATAAATCCGCGCCTTGCCGGCCTTCAACTCCGGCACGGACACCACTTCCTCGACCGAGCCTACCGATCCTCCGGGCGGGTCGTGTTGCGCCTTGGCCGACGAATCTCCGTAACCGTAGCGCGGATCGCTCTTCGCCCCCACCGTGCGATCGACGACCGTTCGCCCGTCTTGTTCGAGCGCGATGCGGAAACGCGACTCGCGGAACGGAGGGTACTCGTACCGCACCCACAAACGATAGGCTCCGCTCGCCGGGATCGTCACATCGAGAAATGCGGAGGCGTTGTCGTTTGCGGCATCGAGTCCGAGCGAGCGTTCGCCGGAGATGGGATTGCGGCTCCACCCGTCCGCCACTGCGTTGTCCGGGCCGTTGCGGATGACTTTCCATCCGGATTCGACGTGAAAGTCTTCGGCTTCAACCGCCACCGCCGGGGCGAGTTTGAATTCGGTCTGTCCGGCTGCCGGAAGCACCACGATTGCGACGACCATCGGCGCGAGAAGGAAACGCATCCTGCTTCTCCGTCTTAGCTAGTCTGGGTCTGTCATCCATCTTGTCGCCGCGTCCTGAGCCATGCGGCGCGAAACACGACGAGAGTTTACCCGATAGGGCACTTCCGTGGCGAGGCGGGATTTACCGTCCTCGGCTTCTCGCGGCGTGTCCATTCGTGCCCAAGCCCTATCGGCCTTGCGGGTTGTCGTTCGTGTCGTCCAGTTCGATGAGAAAATCGCGCAGTTCGCCACCATCGGGGAGGTGCATTTCTTCCCCCTCTTCCATGACGAACAATTCGGCGTCGTCATCGGCCACCACGTCGAGCGATTCCAATTCGAGGGGAGAGGGCGGATCGTGGAGCGGCTCGAATGCGGAGTCGGCTTCCAAGACGGAGTAGTCTTCGCCGCCACTCAGATGATGGAGCGCGCGGTGCGTCAAAACATATTCGACCGCGAATGCGATCGTCCCCAGGGTCAGCCGATCTCCGGGGCGCACGGTCTCGACTCCGCGGACGCGCTTGCCGTTGAGGAACGTACCGTTGACGCTTTCGAGATCCTCAACCGTGACGAGATCGTTCTCGATGCGGAGCCGACAGTGCAGACGACTGACCTCGGAAGATGGAATGCGAATGGGACAACCGAGGGCGCGGCCCAGGGTCGTCTCCGCGCGGCGCAATTGCGTCTTCCAGACGCACTTGCCCTTTCGCTGAAAAAGGAGTTGCACTTCGATCACGAGCTTCGTCTCCGCAAGGCGAGTCGTTGGCTTTAGGATAAGCGGAGGAGAGAAAGAGAGCAAGGTGAAGAAACCAAGCCAGCAGCACAAGCGAGGGAAAAAGATTCCCTCGCTTGTGCTGCTGGCTCCGTAGCGATCCGACTTGTCCCTCTCCCCTGGCTACAGGGGAGAGGAAGATGTCACAATTCCCTCGGAAAAAGTGGGTTAGCGTGCGCCCGGGATGGTCGGATTGACCACGACGGGGACGTTTTGCACGCCGGTTACGGTGTTGAAGATCGGCGTCATCGACAGGCGAACGTAGCGCCGGTCGGCCGAGATGACCGCCGAAGCCGTCACGTCCATCGCGTTCTGCACGAACGGTTTGACGCGGGTTTGATACAGGGTGCGGTCGTCCGAGGGCAAGGTGGAATCGGATCGACCGGACTTCAGCGAACTGGGCAGCACGGGCACGCCTTGGGTGGCGAAACCGCCGCCGACGCGCTTGCCGAGGCCGGTGACTTCAGGATCGGCCATCGCTCGCAGTTTGTAGAGAACCTTATCCTGGCTGTCCACGGAAGCCAGGTCGGAGTCCGAAGCGCGATGGGCGCTGGGCGGTGGAACGTAGGCCGTCTCCACACGCCGACCGCCATCGAGTTTCACCTTAATGCGCTCCGAAAGGTGCGATTTCAGTTCGACGGTCAGCAACTGTTCGTACTCTTCGGGCGTGCCCTGGTGGCGGATGATCTTGATCTGGGCTTTGCCACCCAGCGGATGCCCCCAGACCTTTTCGACTTCGATCTCGTAATCGCCGGAGAACGCCTCGGCGGCGAGATACGTTTCGTTGGTCATGTCGGCCAACGAATCGCCGATCAGCACGCCGCCACCGACGGTCTGACGGTGCAGCGGCGAACACAAGCTGCCGGTCGGCTCGACGACGTGCAAATCGAGGTCGGCGTCGCCCTGCCAGTTGAGCTTGACGACGAGATCGCGGACGCGCTTCCCTCCGGTAGACTTGCGCAGACTCTCGGCGTCTTCCTTGCGCCCTTCCTTGTCGAGCAGATTGGCCAACGTATCCACTTTCTGAAGGGCCAATTCTTGCATCTTCCGGCTCTCGACCGGCCAATCGTGGCTGAGGAGATTGCCCGCGGCCCATTGCATCGACTTGGGATCGCGAGCCAACTCGGCGTAGTTGAGCGCCTCGGCGTAGGGCTTCGCCGCACCCGGTTGGACGAGGGCGGCCTGACGGCAGAAGGCCAAAGCCAAGCCGAATTTCTCCTCCTTCGCCAAGGCCGGGGCCGCTTGCAAGAACCCGCCGGCGTCGTTGGGCTCCATGTCGGCCGTGGACACCTCGGCTCGTTCGATGTCCTCGGTCGAGCCGCCCGCCATGCGCAACGCCAGGGCGAGAGACTGATAGACCCACGGTTGGACGACGATTCCTTGGCGCAGATTGGCCTTGAGGAATTCGACGGCGTGATCGAACTTGCCGCGCAAGACCAGGAAGTCCGCCGTGGCGATAATCAGACCGGGACTTTCGACTCCCTTGGCGAGGGCGTTCTGCCAAACGGTGCGCGGATCGAGCTTGGGATCGAACGGATCGGGCCGTTCTTCCCCATTACCGGCGACTTGCACTTTGGGATCGCGTCTGCCAGGCAAGGCAGCCATCTGGGCCGCAGGCGGGATAATCAGGTTGCTGGCGCGGGTATGAATGGTCGAGGTTCCCTTGACGGCCAAGGCCATGGCCGGTGGGAAGAAGCCCAACTGATTGTACTCCTTGTTCAACCCTTCCGGATTCTTCTCTTCATCCAGCGGATTGACGGGCTGTCCGGTGGTGAAGTCGATGTACGGTCCCCAATCGCCGGGCTTGCCGACGACTTGGCGGATCAGGTTGATGAGGATGTTGCTCTGGTTGCCGCCTTGGAGACCGAATTGGCCGCCGAGGTTGCCGAACTGGCCGAGCGCCTGACCGCCGAAACCGGCGATGCCGCCCATGCCGTTGTTCTGGCCGCCTTGGAAGTTACCTTGGAATCCACCCTGAGCGCCGAGTTGATTGAACCCTTGACCGCCCAGACCGGCGATACCGCCGACACCGCCGAGGCCGCCGAGGTTGCCGCCCATGCCGATCATGTTGCCGGCCATGCCGCCCATGCCGGCCATGCCGATGCCGCGCATACCCATGCCGCCCATGCCACCGATACCGGCGAAACCGCCCAGCGCTCCGGCGGACATGCCGAACAGCGTGGAGGAGGCCATGAGCATGGAGGTGTTAATGGCATTCGGAATCGGGATGACGAGATCGGCGGCCGGATAGACGCGCACCGTCTTCTCCGCCCCGGCAAACGCGCCGGTGGTAATCTCGATTTGATCGCGGCGAATCAAGAACGTCGCGCCGGATTGCGTTTGCCCCGAAACGCGGCGAAGGATCTTGCGCAGGACGTTCGACAGCGTGGTTTGCATCGGCGGGATGGGCGTCTGAGCGATTTCCAGTTTGCCCACTTCATTCACCATCTCCACTTTGAATGCCGTGTCGTTGATGTCGAAGTTGAGGTTGTAGCGCTTCGACAACAGATCGAGCGCATCGCTGAGCGTGGCGCGAGCGTCGTCGATGCCGTCGAACTTCACGACTTTGGAAAGCTCCTGGCGCAATTCGAGACCGCGCGTCGGCATGTCTGCGCCGAAGGTAGCCGACTCGTAGCGTGCCTTGCGCATCTCGGACAAAGCCCGCCACTTGGCCGCCGGTGGAAACTCGACGGGCGGCTCATCCGGGAACGGGACGTGCGAGCGTTCGACTTCCAATAGCACGTTCAACCAACGTTCTTGACGAATGCGTTTCAGTTCGCGTTGTTCGCGGAGATGGTAGCCGGCCAGGGCGGTGGCGTAGGCCCCCGTCACGGCGGGAGGGACCGGCAAACCCTGGTCGATCAGATCCTTGCGGATCGACTGGGCCTGAACGTAAGCCTGTTGCTCGCGCGCTTGATTCATCAGGTTGTGGTAGACCCTCATGCGTTCGCGGACGCGATCTTGTTCGAGGCGTTCTTGAGCGCTAAGCGTGGTCCGGGCGTTGGCATTGGCCATCAGCCGCAATGCCTCGTCTTGATCGCGACGCACCACCGCGCCACGAACGTCCACGTTCTGCAGCGCCCGTTCGAGTTGGTCGCTGAGAGCCGCGCGGCGCGCGAGGCTGATGTCCGGGTTGGTGCGGACGCCATCCAACGTGCGCTTGAGAAAATCGTGCGCGTCGTCGGGCCGCGTTACCACCAAGCGGCTGGCCTGACGAATGGCTTCGTTGACAATGCCGGTTTGCTCTTGATCGACGACGGCCTGACGAGCCTTGACGTCGTTGAGGCGATTCTTCTCGGCTTGATCCGGGGCCAACGGCGGATCTTTTTTGTCCGGATCGGCGAAGATTTGCTCGACGGGCTGCTTCACGAAGTTACCGCCCCACTTCTCATCGACTTTCTTGAAGCGAACGATGTCGCCCTTTTTCAATTCCAGCGACTTCTTCACTTCATCGAGCGTTTTTTTGCCGGAACGCAGATCGCGCACCAACTGAAGACCAGCGAGGGCGCGAACCGAAGTGGGATCGGCTTGCAGAGCGCGTTCGTACAAGCGTTGGGCGGCGTCAAACTTTTTCTTTTCCAAGGCCCACTCGGCTTGAGCGATCAAATCGGCGCGAGCCAGCTGATTGTTCTCGTAGGCATAAGCCAAGGCGCGATCCGCTTGCAGAAGAGCCGGACGGTCCTTGCGCTCCTTCCATTGATCGAGCATGTTGACGAGGAAGAAGTTGTCGTCGTCGGCGGGCGGCATCTTCAGCGACCGATTCAGGCGAACGTCCTCGCCGCGCACTTTGCCCGTCAGCGTGTAATCGAGAGGCGGCTCGTTGTTGGCGGGTTCGCCCTTGAACTGAGCCAGGACGAGAGCGGGCACATCGGGCCGCAGGGGCGGCAGCTTCGACGGCAGCATCTCGACGATGCGGGCGGGCAATTTGATTTCGCAATCGTAGAGAATCGGTTGAGCAATCGCTTCCAGCAGTTGGGTCGACCACAGGTCCGGCGTGCTGCCGAGTCCGAAGCGGACCACTTTGCCGCCCGTGCCGTTGGCCAAGCCGTGCAGGTTGTACGGATCGAGATAGCCGCCCATCGGCACGCTGAAAAAGGCGATCTGATTGGCGATCATGTCCTTGCACAGGGTGGATCGCAAGTCGGCGTCGATGGGGCCGGCAATGCTCTGTCCGCTGCCGAGGAAGACGATCGCGCGTTGACGATCCTTTTTGCCGTCGAAGGTTTTCAACACTTGAGGCAAGGCGTCGCGGAGGTTGACGGCACCCGCCGGATAATCGCTTTCGAGTTTCTTCAATGCCGCCGCCGCGTCTTTGGCCGGTTGGAACCCTTTGGTCAAATCGTGGGGCCGGGTGTTGACCGTCCACAGAGCGACGCGATCGTCCGCGCCGAGCTTGTCGACGAATTTCTTGGTCAGCACTTGAAGCGACTTCCAATCCGCCCCGGCCATGTGGGCGGCCGTGTCGAGAAGAACCAGATAATCGCGCGGCAGCGGTGCGGCCGCCTTCAGATTCGGTTTCACTTGCAGCGCCAGCAAGGTTTCTTTCCGGTCGGCCCGATGGTAGAGAACGAGGGGCCGATCCGCGAAGCGCGACAGCGACATTTCCTCAACGGCGTGCGGATCGTAGGCGATCACATCGTTGGGCCGCTTGGCATCGGTGCTGTCGAGCGGGCTTTTGCCGCGCGGGGCCGAGCGACCCCACAGATGCGCGGTGGCCAGCAAGCCGATCAGCGTCAGCACGGAGCCGACCGCTAGTAGCCGGCGAACTGCAAACATGAGCTTTTCCCCCTGATCTCTTGTGTAAAGTACGCCGTCTCCTCATCCTGCCCTGTCCCAACGGGGGAGAGCATGGGGTTTGGAGCAGCGGCGAATGGAGAACGAACCTCGGTGCGCCGATTCCGACCCTCAACAAGATGAATTGTAAAAGGCACAAGACTTGCGCCGCCAGAGAAAAAACTCTCGTTCGCCCCAAACCGCGCAGACCGCGCCGTCGTCGTTGCTAGAACTCTTTCGCCGCGTGCAATCGTCGCCGCCGGAGTTTTCCGCGAATCTCGAACTTATCTTCAGCCGAGAAGGGTATTCGGTCGATTTTATCTCTGGATCGACAGAACGCGCGGGCGCGTCGAGATGGGATTCCTATCTCGTTCTCAATGGAGAAGTTACGACATTCCCTGACCCGTTCTGTCGCGTCCGAAAGCCCGACGCGAGCCGATGGGAGGCACGTCTGGTTGATTTTTCCCTTCTGTCATGTTATCAGCCTGCTCGCGGGAGAATAGGGCCGCTCGACCGTTCGCGGCTGGGTGATCCGTTTCCCGCCGGTGCGCCACGGAAGTGAGGAGAAGGCATGCACGCCTATCTGGGGGCTATCTGGAAGTGCCGGTTCTTTTGGCTGTCGCTGGTTAAAATGGATCTGCGCTCGCGGTATCGCGGCTCACTCCTTGGCCTGTGCTGGTCGTTGCTGCATCCCATTGCCATGACGACGATCCTGTGCGTGGTGTTTCGCTTCGCCTTCCATCAGGCTTTGGACACCTACGCGCCGTTGGTGTTCACGGGGCTGACCTTCTGGGGATTCATCAGTGCTTCGGTTATCCAGGGCTGCAACTGTTTCTTTCAGGGCGAATCGTACATCCGCCAATTTCCAGCACCGATGGCGATCTATCCCCTTCGCAACGTCTTGGGCGCGGCCTTTCATTTCGGAATCGGCATGATGCTGGCCATCGTCATCGGTTTCGTCTACGGACCCGACGTGCGCGAGATCTACGGCAACCCCTCGGCCACGCGATTCCATCAGCTGCTCAGTCTGCCCAGTCTGCTTCCCACATGCCTCTTGCTCTTAATGCTCGGCTGGAGTCTTTCCATCCTGTTTGGCTTGCTCAGTGTCCGCTTCCGCGATACGCGCCACCTGACCGAAATCGCTCTCCAAGGCATGTTCTATTTGACCCCGGTGATGTACACCATCGACACCTTTAAGAATCAGCAACGACTGACACGGCTGTTGCACTGCAATCCGTTGGTGCCGTTCCTCGATCTCATCCGCGAACCCATCCTATTTGGCCGAGTTCCAAGCCTCGCGACCTACGCTTTATCGGCAGCGGTCGTCTCGGTCTCGGTCCTCTTGGCCATGGCGGCATTGCGAATTGAGGAACGCCGTCTTATCTTCCATCTGTGAGAAACGAGACACCGCCGATTGGATGGGGTCATCTTCGCTCGAATCGAGGATTCCGACATGGCTCGAATCGAACTAGAACAGGTGAATCTAACCTTTCACGTCCGCCAAGAGCGGGGCGTGCGCCTGAAAGACTTCATTTTGAAGCGTTTGTTCATGCCCTCAAGAAATCCGGGCATGAAGGTTCACGCCCTCCGCGACATCAATTTGCGACTCGAGCGCGGCGACCGATTGGGCATCATCGGTCACAATGGAGCGGGGAAGAGTACGATCTTGAAATTGTTGGCTGGCATCTATCAGCCCTCCAGCGGCCGACGCCTCGTCGAAGGCCGCATCTCCTCGCTGTTCGACATCGCCCTTGGTTTTGAGGGAGAGGCCAACGGATGGGAGAACATCTCCTTCCGCAGCTATCTCCAGGGCGAGACGCCGACGAGCGTGCGCGCCAAAAAGCAGGCCATCGCCGAGTTCAGCGAGCTGGGCGAATTTCTCAACATGCCGGTGCGTTTCTATTCGGCTGGTATGATGGTACGGTTGGCGTTTTCGATCGCCACCGCCATCGAGCCGGAGATATTGTTGGTGGATGAGGTATTGAGTGTCGGCGACTTGGCGTTTCAGAACAAAGCGCGGGAACGGATGCGCGAAATGATGGCCAAGGCCCATCTGATGGTTGTCGTCAGCCACGATCTCGACGCCATGCCCCAGATGTGCAATCGAGCCGTGTGGATGGATCACGGTCAAGTCCGCGCGATGGGACCATGCGCAGAGGTCGTCGCAGCCTATCGCGCCTCGGTCGAAGGCCACGCCCTCGCCGCATAACCGGGTACGCCGGGGAGAGCAACGTGAACGCACCCCTTCGCTTTACGTCGCATCTGCGTCCGATGGTCTGGGGCGGTCGCCAGCTGGGCGAGGTTCTGGGCAAGCCATTGGCCGACGAAGCGCTCTACGGCGAAGCCTGGGAGGTCAGCGATCATCCGTCGCACGCCAGCGCAGTGACGCACGGCCCTCACCGGGGTCTCACCTTGCGGCACCTCATGGAGCATCACGCCGACGGGTTGCTCGGCGCGGCTGCGAAACGCCACGCTCGTTTTCCTTGGCTCATCAAACTTCTCGACGCCTGGGATTGGCTTTCGGTCCAGGTGCATCCCAACGATACGAACGTCGTGCAATGGTGGCCGGGTGAAGGCGGAAAGACCGAGGCCTGGTTCGTATTGGCCGCCTCGCCCGCCAGCCGGGTCTATGCGGGACTCTTGCCGGGAGTGGACGAGCAGCATCTCCGACGAGCGCTCCGCGAAGGCACGGTCGGCGACTGTCTGCATCAATTCTCACCCCGTCCGGGCGATTGCGTATTCCTGCCGGCCGGCACCGTTCACGCGGTCGGCGGCGGCGTCCTCATGGCCGAGGTGCAACAAACCAGCGATGCCACCTTCCGTCTCTTCGACTGGAACCGCCGAGACGCACAGGGGCAGTCTCGACAGCTGCACATCGAAGAAGCCCTCGCCTGCATCGACTGGAGTGCAGGCCCCATAACCCCGCTCCGAGCGCGCGGCTATCCCGGCGCGGACGACACCCCATCGCGCTCCTCCGAAACATTCCGCCAGCACCTCGTTGCGTGCGACTATTTTTCACTCGATTACCTTCGATCCGACACGCCTTTTTCGTGTGGAGGCGGGGGCGTTTTGCATGCGCTGATCGTATTGCACGGTCGCGGCCACTTGAGCCACGGCGGCGAATCGCATTCACTGAGCGCCGGAGACACTTGGCTGATGCCCGCCTCTCTCGATTCGGTCTTCTGTCAACCCGACGGCGAGTTGGGCATCCTTCTGGCGAGTCTGCCGCAATGAGCCTCTCGATCCCGTCCCAGCCGCCATCGACCCCTGGAGAAGTTCCGTCCCTCGGCATAGAATAAAGGAACCCGTGTGGGACGGAGAGGTTCTTTCGTGAGGCTGTATGTCCACCTTTCGCGCCGGCTCCCTTTGGCTCTTTCGGTTGTTCGGCATCGATGTCTATCTCCATTGGTCCTGGATTTTGATCGCCATATTCCAGATCCAATCGAGTGCCAACGCCGCGCAAGACGACCGTTCTTGGCTCTTGCCCATTTATGAATCCAGCAGATGGTATGCGATTCAATACGTCGCTTTATTCGGCATTGTGTTACTCCACGAATTCGGACACGCGCTGGCTTGTCGTCAGGTCGGCGGATCGGCGGATACCATCGTCTTGTGGCCCTTGGGAGGCATCGCTTATGTCAGACCTCCCCAGAGGCCGGGCGCTTACTTCTGGACGGCGCTTGCGGGGCCTCTCGTCAATTTTCTGCTCGTTCCTCTCCTGGGCATCGTTGCCTTTCTCGATCTTGGGATCGATTGGAGCGCGCTCAGCCCCGATTTGCCCTATTTCCTCAAAGTCATTTGGGGCATCAACCTGTTCTTGTTGCTGTTCAATGTCATGCCGGTCTATCCACTCGATGGCGGGCAGATTCTCCACGGTTTGTTGTGGTATTTAATCGGCCAAGCCGAGAGTTTGATGGTGGTGAGCATTCTCGGCATGGCACTCGGCGGCGCGGCGATGGTGCTTTCGTTGCTTATCGGTAGCCTGTGGCTTAGCGTTCTGTCCGCCTTCGTGTTCTTCACCGCCAACATGGGATTTCGTCACGGTCGGATGTTGTCGAAACTCTTGAGCAATCCACGGCACTCGGACGCCGCTTGTCCGGCGTGCGGATTCGCGCCTCCACAGGGTAATTTTTGGCTGTGCGATGAATGCGGCACACGCTTCGATACCTTCGATTGTCGCGCGCAGTGTCCGGGATGCGGCAAGCTGTTCCGCATAACCGCCTGCCCCAACTGCGCCAAGCAGCATCCCATCAACGAATGGTTCGACGCTGCCAAAAAATACGAGAATCCATCGTACACGCCCCACGCATAAACCGCCTCGCGGAAGCGCCAGCGAGGGTTCTCGCCTTCGCTGGCACTTCGGTTTCGAAGCGAGCGTTTTAGACATCGCACAAGATGACCGCTTGTTCCAGCCCCTTCGCCGGATCGCGGGTGGGTATAAACTCTTGCCCGACATAGCCGGTATACTTCACGTCCACCAGCGCGCGCATGATGGGCGGATAATTGATCTCCTGCTTGTCGTCTAATTCCGCGCGTCCGGGATTGCCGGCGGTATGAACGTGGCCGATGTATTCGGCAAACTGGCGGATGCGCCGAATCACGTCGCCGTCCATAATCTGCACGTGGTAGATGTCGAACAGCAGTTTGAGACGGGGCGAACCGACTTTCTTGAGGATGTCGATGCAATAATCGGTGTGATCGCCTTGATAACCGGGATGTCCCTTCATCTTCTCGGCGACGCGGCTATTGAGCATCTCCAGACAGAGTGTGACCTTTTTCTTCTCGGCGTAGCCGACGATCTTCTTGTACCCGGCGACACAGTTTTTGATGCCGTCGTCATCGGACACGTCTTCGCGGAAGCCGGTGAAGGTGATGACGTTGGGAAACCCGGCCTCGGCGCAGGCGTCGATGGCCGCCCGCATCTTGTCGAGACACATTTCGTGATATTTGGGATTGTTCATGCCTTTGTCGAAGCCGTGACTCGGCGCGATGGCGCAGATCAGACCGTGCTTTTTGAGGATGGGCCAATCTTTGGGTTCGACGATTTCGACGCTGCCGCATCCCAGCCGTTTCGCCTGTTGGCACAGCTGTTCCATGTTCCAATGCTCCTCGAAGCACCAGCGAACGATGGATTGCTTCAGGCGTTTGTTTTTGATGGCCGGCTGCTCGGCGCGGACGGCGGGCAACGCGCCGGCAACCGCCAACGCGGCCCCGCTCTGAAGAAGTCGGCGGCGCGTCATCGACGCGGAGGTCGATTTGTGGTGTGACATCGTTGTACTCCTGGCTTTTCGCCTTACGAGACCGATTCGCTACGGATGGACGGTAGAGTACAGTGTAGCGGAGCTTCTCATCGCGGTGTAGCGGTTCGGCGCGATTGTTTAGCGGCCGATGAAGGGACAGTTGCGTTACGGCTTGGCATTAGGCGCGCGATTGCCAACCGGATGGATCGCGGGAAGCGTGATAAACGGCGAGTACACGAATGCGATCCGACAGGACGCGATAGTAGATCGCATAGGGAAAGCGAGGCAGCAACCCTTCACGGATATCGGCATCGGCGAAACCGAATCGCGCCGGGTTGGCAATGATCTTAGTGAGTACAGCCTGGATTTCATCCAAGAAGTCCCGTCCCAGTCCCGACCGTCGTTGCTCGTACCAGTCGTGAGCATCGTCGATCTCGTCGCGTACAGACGGGTGGAAATCCAGTGGGAGGCTCATGGCTTTGTCTCAATACTGGCACGGATCTGCTCCCACGTCAGGGCGATGCCAGGGTTCGCGTCCATCTCGATATTTCTGCGGGCTATCTCGGCGCGCTGTCCGGCAGTCAGTCGGCCAGGCGGGCGACGATCCTCCAAACTCTCCCAAATCTCCAAAGCCAGAGCGATCCGCTGCTCTGGACTGAATCGGTCGATTCCAAGATCTTTCATCGTCGGGACCATCGTATACCCCCTTGTGGAGAAGCCTCCCCAAAAAGTGTCCTAGAGGATGTCACCGCTTCGGCACATTCAGGACGAAGTCGGGTGCCTTCACCGAGCCTCGCCAAGCTTGGGGCGGAGGAGTGAATAGCTCATCGGTCGGTTCGTAAACATACTCGAACGATACTGTATACGCTCCCGATCGCTCAAGATTAAGGTAATACACCGTCCTCTGTCTTTCGTAGCTTTCGCCTGGAGGGATTTTCACCAAGTAGTCCTGGGGCCACTTTGTGTCCGCCCACAGGCCGGAACACCATCGGCCGCAGCCGTTACCAAACCGTAAAATCCGGCCGTCAGAACCTCGCACGGTGAAACGATAATATGGCATGTGCCAGCAGGGAAACGAGCCATCCATTGGCTTGAGGATGTAGACCGGCTTCGGCGTGTCGTTGTGGAAACGGATCTGCACATAAAACCTATCTCGACCGGGAGCATGCGGTAGTGGCTTGACCTCCACGCTCAACTTGCCTGGCGGAGTCACTGCATCCAAATCTTCATCACGGTTCGGATCGTCAACGCAACCCGGCATCAGGGCAACGAAAATCACCCAAGTCAGGATCAGAAACGCACGCGCGATGAGCATGTGTCCCCTCCATTCGGCCGAATGTGTTAAAGAACACGCAATGCGATGGACAACCGACAATACCCATTCTATCAATGCGATGTCTTGCGAGTACAATCGAGCAACTCCGCTTCTCTTTAAACTCGCCGAAATTGGCGTTCGAGATCGTGACGGCTAAACAATAGCGCCGTCGGTCGGCCGTGTGGGCAGTGGTGTGTATCGTCGGCCAGCTTGCGCTGTTCGACGAGCGCCGTCATTTGTTCCGGCGTCAGGCGATCGCCGGCGCGGACGGCGGAGTGGCAGGCCATGAGACTCATCAGATCGTTGAACAGCACTTCGCGGCTGGGGGCGCGCTCCTTCGAGACAAGGTGATCGACGACGGCGCGGAGGATCGTTTGCGGCGAACGGCGACCGAGGAGCGCGGGATAGCGGGTCACGAGAATCGTACCGCCGCCGAAGTCTTCGACTCCGAGTCCGAGTTCCGCCAACGCATCGCGGTATTCCAGCGTCCGCGCCGCCTGCTCCGCCGTCAGTTCGACTGGCTCGGGGATCAACAGCGGCTGCGTTTCCAACGGTCCCGATTGGATGCGCCGTTTGATCTGCTCGAACAAAATCCGTTCGTGCAACGCATGTTGATCGATCACCAACATACCCTCGTCGGTTTCGACGACGAGGTAGGCATCGTACAGCTGGATGATTTTCGCGGGAGTAGGTGAGACCGCGGGCGGTGTCGATGGGACAGCCGTGGATTCCATCGAGGGAGGCGGAGGCGCAGTTATTGGTTCGCTCGCTCTCGGCAGTGGATCGAACGGGGCGAGGGGGGGCGGAAGGGGTAGAGGAGAAGCGAACAGATTCGTAGGCGGTGGAGAGCCGAGCGATTCTGTCGGCTGCACGGTCGAGGGTACTTGCAAGCGTGCCGTGAGATTCTCGGCGTGAAGGCGCTGGCGGACGGTGGAGAAGACGAGATGGTGCAACGCCTGGCTCTCGCGGAAACGCACCTCGGCCTTGGTCGGATGGACGTTGACATCGACCTCTTCCGGCGGCAGATCGAGAAACAGAAACGCCACGGCATAGCGCCCGGTCATCAGCAGACCGCGATAGGCTTCCTGGACGGCGTGGGCCAGGGTGCGGTCGCGCACCCAGCGGCCATTGACGAACAGATATTGCATACGCGCCGTGCCGCGATCGCAGGCGGGATCGGCGATGTAGCCGGTTAGCGTCGCCGCATTCTGAAACCCCTGGACGGCATAGAGTTGGTTGCTCACTTCCGGGCCGAAAAACGCAGCGATACGGTCGAGCAAAACCATCGACTTCGGGATGTCGTAGACCGTCTTATTGTTGTGACGCAGCGTCAAATGCAATCCCTCGCCGCGCACGCCGCGCTCCACGTCGGCCTCGAAAATCGAGCGCGTGTGCGCCAACGCCAAGCGTGTAAATGTCTCGCTAATGTGTCCCATTTCGGTCGAGGGCGTGCGCAGGAACTTACGGCGAACGGGCGTGTTGTAGAACAGGTGGCGCACTTCGATGCGCGTGCCGGGCGCGCCGTTCCACGGATGCGCCTCCGACAATTCGCCGCCGTTGCAGGTAAGCATCGCGCCACTCGGCTCCTCGCGCGGTCTCGATTGCAGCGTCACTTGGGCCACGCCGCCGATTGAGGCCAGTGCTTCGCCGCGAAAGCCCATCGTCTCGATGTGAAAGAGATCGTCGGCGCAGGCCAATTTACTCGTGGCATGACTGGCGAAGGCGAGCGGCAGATCGTCGGCCACGATACCGCAACCGTCATCGACAACGCGAATGAGATCGCTGCCCCCCTGCTCGATCTCGACATCAATGCGGCGACTACCGGCATCGACGGCATTTTCGAGCAGTTCTTTCACGACGCTAGCGGGCCGTTCGATCACCTCGCCGGCGGCAATCTTGTTCACGACGAGCGAGGATAATTGCCGAATTCGCGCCATGCAATCCCTCAAAAAATTTCACCACGGAAGACACGGAAAAAGACAAGAAAAGAGACAGGTCAACAAATCCACTTAACGAATCAGAAGTACGATATGAATATCTCCTTTCCACACACCGATATCAGGGGTATGCTGCAATTTTTGTTTTTGACTTTTTCCGTGTGTTTCGTGTATTCCGTGGTGAAAACTTTCTTCGTTCCGCAGTCAGTTTTCGTTCCAGCCCCATTTTTTAATTTTACGTTCCAGGGCGGCCTCTTTCATATTCAGTGTTTTCGCTGCCGCCGCGAGGTCGTGGTTGGTCTCGTCGAGCGCTTGGCGGATTTTATCTTGCAGCTTCCATTCTTGGATTACGCGGTAGAGGGTGCGTTCGCCGATGCCGAGCATTTTGGCCGCCTCTTCGCGGTTGCCTTCCGTCAGCGTCAGCGCCCGTTCGATGTAGTAGCGTTCGACCTCGGTGAGCGGACGGCCGACCAGATGGCCGGCGTCGGTGGCCCGTCCTTCGTGCGGCGCTTTCTTCAACACGGCGCTGTCTTGAACGTCGTCGAGTCCCAGCACGCCATCGGCATCGAGAACGACCAGGCTTTCGATAAAGTTGCGCAGTTCGCGGACGTTGCCGGGCCACTCGTAGGCGGCCATGGCGCGACGGATCGGCTCGGCGATACTGGTAACATGCTTATCGTGTTGCGCGTTCATTTCCTTGATGAACTGCGCGGCAAGAAGGGGCAAGTCATCGCGGCGCTCGCGCAGCGGTGGTAATTTGATGGCCATCACCTTGAGACGGTGGTACAGATCTTGACGGAATTTGCCGTCGGCGATGGCCTGCTCCAGATCGCGGAACGTCGCCGACACCAGACGGACATTGACCTTGATCGGCTCGTTGCTGCCGATGCGAAAGACTTCCTTGTTCTCCAACACACGCAACAATTTCGCTTGCAGGGTCAACGGCATGTCGCCGATTTCATCGAGAAAAAGCGTTCCACCGTTGGCGTACTCGAAGCGCCCCTTGCGCATCTTGTCCGCGCCGGTGAACGCCCCAACTTCGTGGCCGAACAGCTCGTCGTCGAGCAGATTTTCGTTGAAGGCCGTGCAATTGAGCGGGGCGAACGGTTTGTTCTTGCGCGGGCTGTTGTTGTGAATGGCGCGGGCGATCAGTTCTTTGCCGGTGCCGGTCTCGCCGAGGACGAGGACGGTGGCATTGGTGGGCGCGATGGCCTGACACGCCTTGATGACCTGGTGCATCGCTGGACTATTGCCAATGACCCCTTCAAAGCCGAATTTCTCATCGAGCTGTCGTTTCAGTTCGCGGTTCAACTTCGCCAAGCGCAGCCGTTCGCCCGCCTTATCCACGATGGCGCGCAGTTCGACGAGATCGACTGGTTTGGCAAGATAGTTGGCCGCCCCCTCCTTGATGGCCTCGACGGCGGTTTTGACATCGCCGTGGCCGGTTATCATAATCACTTCCGCCTCCGGCAACTCCTCGCGCGCCTTGCGCAGAATGGCTAGACCATCGAGATCGGCCATCTTCAGATCGGTGACGATGACGTCGAATTCGTCTTGCTCGATTTTCTTGGCACCCGCCGCGCCGCTGGTGGCGACGACGCACTCGTAGCCGACGCGCTCCAGGCTCTCAGCCACGGTTTCGGCGTGGAACGATTCGTCGTCGATGACCAATACCTTGAGGCCATCGCCCGCCTTGCGGTTCTCGGTGCTTTCCACAAGTTGCGCCATGTATTCACTACCCCTTCAATGTGTCTCCCAATCGGAGGGAAGGAGTTATTTTATCGTCGGCGAGACAGGGATTGTAGGGTGAGTCGTGCAACGGGAGCTACCGAGAGGCTTTCGGCGAGTCTCGCTCCGCTCGACCCGCCCTACCGCTTCGCTCGTCGGATGCGAAACGTCCGTTAAAGTCGTTACCCTCGAACCTCCGATGAAGGTTGGTACGAAGTTCGGAGGTACTGATGAGCGAGACGCAAGTGTTACTGGGCAAGATCCAGGCGCTGCGGCAACGGCTGGAACAGGCGCAGGGATTGGCCAATGAAGCGCGCTCGGCGGCGACGGCTCTCATTGAGGAAACCGCCGGCAATCGCTCGCTGTCCGCCTTCGAGCGTTTAGTCGAAGACGGCGACGATCACGATGCCCAACTCGATCGCCTCGTTCGCCCGTTGACGGCTCGCTTCCGCAACGACGAATCGCACGCTCTGCCGCGTCAGCTGACTTCGCGGGCGCGCCGAGCGCTCGAACGCGGTCGGGAGTTGCTGACACGCCTGCGCCAATTGGCGGACGCCTTCGAGCAGCGGGACGACCGCGACGCGCCACCGCCACTGTTCGTTCGTCGCGATCCGCTGGCGCGCATGTACCGCGAGACCGTGGCACTGACCGACACTGCGTTGCGCATGATTCCCCTGTTCCCCGACACCGCCAGCGCCCAGATGCGGCTGTGCGAGGGGCTGGAGGCGATCTTCAACGTCGTGGGCGCTCGCCTTGTATCCGTGAGCGGCGGCGTCGAACGGCAGCGTCGAGAACTCGGACAGATCACGCGCCTCACCGATCTGCTTTCGGTCCTCGAAAGCGGCATACCCATCGACAATCAGCCGTTCCTGGAGTTGGCCGAGGAGATTCTCGCTGAAGCTCAGGAATGTGGACCGTTGCGGTTCCTCGCGGGCGATCCGCGCAATCCGACTCACTTTGCCGCTTGTCACGGACTGACGACGGCGCGGGTCGCGGCACGTATCGTCCGCCACGATGCGGAACTGCGCGGGCGAGCGCACGATGTCCTGTTGGCCGCGCTCATCCACGATGTCGGAATGATGGGCTTGCCGCCGGAAATCTTGGCCTATCCCGAACCGATCGACGACAATCAGCGCCGTCTCATCGAAGCGCACTGTCATCTCGGTGTCAGCATGGCCGCGCCGCTGCTGTTGGAATCGCCTTGGTTGGCCGAGGCGATTGGAGGGCATCACGAACGGCTCGACGGCACGGGCTACCCCGACGGTCTGCGCGATTTTCAAGTGAAGCCGCTGACGCGCCTGTTGGCCGTGTGCGATGTCTACGCCGCGATGTGTACGCCTCGCCCCCATCGACCGGCGCGCGAAACGCGCACCGCCCTGACCGATACCCTCTTACTCGCCGAGCAGGGGCTGCTCGATCGGCACTATTCCGAGTGTCTGTTGCACCTTTCGTTTTACCCCATCGGTTCCGTCGTCGAATTGGCGGATGGAGCGGTGGGCGTGGTGGTGGCGACGCCGCAGCCGAGCCGCGATCTAGGCAGCCCCGCGCGTCCGGTGGTTGCCCTCTTGATCGACTCGGACGGCCAAGCGCTGCCGCTACCGCACCATTTCGATCTCGCGCAATCCGACGGACCCAGCATCGTTCGCAGTCTATCGTCCGTTGAAAGTCGAGAAGTTCTGGGCGGACGTTTCCCAGAGTGGGTGTAATCGCGGACGAGGACGGCGGCATGACCAGTCACATAAGCTATGTGCGATCGACGCGGCATCCCTGGCCGTCGCTGCTGTTCGTACTGCCGTTGTTGATCGCCTACGAAGCTGGCGTCGCCGTGCTTGGCGGACCTCATCCCGAACATCTGAGGAACGGAGCGGACAATTGGCTGCGCGTCGGCTTGATGCGCGTCGGTATTTCGTGGGTTTGGCTTCCTCCGGCCGTACTCCTCGCGCTGCTGAGTCTCTGGACGTGGCGACGCAGGAACGATCGCCCCAACGAAGTGTTGACCGTCCTGAGCGGGATGATTCTCGAAAGCGTCTCTCTGGCCATCGGTTTATGGGGAATTAGCCGCGCGCTCGGGCCGCTCCTCGAACAGGTCGGCATCGAACTGTCCGTGGCTTCGGCAGAACCGGCGGTCGGACGCGTCATCACCTATTTGGGCGCGGGCATCTATGAAGAAGCGCTGTTTCGTCTCGTCTTGTTTACCTGCTTGCTGCGCGTTCTGCGGTTGATGGATGTCAACGGATTCCTCGCCGTGGCCTTGTCCGCGAGCGCGTCGGCGCTACTATTCTCCGCCGCCCATCACATTGGCCCCTATGGACAGCCTTATAGTAATTATCTGTTCCTCTTTCGACTCATTGCCGGCTTATACTTCGCGATCCTCTTTCAAACGCGAGGTTTCGGCATCGCCGTCGGCGCGCACGCCTGTTATAATTTAATCGTTAGTATTGGGGCGAGTTCCTAACGATTTGGCTCTTCAATCGAGATCGATTCTCTTCGGCTCTCATTCTTTTTCTCAAACAGCGGTGAGCGGCGGATGCCGAGGCGGTCGAGCCAGTAGTGGCCGACCACGCCCAGCGTATGGATTCCGTACTTCAGACTGCGGCGGAAGTTGATGCTGCTGGCTTCGGCGAAGTAACGCACGGGAACCGGAATGTCGCCGAGGCGGAAGCCGAGACGCACCGCTTGAGCCAAGAATTGAGTGTCGAATACGAAATCGTCGGAGTTTTTCTCGAACGGAATGCGCTCCAGGACTTCGCGCCGATAGACGCGAAAACCGCTGTGGAAATCGCCGAGGTTTTGGCCGAGCGCGAAGTTCTCGAACGTCGTCAGAAAGCGATTGCTGATGTATTTATACACCGGCATTCCACCCGTCATGGCCTCTTGGCGCGAACGGATGCGGTTGCCGAGTACCACATCACATATGCCCATCTCGATGAAGCCGACCGCATGGGGGATGACGCGGCTGTCGTATTGATAATCGGGATGAATCATCACGACGATGTCGGCTCCGCGCTCGAGCGCCTCTCGATAGCACGTCTTTTGATTGCCGCCGTAGCCGCGATTTTCGGGATGCACCAATACGGTCAGGCCCATGTCGCGGGCGGCTTCGACGGTGCGATCCGTGCTGCCATCGTCCACGAGAATGACTTCATCGACGGAGCCGGCGGGCATGTCGGCCAGAGTCGAGGCCAGAGTGCGCTCGGCGTTGAAAGCCGGCATGACGGCGATGATCCGATACGGACGCTTCGGAGGTCGCTCCGGTAAAGTTTGCGTGATGCGCTCGACGTGAAAAAACTCGTCTCGCAGCTTCAAAGTCGGCGGATTCAGTACGGCCATGACACAGGCTCCCAGGTAGACTCGTTGGTTCACACGGACTTCGGCGGGCGGGGGGCATAGGCCGCCGGATGGTTTCGATCCTCGTTGGGCATTCCCCCGGCGTTCGCCGACTCGCCTTCTCCTTCCGTCGGCGAGTCGGTTCCGTTCAGTGCTTCCGAACCCGGTACCAGGCGTGGGCCGGGAACGTGCTGCTCTAAAAGCTGCAACAACTCCGCGCGATCCATCACTTCCTTTTCGATCAAGCGCTGGGCGATTACCTCCAAGGCCGGACGGCGCGTCCGAAGCAGTTCGCGCACGTCCGCAGTGGCTTGGTCGATGATGCGGCGCACTTCCACGTCGATCTCGCGAGCCGTGCGCTCGCTGTATCCGCGCTCCATGTCGGTCCCCGTCCTGTTGAGAAACAACGCCCCGGAGCGCTCTTGAAAGTTGACCCGCCCCAAACGGCTCATGCCGAATTCCTTGACCATGCTTCGGGCAATATGGCTCGCTTGTTCGAGATCGCTGGTCGCGCCGTTGGAGATTTCACGATACACCATCTCCTCCGCCAACGTTCCGCCGAGAGCGACTTTGATTTGGCTTTCCAGTTCGGATTGCGTCACGAGATAGCGATCTTCCTCCGGTCGGCTGAGGACGTAGCCCAGCGCTCCGACGCCGCGCGGAATGATCGAGATTTTGTGGACCGGAGAAGTATTCGGCAGCGAACAGGCCACGAGAGCGTGACCGGCCTCGTGATGGGCGACGCGCTGTTTTTCCTCGGCGTTCATAATGCGGCTCTTGCGCTCCAGCCCGACCGCGCCGCGTTCGACGGCCTCTTCCAGATCGGCCATGCCCACTTCTTCCTTGCCGCCGCGCGCCGCCATCAGCGCCGCCTCGTTCACCAAATTGGCCAAGTCCGCTCCGACCGAGCCGGGCGTCAATCCCGCGACGCGGCGCAAATCGACATCCGCGCCGAGCTTGACGTTGCGAGCGTGAACCTTCAGAATCGCCTCGCGGCCCAAAATGTCGGGCCGATCGACCACGACTTGGCGATCGAATCGTCCCGGTCGCATCAAAGCGGCATCGAGTGTTTCGGGGCGATTGGTCGCAGCCATGATGATGACGCCTCGATTCGAGGCGAAGCCGTCCATCTCGACGAGCAGCTGATTGAGCGTCTGCTCGCGCTCATCGTGTCCGCCGACGGTAACGCCGGAGCGCGTCTTCCCCAACGCATCCAGTTCGTCGATGAAGATAATCGCCGGGGCGCGGCTCTCGGCCTGGGCAAATAGATCGCGCACCCGCGCGGCACCGACGCCGACGAACATCTCGACGAAATCGCTGCCGCTGAGGCTGAAGAAGGGCGCTTCCGCCTCGCCCGCCACGGCCCGGGCCAACAGCGTCTTGCCGGTACCCGGCGGACCAACCAACAGAACCCCTTTGGGAATGCGTCCACCCAATGCCTGATACTTTTCGGGATTCTTGAGGAAGTCCACCACTTCGCGCAACTCGGCCACTGCCTCGTCGATGCCGGCCACATCGTCGAAAGTCACCTCCAGTTCCTTCTCGGCATAGACTTTCGCTTTGCTGCGACCAAACGAAAACGCCGATCCCCCGCCGAGGATGCGCAAGACAACGAACATCAACGCCAACGCCATCAAGCCGAGAATCAGAATCCAGGCCACACTCGCGCCGATCGCCTTGAACGCGGACTCTTCCTCGCTGCCTTGGAAATTGGAACCGGCGGAGGATTTCAGCAGATCGTACAGTCCGCCGTCGTCTTCCAGTCCGATACGGGGCGTGCGGAAGACGAGCGTTTGCGTGTGCTTGTCGGTGGACTCGACGCCGGAAGCGCGGTCGGTGGTTACGATTTCGCCGCGAATCTCGCTACGATGCACTTGAACCTTGCGGAGCGCCACGGAGTGTCCGGTTCGGCTGGCGTTGAGTATCTGAATCAGTTCGCCGTATTTCAATTGGACGGCAACGGGTTCCCGACCATAGAACCAAACGAGGAAGACGAGTGGCAATAGCGTAAGGATCAGCCACGGCACGAGCCAGCGCCGCCAGCGGTTCGATTCTTTCAGCTTTTTCTGCACGAGAGCCTATTCCTCCAGTTCCGCCCAACCGCACGGCGGAACGAAAGAGAATGAGGGAGAAAGTCGTTCCGAGAGCTACTTTACTGTAGGGCATCTCTCGATGTCGGTCAACGGTCTCGGCGCGGTTGCCCCGGTTGCGGTGCAGAGGGGAGGTCAACTTGAATCGACTGCGGAAGGATTTGGGAGGAACGCCTACTCGAATGCCGAGCCCCGTCGTCGAACGGCGAGTTTCGTTCCTCGCCCCAGCGCCCTGGCTTCTCATTCGGGAACTCATTCCGTACCAAATCCTTACGAGTAAGCCACAAACGACGCCTCGCCCGCGGTTGGGGGGATCTTGATGTCGCTGAACGAACGTGCCTTGCGATTGGCCGATTATATGGCCGCAAACGCCGCTGCCTTGCGCCTGGCCGTCCACACCACTGCCAACGGCGCGAGGCTGATCGATTGCGGCGTTGCCGTCGAAGGTGGCTTGCAGGCGGGCTTGGCGATGGCCCGCGTCTGTTTGGCGGGGCAAGCCGAGGTGGCGCTCGCCCCGGCATGTCTCGACGATCTTCCGTTTCCGACGGTGCAGGTGCAGAGCGATCATCCCGCGACGGCGTGCATGGCTTCTCAGTACGCCGGTTGGCAAGTGTCGGTCGGCAAGTTCTTCGCAATGGGTTCCGGGCCGATGCGAGCGGCCTACGGCAAGGAGGAACTCTTCGACACGATTCCGGGGCGCGAACGGGCCAACGTCGCCGTCGGCGTTCTGGAAACGCAGAAACTACCCGGCGACGACGTAACCGCTTATCTTGCCGAACGCCTCGAACTACCACCGGATAAACTGACGTTGTTGGCCGCGCCGGCGTCGAGCCAGGCCGGCAATCTCCAAGTCGTGGCCCGTTCGCTGGAGACGGCGCTGCATAAGCTCTACGAGTTGCACTTCGATCTCGGACAAATCGTCTCCGGATTTGGGTCCGCGCCGTTGCCGCCCGTCGCCGCCGATTTCCTCGGCGCGATCGGACGCACCAACGATGCCATTCTCTACGGCGCGCAGGTGATCTTGTGGGTGCGTGCCGACGACGAACAGCTGGCCGAGATCGGTCCCAAGATTCCGTCTTCCGCCTCGCCCGATCACGGAGCGCCGTTCGCCGACATCTTTGCCCGCTACGAACAAGATTTCTACCGCATCGATCCGCTTTTGTTCTCGCCGGCGCGCATCGTCCTTCAGAATCTCAGCACCGGCCGCAGCCACGCCTTCGGGCGGATCGAACCGTCGATCTTACGGCGTTCCTTCGGGGCGACCTGAAACCGCGCGAACTTTCGAGGAAACCGATCGGAGAAGTGCGAGGTCGCTATTCGCTCCCGTCGTCATCCTTCTTGGGAGGCGGCGAACTGTGATACATCTGAATGCCGGCCAGAACGAAGAGAAACAAGCCGCCGTAGATCGCCAAGCGGCCGGCCATTTGATAGGGAAACTCGCTGCGAGGTTCCGCGACTCGGTCGAGCTTCGACGCCAAGTCGTCGTTCGCGCCCGCTTCTTGCCGCTGTTGAGCCAGAAGGCGCAATTCCGCCAACCGGCGCTCCGTTTCCGCCTGGCGCGCCGCCGTCGGAGTATAGTTGGTGCCCGCATAGCCGCCCAACATCAGCGCCAAACCCACGAACGCCAAGAACAAGGGACGGTTGCTCTGGCGCGGTGAAGACAGCAATTCTTCCTCTTCTCGCGCCGCTTCCGCGCGGCGGTTATCGAATGTCGCCATGTGCCTCTCACGAAATCTTTGCCACCAAGAGGGTACAGTCGTCGTGAAGCGCGTGCCCCACGGTGAATTCCTTCATCGCCTCCAATACCGACTCCAACAGGTCCGAGGCATCGACGACACAATTCTCCAACACTTTATCGAGGCGGGCCACGCCGAACATCTCGCCGTATTCGTTTTGTGCCTCGGTGATGCCGTCGGTGTACAAGACTAACCGATCCCCGGGCATGAGGCGATACGTCCGTTCGGGATACGTCTGCTCGGCGAAGATTCCCAGTGGGAGGGCGGTCGCTCCATCCAACGAATCCAGCGTACCATCCCGACAGCGTTTCAGTCGAGGCGGGTTGTGTCCGGCCGAAGCGTAAGTCAGCGTGCGCGACTGCGGATCGTAAATGCCGTAGAAGGCCGTCACGAACGTGTCGGAATCGGCGGTGTACCGCGCCGCGAGATGGCGATTGACGTGCTCGAGCATGCGGCCGGGCGGAGTGGGCGCGCCGGGATAGGAGTGGGCGAGACTATGGGTGACGGCCATCAACACGGCTGCCGGCGTGCCGTGGCCGCTGACGTCGGCGATCAAAATGCCCCATTTGCCATCGGGAAGAGGGAAAAAGTCGTAATAGTCGCCGCCGGCGCGGTGCGAGGTCTGATAATAGGCCGCCAACGACATCGTGGGAATGTCGGGCATTTTGCGCGGCAGCAGCGAGCGTTGAATATCGGCTACCACTTTCATCTCATAATCGACCGACTCGTAGGCCTCCTGCAGCCGATCCGACAGCACGAGATTGTGCGTGGCTCGTCCGAACAGATTGCTCAGCCAGACGATTTCCGGAAACTCGTCCAGCGAGAACGCCGACGGCTCGCGCCGCATCAGAAAAACCATGTTCAAGGCCATTCCCCGATCGTACATGGGAATGGCCAACATCGACTGCATGCCGTCGAAGTATTCGGCGGCAGGATCGTCGGCGTCGATGTGCAACTCGTCGAACAGGCGCGGTTCATCGCCGTACAGAAGCTCGGCAATCAATCCGCCCTCGAGCAAAGGCAGTCGATCGGTCTCCTTCCACGGATTAATGCTTTCCTTCCAGAGCGAGCAGCGCGTGACGCGATACCAGGGATCGTTCAGGCCCCGACGACTGACCGAGACCATGCGATCGGTCGGTCGCAACGATTGCATCCGCTTCCCGTAGGCTCGGCTCATCTCTTGCGGATCGATTTGCCGACTCATCTCCCTCATCGTTTCGACGATAAGATCCATCCGTTCTCGCCAATTCTTCGTCACTTCGTCGAACAGTCCCGGTGATGCGCGCATCTATTGCTCTCCTCGGCGTGGAAGCCGTCGTCCGGTCGACGGCAAAAGTCCGTCATTCATCGGTCGATGCGATCTCCGTCGATTCCCATGGCACGATCCCGGAGGAGATCCGATCCGAACGGCACTCTCGCTTGGGCGCAGGGGATAGGAACATTTCGGACCACCCCTCATTCGTCGATACATCGCTTTCATTCTATGCTCGGACGATTCGAGGGATGATAAATCGGAAGCGTCCGCCGCCGGGCGGAGACCATCGCCATGTGGCTCCCTCCCAGCTGCGGACGCTTCCGGTTCAACTAGCCTGCCACGCGAATCTACACGAACGGCTCCAGTTCTTTCCCCAGCGGGGGCGTATTGGAGGCGATCACGGCGAGTAGCCGACGGGGGAACGCGGGGCGTATTGGGGTGCGCCCAACTGCGGCATCGCCGGAGGAATACGCGGGAACTCGTCCCTTTCGACGCGCGGCGGAGGCGGAGGCGGCACGCGGTAATAGTCTGGACGTGGAGCGCTGACGGGGCGAGCCGTGGGACGCGGTTCGGTATCGTCGGGCATCTGACCGCGATAGACGGGTTGCGGCGCTTCGAGAATCGGCTGCGACGGCGGAGCGGTCTGGCGAACCACGACGCGAGTCGAGCCTTCTCTGGAACTCCCAGTGCTGGCCAGCTGTGCCGTCGGTTGCAAATTGTAACGCAACGCCTTCACCCACGCGCCCTCCAACTCGTCCACATTGCGATAGGAGCGATAATGCTTCCGCACCGCCGCGTCCCAATCGCCCTGCATCCCTTGAGCGACGAAGGCCAGAAACACTTGTCGGCTGCTCTGACTCACCAGGAAATTGGTAACCGAGTAGCCCTCGGCGTACAGCACCATGACATCGTTCGGATATTGCATCAAGGCAAACAGGCGGCGCAGGGCGATGGATCGACCCGGCGTCCCCAAGATCTGCTTCACGGTACGATCGTGCAGCGCGCGTTCGCGGTCGTCTTCGGACAACACGGAGCTGCCCTCGTCGGCCCAGCGTGGAATGGGGGTGCGAAAGTGATAAGCCAACACGGTATGGGTGATCTCATGGGGTAGAACGCTGGCGAGCAGGCGATCGGGGGTTCCTTCAATGTGCATCGAAATGGTGAGAATGCGGCCATTATCGAACTGAAACTCGGTAGCGCCGCCAGAGCCGCCGCCGGTGACGGAGACGCGCAGCGGACAGGGCCGACCCCAAGTCGGCATCTCTTGACCGAGCCACTCGACCGCTTTCTGTTTCCGATAGTATTCGGCGTACTTGCCGATCTGTTCGGCGAAGGCAGAGTCCGGCGCTTCGACGATGAAATTGGGCGTGCGATAGGAAGCGCCGAGAGATGCCATCGCGCCAACCAACACGACGGCGATCGAGGGGCGTAAAGCCATGCCGTTTCTCCTTTGGCTTCGTTCAGTAGCCAGCCAACGACTGCCGCGTACTGCCTACTGCATTCCGACAACTGCCTACAGCCCGAAGGCGGTAAGTCGCAACGTGTCCGCTGCAACTCTACACGCAAAAGTTGAGCCAGGGTCGGCGGCGCGCTAAAACTTTTTTGCATCGTGGTCGCAATCTGCTGTCCCGCCAGCAGTTGCGGTTTAGGTAAACTCGATGGCGCGACGCTACAGTCGGTAGAACCGTTGTAATTATTCCAATCGCGCCGGATATTTGGGATAACGAGGTAAGGTAAATTTGACAGTGCGCAAAGGACTGAGCCGTCACGAATCGTAGTTTGTACTCTGTCGCAAAAGCGAAAATGATTTGCGCAATTCAGCATAGCGGCTCGTGGTGCTGGAAGGCACAATAAAAAAAAGACGGTCGCATTTACTCCTGGAGATATCCGCAATGCCGTGTTTCCCTTTTCGTATCGTTTGGTTCGCTCTCGCGCTCCAGACGGCAATGCTGAGCGCCGAAGAACCGGCGAACGCTCGACTCAACCTCCGGCCCTCGAACCTACGCCGCACGGAGGCACACCGCGATACAGCCTATCCCGCCAAGGTCAGCGACAATGGCCGCTATCTGCTCGATCAGAACGGCAAGCCGTTCTTTTGGCTGGGCGACACCGCTTGGGAGTTGTTCCATCGCCTTAAGCGCGAAGAGGCGAACGACTATCTGAAGGATCGCGCGGACAAGAAGTTCACCGTCATTCAGGCCGTGGTGCTGGCCGAGTTCGACGGATTGGGCACGCCGAATCCCTATGGGCACGTCCCTTTGAAAGATCGTGACCCCGCCAAGCCGGTCGAGGACTATTTCAAACACGTCGATTCCATCGTAAATAGAGCCGATGAATTGGGTCTGGTAATGGGTATGTTGCCGACGTGGGGCGACAAGTGGCACGACGGCAAGAAACCCATCTTCACACCAGAGAACGCCACCCTATACGGTGAGTTTCTCGGCAAGCGCTATCGGGACAAACCCATCGTGTGGATTCTCGGCGGCGACCGCCCCATCGACAACGACCGGCAGCGAGCGATTCTGCGAGCGCTGGCCGAGGGACTGAAGAAGGGCGATGGTGGACGACATCTGATGACGCTGCATCCACCGGGAGGCCGGAGTTCGTCGGACTGGTTTCACGAAGAGAAGTGGCTGGCCTTCAACATGCTGCAAACCGGCCACGGCTACAATCACGACAATTACAATCGCATTGCGCGCGTCTATTCGCTTAAGACAATCAAGCCTTGTCTCGACGCCGAGCCGAGCTACGAGGACCACCCCGCCGAGTTCAACGCCAAAAACGGCTATGTGAACGATTACGAAGTGCGCAAGGCGGCCTATTGGGCGCTGTTCGCCGGTGCCTGCGGGCACACCTACGGCTGCCACGACATCTGGCAATTTTTGGATAAGGGCCGTACTCCTGTCACGGCCGCGCGAACGCCGTGGCGCAAAGCATTGCAACTGCCAGGCGCGAAGCAAATGCAATACGTCCGCGCTCTGATCGAATCGCGTCCGTTCCTGTCGCGCATTCCCGATCAATCATTGCTCGCCTCCGATGCGGGCAAAGGAACGGATCGCATCCAAGCCACGCGCGGCGACGACGGTAGTTATGCGTTCGTCTACAGCGCTTCGGGCAAGCCATTCACCCTCGATCTCGAAAAGCTGTCCGGAAAACAGTTGCGAGCGGCCTGGTTCGATCCCCGCACCGGCAAAACAGCCCCAATCGGTACGTTCGCGCGCAGCGGCAAGCGCGCCTTTGAGCCGCCGTCGAATGGAGGCGGCAACGATTGGGTGCTGATCCTCGACGACGCGGCTCGCGGCTATCCCCTTGC
>JAJXWW010000018.1 GCA_021781415.1 Planctomycetota bacterium
GCTCCGCGTTGAGGAATACGAGCGCCTGAAGGAAGAGGAGTACGACGATAGCCCCTGGACCCGAGAAGAGCTTCAAGCCCTGGCCTGGGAGAGGGTCAAGCATGAGGACTGGGATGAGTACGACGAGCTGCCGGAGAAGCCATGAAACGCGGCGATGTAGTCCTTGTTCGCTTTCCGCACCCCTCCGGCCAGCGCGGCAAGAAGCGGCCTGCGGTGATGGTCCAGTCGGACGCCTACGCGAGTACGGTCAGCACGGTCGTCGTTGCGGAGGTTACGAAAAACCTGACGATGAAGGATGACCCCGCCTGCCTGTTCATCGACGTGAGTACGCCCGAAGGCAAAGCGACCGGGCTACTTATTGATTCGGTCGTTTCCAGCTTGGTACTCGACACCGTCTACACCGACACCGTTGCCCAGGTACTGGGAAGCCTTTCGCCAACGCTGCTGCAGAAGTTTGACGCTTGCTTAAAAGTCGGCTTGGGGCTGCCGTAGCCTTTTTCCCCGCGCTCAATGGCCGCCGCACAAGGCTTTGTAGATGTAACGATGGATGTCAAGTCCCGTCCCCGTGATGACGAGCGGTAGGAACGGTTCGCACTTTACGTCGGCGCGCACTGCGAGCGGTTCCAGTCAGGTGCGGATTCGCATCGGCTGATGGGGTGAACCGTTCCTTAACCGTTCCTCTTCCCCGCTGCCGGGCGGGCACACGGTTCCAGCCCGAAAGTGCGCACCAGGTCCAAGGCCGCCTCACGCGACGACAAGCCGTGCAACGCCGACCACAGGTCGATGACATCTCCCTTACGGCCACACTCCTTGGCGAAACACTGCAAGACGTTCGTCTCCAGGTTCGCACTGAAAGTACGGCCGCGACCGTCGCCGCGATGCAACGGACAAGGGCCACGCCGCTGGGGGCCGCTGCCGCGCAGCCGAGCCGATAGACCCAGTTGATGCAACTCTTGGGACAGCGACAATTGCGCTTTGACGTGGGCAAAAGCCACGAAGGTACTCTCGCCGATGGCAGAGTTAGCGGAGCCGACCCTTGGAAGCTGCACCAGCAGATCGGCAAGCACGGGTCGTCGGCGGATGGGATGCCGCCCATCTTCATGTACGAGGATCCAGACGGCGTGCTGGAAATCTACGACGGAGTCACGCGGGCAATGCGGATTGCGAAGCTGGCTCCCGGTACGATGGTCCCGATTATCCTAATCGGACATTATCGGCGCAGCCGCTCCAGCACGCCGAGCGTGAGGAGCGGCTTGCCGAGGTCGCCGCCGAGGCGCGTGGAATGAATCGGCGCATCAAAAGCGATCCGCACTCCGTCCTGCGCGACGCCCACCGCTTGGGCGTGGAAGTCGAGAAAGTGGCGGAACTGCTCCACAACAAACGGCGACAGACACCGAGCGACGATGCGGGATTGCTCGAAGGCTCGTTGTGAGAGGCAGTTCGAAAATAGACGCGCCGTCCAACGCCACTCGTCGTTCCCACGCAGGACGGCGAACCGGCAGCGTTAACTGCCGAGTATCTTTCTCGTTCCCACGCTTCGCGTGGAAACGAGAGAAAAGGAACCGCTCTAAGCACTCGGCTCATCCGCGACGCTGCTTTCGGCGGCTTTATCGACCGAGCGCTTTCGCCGCGAAGAAGAAGGCAAAAGCACCAAACCGAGTCCGAAAATCAAAGCGCCGCCCGCGGCGGCGCTCCACAGGTTGCGATCGCGCGTACACTCCTCGATTTTTGTTTGAGCCTCGCCGATCCGCTTGTCCTCCTTCTTCTTATTGCGGATCATTTCGCTCTGAATTTTGACGATCTCGTTCTCCCAGGCGCGAATGTCGTGATGGGAATCGAATCCGCGCCAAGTGGGATAGAGCGCGCCGCCGGCGAGTACGAGGCCAATCAGGATCATCGCGGCACGAAGCATGTTTCATCCTTTCGGGTTTTGGGCGATCTGTCTTGTAGATGATACGTTGCCGAACCGAGCGTTTAGGTATCCGACGCCAGTTGTCTCCGATGGCGTTCCGCTTGCTCGCGGTCGCCCGTTTGCATGAAATACTCGTAAAGCAAACGATGACTCGGTTGATGGTTCGCGTCCAATCTCAGAGCGCTGGAAAGCCAACGCAGACCGAGGGCGGGTTTGCCGTAGGTTAAATAGAATTTCCCGACTCGATAGTGCAAATGAGGGTCGTTGGGCGCGCGCGTCATTTCCACGCTCAAGATCTTTCCCAATTCTTCCAGGTCCGCCTTCACGCGCTCGTAGACGGCGATTTGCTCGGAGGCTTCGTCCTCTCTGCCGGGCCGACTTGCCAAACACTTGTACAATCGGAAGTGAGCTAAATGATTGGCTCGGTCGGCGTCGATGGCTTTGCGAAACATCGTTTCCGCCTCCGCGACCCTGCCGTCGGCCAAAGCGATTGCTCCCACCTCCGAAAGCGCCTTCGAGTTGTTGGGATCGTTCGACAAGACTTTTTCGAGCAGAGCATTCGACCGATGCTCCGCGTCTCCCAAGTCCCGCAGCGCCAGCGCCAGCCCCAGTTGGGACTCCACGTCGTTCGGATGCTGGGCGAGAAGATACTCGAAATGCTGGCCCGCCTCGCGCGCATGGTCGTGGAGAAGAATTTGAGCCAGTTTCAGCCGTGCGCCGCGTTGTTGCGGATCGAGTTCCAAGGCCCGTCGATAATCCTTGACGGCCTCCTCAATCGTGCCCCCGCCCTGTTGCACGACCTCGCCGGCCGTCACCAAGGCGACGATGTTGTCCGGCTCGCGCTCCAGAAGCAAATGCAGACAGCGCATGGCCGCTCCAAGGCGCAGCATCCGTAAGTAGCCTCGCGCCATGCCCTCTAAAATCAACGGGGCGTCCGTTCGATCCTTTTCGACGTAGTTCCAGAGCGGCTGCTCGACCTCGGCGATGTATCCGGACTCGGCTCGGAGCAACAGATGCTCCAATGCCAGAGGGAGCGAGGCATCGGCGGATTTCTGCTCTTTCTCACAGGCATCGAGATGGCGTTGTGCCGCCTCCAAGAGACCGGCGCGGCGCGCGCTCCGAGCGGCGCGAAAGTGGAGGGAATCGCTCCAGCGCCACACGACGAGACAGCGCTCGTAGTGCGCGAACGCTTCGGCAAAATGCCCTCGATCCACCGAGCGATTTCCCTCGCGGTACTGGTTCCAGGCCCAAAGATTCAGCGCCATCGAAACGGCGGCGACGGCCAAGAGGGATGCGAGCACGGCCTTCGTCCGAAGTCCGCGAGGTTGGAAGCCGACGAGCCGATCAATCTTGGCCGCCAATGCGATCACGATGCGCCCCTTCCGCGCGACGGCGCGGCCGCAGGGCAACGGTGAACGACAACCGTTCGCCTACGGACGCGGTGTCTCCTTCAACTTTTGGCGATAGGCGTTGGCCTTTTCGTACTCGCCTTTGCGCTCGAAATGCTCGGCGAACGCCTTGAGCGCGGGCGGATAGGTGGGATCGCGGTCGAGCGCGCGATTCAGCCAGTAGCGCCCCACGCGCTCGTTGGAGCGGATAAAAAGACTTCCAATGTCCGTTAAGTCCGCCGGGTCCACGAGCGGTTGCCGTGCTTCCGACTGCAACAACTGATTGACGCGCTTGATTCGCGTTTCGTCCCGATTGCGGCGTTCGATCGTGTCGTGGGCTTCGTCGTCGCGTCCCTGGTATCGCAGGCACGAGATCATCAGATTCTCGGCCTCGGTGTCGGACGGATCGATGTCGAGGATGCGGCGGAGCCAGACTTGGGCTTCGGCGGGTCGTGGAGGATCCGCTTGCATGTCCACTTTGGCCAGGTAGATGAGCAAGGTCGTATCGTTGGGCAAATGCGGTTCGGCAGCCGTCAATAACGCGCGCGCTTCGTCCAGCAGCCCTTGCAGAAAACGGCATTGCCCCAGCCTGGCCAACACGTCGGGACGATTGGGAAACTGCGCGCGGAGTTGTTCGAGATGGGGCAGCGCCGCCATTGGCTCCTTGGCTTCCATGTACAACTCGGCCAATCGCAGACGAACCGGATCGAGATTAGGATTTTTCTCTAGCGCCAATTTGTACTGCCGCATCGCCTCGTCGCGGTCGTTGGTGCGCTCCAGAACCCAGCCCCGCCAGCGATGCGGCTCGGCGGAGTCGGGGGCCAACTTTTGCCAGCGGTCCAAGCAGTTGAAAGCCGGGCCATAGCGAAGGTTCTGCATGTACGCTCGCGCCAGGGTTTCCAGGATGAGCGGCGCGTCCGGGTTGTCGTCGGCGACATAGTGCGTCAAGAGATCGTTTGCCACTTCGTCCACCGCTCCGCCCTGGACGCGCATCAGCAGATATTCCAGCTGAATCTCTTCGGTGGCTCCGCGATTGAGCTTGAGGCAAAGGTTCAAGTGCGTCGCCGCGGCGTCGAAATCGCCGTTGAGACGGGCCGCTCGCGCCGCCAAGAGATGGACCGGAACGCTGCGCGGCCAAACGAACAAACAGAAGTCGAGCCGTCGTTGGGCCTCGTCGAGCCGATTGGCCTTCACCGCCTCCCGAGCGGTTCGCCATTGGTAATCGCAATAGAAATAGAATCCGACCGCGCAGGCAGCGAGAAACAAGGCTAAAGAGAGTAGCGTCGTCGAACGAGGATGCCTCCGCATTGCGCCGACAACATGCTTCGCGCACGTCGAGAGACGAACGGCGATCGGGGAGAGCAAGGATACCATGGTCCGACCTCGTCGGCTTGCACTGCGTCGAAGGGAGGAATTCTCTCTCGATCCTCCTTCTCCCCCGAGCGCGGGGGAGAAGGGAGTTCATCGCACTGGTTCTCAGTCTTGCAACTCGAAGTTGTGTTTCTGTTTGCCTTTGGTCAGCGTCACCTTCAGCGGCGATTTCTCTTTGTCGGCGTACTTGGGAGGGATCGCCACATATTTTCCCGCCTCCGCGCTCTTCGCGGCGTCGGGGGTTCGCTCGCGCATTTTCTTGGCGTACTCGGCGTTACCCATTTGCTCCCCCGAGTACACGGGCTTGGGTTTGTTCGGATTGACGGACTCGGTATCGATGGTCACAACCATCTCCTCGGCGGGCATGGTAGTGCCTTCGTAGCTGCCATCGGAGTTGAGGCTAAACGGATACGAACCGATTTGGTCCTTCCCCGTTCGATGAAACGTCACCGTTCCCGCTGGAACGGGTTCTCCCTTGTAAGTCACCTTTCCATAAACTCCGGATGGAGTATTGGAATTGCTGCATCCAAGCACGGCGAGAAACACCGGCAACGAGAGGAAGAACCGGCTTGCGCCTGTCATGGAAGATCCTCCAAGAATGTCATGCGGTTGAGAGAAAAGTACGGAGAACGATGGAGCGGCGTTCGGAGCCGACGGCAAGCCAGGCGAGGAGTCGTTCGTCCAATTGCCTCCGGCTCCGAATCCTTCGAGCGCTCTCCAACTACCAATCGGCTCCCAGCGGAAGACTGTCCGTGGGATCGATGGCGAGCCCCCAAGTCGTGTTGCTAATACCCTGGTTGACCACGCGAACGCTTCCGTCTCCCATGGCGACGACAATTCCGCCGGCGGTCAACGATTGCAAAAGTTGCGGGTTGCATGCCGATTTTGTCGGCGTCTGCTGAAACGGGAGGGCGTAGGACCAGGGATAGTTGGGGATCGATTTCCAGTTCAGGCCGAGCGAAGTCGGATACAGATGGACCCAAAAAGCGGGCGGGATGTTGCCTTTGGGATCGTAATACTCGCCGACCGGACCCGTGTTTTGGCCGTCTTCGTTCCAACAGTGGGAAGCGAAATTGATGACGCCGCCTTGTCCCACGCTCCAAGCGTTGTTGCCGCCACCTTCACTCCCGGGGCCACAAACCGCATAGCGTTCGGAAACAAAAATGGTGTTCGACAGTCCGTCGGTGATGGACGCGATCCGGTTGACTCCGCCCGGCTGCCAATCTTCCCCCCAACCGCCGCGATAGACGTGCCAGTTGAGTGCGTAACTGGTCAATCCGCGACCCATTCCTCGACCGCCCGTGGACCAGCCCGTGCCGCTGGCCGGCATGGTTGGATCGGCTGGGGCTTGAAACGTCTTGACGACGCCGCCGTAGTCGATCCACCACGAATTGGCCTGGTGTCCCGAACTACCGTTGTAAGCGACCTCTGGATCGTTGTAGAGGTTGGTCTGTTCGATAAACGGCAGCAAGAAGTAAAAGCCGGTGCCGAAATGAGACGGGACGTAGGGAGCGCCCCAGTTCGTGCCGTTGGCCGACTGCGGGAAAGCGCCATCGCATACCGGAAACTTTTGATATACGTCGTGGCAATTGTGCGTCGCCAGAGCCAATTGTTTGAGGTTGTTCTGCGACTGCGAACGGGCCGCGGCTTCGCGGACCTTCTGAACGGCGGGCAATAACAGACCAATCAAGATGGCAATGATGGCGATGACTACCAACAACTCGATGAGCGTAAACGCTCTCGATACCCGCGACAAGACGCCTCCGGTGATGCGAGTCAGATACGAGCGCGGCATCTCTGCTTCCCTCCAAAAAGGGTTGTGAAAGGGTGCGAACGATTCAGATAAAGCGAGTAGACAATCCCACCAAATACCATTATTAAAACGTACTCATTAAAATGTCAAGTAAATTTTTTCATCTTTCCTCATTTTCTTTGAGCGATACTCGAGGGTAAGATGCGATCCGAGCAACCCCTCTCCCCCTGTACTCAGTGACAGGGGGAGAGGGGCTGCTCGGATGTCCCTAGAAACCGTGAAGCGGCCACTCCCTCGCACGCCCCCTGCCGAGGACGTTTTCAGCTCTCTCCCTGTACGCGGGGGAGTAGCGCTGTGCGGTTTGGAGAGCGCGTCTTGACAGCCTTCTCTGAACCTGAGAGGTTACGCCATGCGTTCTCGATGAGGCGTATCTCGTCCGATGCGATCGGCGGGGAACACCAACGAATGAAGACACTCCCATGCACCGCTCCCAAACTCTGCACCGATTGTTGCCCTCATGTCTCCTCGTGGTATTCTGCGCCGTCAATCGCGCGGACGAACCGAAAGCCGCGAGGCCGCTCTCGCCGCGCGAGGAACAAGCGACTTTCCGGCTGCCTAAAGGGTTCCAAATCGACCTCGTTGCCGCCGAGCCGGATGTCGTCGATCCGGTGGCGATGGCCTTCGACGAGGAAGGGCGGCTTTTCGTCGCCGAGATGCGCGGCTATCCCAACGGCGGACGGGCGACCGGAGAGATTACTTCCGGGCGGATCAAGGTATTGGAAGACCGCGACGGCGACGGCGTGTACGAAACGAGTCGTATCTATGCCGAGGGATTGCGCTTTCCCACGGGCGTGCAGCCGTGGCGCGGCGGACTGTTGGTGGCGAACGCTCCCGACCTCTTGTATCTGGAAGATGGCAAAGGCACGGGCAAAGCGGATCGGCAGCGCGTTCTGTATACCGGCTTCCATCTCGCCAACGTTCAGCAGATCGTAAATAGTCTTCAATGGGGATTGGATAACTGGGTTTATGGCGTGGCGGGAAGCGACGGCGGAACCATTCGCTCGGTCGAGAAGCCGGACGCGCCGCCGCTGACGCTGCGCAATCGCGGCATTCGCTTTCATCCGGAGATACCGGGCAGCCTGGAGGCGACCTCCGGCGGAGGCCAATATGGACTCGCCTCCGACGATTGGCAGCACTGGTTCACGGCAACGAACAGCCAACATCTTCGCCACATCGTTCTGCCCGATCCTTATCTGCGCCGCAACTCGGCCCTGGCGGTCGGAGCGGTAACGCTGGACATTCCCGATCACGACGCGGCGTGCAAGGTCTATCGCCTGAGTCCTTTCGAGGGATGGCGCGTCGAACGCACCACGCGGCGCAAGGGAGGTCCGGAGGCCAAGCGTTTGCCGGGGACGGAGTTGGTACCTGGCGGCTACATCACGTCGGCGTGCAGTCCCGTCGTCTACTCCGCCGACGCCTTCCCTCAAGCCTATCGCGGCAACGTCTTCGTTTGCGATCCAGCGAACAATCTGATTCACCGCGACGTTTTGGTGGACGACGGAGCGACGTTCGTTGCCAAGCGAGCCAACGGAGAGGAAAAGTGCGAATTTCTCGCCTCGACCGACAACTGGTTTCGGCCGGTCCATCTGACGCTCGGTCCCGACGGCGCGCTCTACGTCCTCGATTTTTACCGCGAAGTCATCGAAACGCCGTTATCGTTGCCGGACGACATCAAGAAGAAGCTCCATTTAGAGAGTCGCGGGCGCGGCCGGATTTGGCGCATCGGCGTACACGGTCAACCGCGCCGAAAGCCTTCCTTGGGCAAAGCCTCGACGAAAGAACTCGTCGAACGGTTGGACGATGCCAACGCCTGGCAGCGTTTGACGGCGCAGCGGCTGCTCGTGGAGCGCCAGGATCGCGACGCGGTGAAGTTGCTTCGCCTCTTGGCTTCTCGCGCAAAGTCGGCGGCTGGACGCGCTCACGCCCTGTGGACGCTACAAGGGATGAAAGCGATCCTCGAAGAAGACATCGAGCGCGCCCTGTACGATCCAGAGGCCGGCGTGCGCGAACAAGCCCTGCGCCTGGCGGAAGAATCGTTACTCAAGTCCGAGAGACTGCGGGCGGCGGCGATCGCGTTGACCGACGATCCGTCGCCCCGCGTTCGCTTTCAGTTGGCATTCACCCTCGGTGCGAGCGACCATTCCGAATGCATCAAAGCGTTGGCAAACCTTGCTCGGCGAGACGCTTCCGATCGCTGGACGCAGACCGCGCTGCTCAGTTCGATCCACGGTTCGGGGATCGATCTGCTCGAAACGCTGTTGGCGGAAAAAGCCTTCGTCCACGAACCGAGCGCGGCGCATCTGCGCATGCTCGAACGACTCGCCGCCCTCGTCGGCGTCAAGGCCGGCGACGCGGATCTGTGCCGGGCGTTGCGACTGTTGAGGGCAACGAAAGAAGCCGGAGCGTGGCGATTCGCCGTTCTCGACGGCCTGGGGCAAGGCTTGCAGAATAGTTCGCGGTCGTTGGCTCAGCTGTGGGACAAACCGCCTGCCTCGTTGAAAGAAGCCGTTGCCGGGGTTCGCCCCTTGTTCGAGCAAGCGGCGAATACCGGTCGCGACGCCAAACGACCGATCGCCGAACGGATCGCGGCCCTGCGTTTGTTGGGTCGTGGGCCCTTCGTTTTCGCATCTGGGGCGGCGCGCGATCTTCTCACACCGCGCACGCCGCCCGAAGTGCAAACGGCCACGGTGCGCGCCCTCTCGCCGCATCCACAAGCGGAGGTCGCCGATCTCTTGCTCGCGTCCTGGAACGGCTACAGCCCCGCGGTGCGGCGCGAAGTCGTCGAAGCGCTCTTCGCCCGCGCCGATCGTTTGCCGCTCCTGTTGACCGCTCTTGAGGAAAAGAAGGTTCTGAGCAATCAACTCGAACCGCTGCGCGTCGAGCAGCTGCGCAAACATGGCAACCCCGCCATTCGCAGCCGTGCGCTGCGCGTTTTCTCCCAGCAAGCCGCGCCGGAACGACAAAAAGTCGTCGCCGCCTATCGAGCCGCTCTCGATCTGAAAGCGGACGCGCTGCGCGGCAAAGCCATCTTTAAGAAAAACTGTACCGTCTGCCATCGCCTGGATAACGAAGGGTTCGAAGTGGGACCAGATCTCGTGTCGGCCCTGCGCAATAAGTCCGGCGAACAACTGCTCGACGACATTCTCGATCCCAGTAAAGAAGTGGACAATCGCTACCTGAATTATCAGATTGTCACCAAGAAAGGGCAGACGTACAGCGGCCTCATCGCCGCCGACACGGCTTCGAGCATCACACTGCGGCGCGGCGAGAAGACCGAAGACACCATCCTACGCGAACAGATCGACGAAATCCAAGCCACTGGCAAATCGCTGATGCCAGAGGGGTTGGACGCGCAGTTGAGCAAGCAAGACATGGCGGATCTCATCGCCTATCTCCAACTGGCCGCCCTTCCATCGAAGAGATAAATCGCCATCGGGCGAACCGTCCGGCGTGACGGCGGACGCGGCGTTCGGTTCCGCGATGGGTCGCCGGTCTAGCGTTCGTCCGATCCTTGCCTATGCCCCCTTGCGAGGCCGTCAAGCCCGTCCTAAATTGATTGCATGTTTGTTGCCGTTTGGATTGTTTTTGTCCTTGTGATGCTCTTCCTGCTCGGCAGCGCCGTCGGCAGTTTTCTCAACGTCTGCATCGTTCGCCTCCCCGAAGGTCGCAGCCTGATCCGTCCCGCTTCGTGCTGTGGAAAATGCCAGACGCCCATCCGTTCGCGCGATAACATCCCCTTGTTGAGCTATTGGTTGTTGCGTGGCCGATGTCGCGCTTGCGGCGCGCCATTCTCGATGCGCTATTTCTGGATCGAGTTGCTGACCGGCGTTTGCTTCGTTCTCATCTACCACTTCGAGATCGTTCGGAACATTCACCATTTCGAGATCTGGTCCTGGTACGACGACGACTACGTCTCGGTTCTGATGCGCATGTTCGACGCCCAGCGTTGGCTGGTCTTCGCCGCCCGCGCGCTTCTGGCTTGCTTCCTCATCGTCGGAACAATGTGCATCGGGGAACAACATCGAATTCCGCGTTTGGTAACTCTTCTGGGTTCGATCGTGGGCTTGATGCTATCGCTGGCGTTCCCCTGGCCTTGGCCCGATGCCCCCGCCCAAGCCGTGGTTACTCCCGTCGGAAGCACACTTCGCTTCGGGCCTCCGCTCAAGCCTTTCGCTTGGGGGCCGCAGGTTGGCGCGATGCCCGCGGACGAAGCATGGTGGAAGGGGGACGCAACCCCGCGCCAAGGATTGTATCCGTGGCCGGTGTGGGGACCGTTGCCGAGTTGGCTATCGGCGGGCAGCCGATCTTTGGGCTTGGCCACGGGCATCGCCGGCATCCTCGCCGGAGCGTTCTCGATGGGCCTCATCCGCTTGCTATTCAACGCCGCCCTCGGGGCGCGGGCGCTGGGCTGGGGCGAGACGCATTTGCTGATGATTTCCGGCGGATTTCTCGGTTGGCAGCCGGCGATAGTGGCCTTGTTACTGGCCCTGCTGCCCGGCACATTGGCGATCGTGCGGCAACGGTATTCCGGGAGGCGGCAAGTCTCGTTTGCTTGGTGGTTGACGGCGGCGGTGGTCGTGACATGGTTCGGCTGGTTCTGGATCGGGCCGTTGGCACAGAGATTGTTTTTCAACGAACGTCGTTTGCCTCTGTTTGCCGTTGGCTACACGATGTCGTTGCTCGTCTTCTCGTTTCTCTTGCGAAAAGTCACTCTCGCACGCCGTTCCGAGTCTCCTTCCGCTTGATACAATCGAGATGTACCGCATCGGGAGAATCGACATGCTCAAGCGCATCCTCATTAAAGGCTATAAATCTCTCTTAAATGTCGATGTTTCCCTGCAACCTCTCTCCGTTTTGTTCGGTCCCAACGCGGCGGGCAAGAGTAACTTTCTCGACGCGCTGCAATTGCTTTCGCGGATCGTGTGTTGTCGTTCGCTCAAGGAAGCGTTTGAGCCTCCCTACCGTGGGAAACCACTCGAATCGTTCGCTTTCGATTCCGGTGGCCTGTCGGAGTTGATTGAGCGCGATTCGGCTTCGTTCTCGATTCAGGCGGACATTGAATTGTCTCCTCACATCGTCGAAGCGGTCGATCGGCAGATCGCGGAAATGCGCCGTCCGCCAAACGGCACAGGTCTCAAACCGTCGGCGGGACACGGAACCGCCTCCGTTGTCCACGAACGACTCTTACGTTACCGCATCGAAGTGCAGGTGCTGCCGCGTTCGGGGATTCTGCGCGTCTCGGATGAATACCTCGCGGCCCTGAATCGAGAGGGCGAGCCGACCGGCAAACGGAAGCCCTTCTTGGAGAGAATGAACAACCGCCTTCATCTTCGCATGGAAGGCCAAGCTCATCCCACCTATTTCGAGCGCTATCTGGACCACAGCATTCTTTCCAAGCCCCTTTACACTCCGCATTATCCGCATTTGAGCGCTTTGCGGCGCGAACTAGAAAGTTGGATGTTCTACTATTTTGAACCGCGCGAACGCATGAGGACCAACAACGCCGTCAAGGAAATCGTTCACGTCGGCCTCATGGGGGAGGAATTGGCCGCTTTTTTGAACACGCTAAAGGCCCGGAACGAGTTGCAATTCAAGGCCATCGAAAAAGCGTTGCATCAAATCGTCCCTTCCGTCACGGGAGTGGAAGTCGAAGTGAACACCTTGGGCGAAGTGGAGTTGCGATTGCGCGAAGGAGACCGACTGATTCCGGCGCGAGTCGTCTCGGAAGGGACACTTCGTATTTTGGGTCTGCTCGCCATCGGCAGTTCGAGTGAGCCGCCGGGTCTGACTGGCTTCGAGGAACCGGAAAACGGCGTTCATCCAAGACGAATCCAACTGATCGCGGAGCGACTCAAATCGCACACTCGTTCCGGCGACAAGCAAATCATCGTCACCACGCACTCGACACTCCTGGCCGATCTCATGCCGAACGACTCCCTGTTCGCATGCGGCAAGGAATCCGGCGGTACAATCGTCCAGCCTTATAAGAACCTCTTGCCTTTGTGGCGCGACCGTGAGATCGCGGATGCCATGAACGCCGAGGACGTGCCTCTTTCCACGCGCATTCTGCGAGGAGACCTGGATGCGTAAGGTACTGATATTCGGCGAAGACTACGGCCATGAAATAGTATTGAAGACGCTTCTGAAACGTCTTGAGGAAGACTATGGGGTTCCGCTCAACGTCCAAGTACGAAGCGCTCTCGGAGGGCACGGACGAATGCTTTCTGAATTAAAAGCGTTCCTGAGCGAATTGCAGCGGGGGCAAGCAACTCTTCCCGATTTGTTTGTCGTGGCGCGCGATGCCAATTGTCTCGGCTACTCCGAATGTGCAAGAGAAATAGGCGCGGCGGTGGGAGACTATGGAGGATCGTTGGCGAAAGCCGTACCCGATCCGCACATCGAACGCTGGCTATTGATTGATCCGCAAGCATTTCGCCAGGCACTCGGTCGAGGCTGTCAAGCGCCCGATCAGAAATGCGACCGAGACCGCTATAAGATGCTCCTCAATGCTGCCGTGCGTGCCGCCGGTATCGAGCCACTCTTGGGCGGCTTGGAGTTCGCGGAAGACATTGTTCGCGCCATGAACTGGATCCGCGCGGAAAAGGCGGACGATTCGTTTTCGCATCTACTCAGGGATCTTCGAGCGGCTTTTCAACGCTGGAAGTCCCAATGATCCTTCGATTCAATGTACTCCAGGACTACCATTCAAACAGGAGTTTTAATATACATCATGAGCCATAAAACTTGGGGCGGGCGCTTCAGTGGGGCAACGGACACTCGCGTCGAGGCGTTCACCGAATCCATCAGCTACGATCGGCGTCTCTTTCGCCACGACATCCGCGCCAGCCAGGCACACGCGCGCATGTTGGCGGAAGTCGGACTGCTCACCGCCGAGGAGGCCGATGGCATCGTCGCGGCGCTCGATGCCATCGGGGTCGAGATCGAACGCGACGAATTCGCCTTCTCGATCCAACTCGAAGACATCCACACGCACATCGAACGCGCGTTGATCGAACGCCTCGGCGACGTGGGGCGCAAGCTGCACACCGGACGCAGTCGCAACGATCAGGTCGTCACCGACGTGAAACTCTGGGTGCGCGATTCTCTCGACGCGCTCGATGGATTACTGAAGGAGCTTCAGCAGGCTTTGCTCGTCGCCGCAGAGGGGAATCGCAAGCTCGTTTTGCCGGGGTACACGCACATGCAGCGTGCCCAGCCGGTGTTAGCCGCCCACTATTTCCTCGCTTACGTCGAGAAATATCAGCGCGACCGCGAGCGTTTGGCCGACTGTCGCAAGCGCGTTAATGTTTTGCCGCTCGGAGCAGCCGCCCTAGCCGGTACGTCTCTCCCCATCGACCGAGACAGTGTGCGCCGACAACTCGGCTTCGACGCCCTGGCCGCCAACAGTCTCGATGTGTCCAGCGACCGCGATTTCCTGCTCGAATTCGTTTTCGATCTGTCGGTCGTGGCTCTGCATCTGAGCGGTTGGGCCGAGGAGTGGATCTTGTGGACGACGACAGAGTTCGGCTTCCTCGATCTGCCCGACGCCTTCTGCACCGGATCGAGCATCATGCCGCACAAAAAGAATCCGGATGTTCTGGAGTTGATTCGTGGGAAATCGGCGCGTGTGACGGCGGATTTGCAGCAATTGATGGTGCTGGTGAAAGGGCTGCCGTTGGCTTACAATCGCGATTTGCAGGAAGATAAGGTTGCCCTGTTCGACGCCTTCGATACCGTGGCCGCCTCGCTGGAATTGGCCGCCCCGTTGGTGCGCGAAAGTCGATTTCGCGCCGAAGTCATCGCCGCGCGTCTGGAAGACGGCTTCCTCGACGCCACCACATTGATGGAGTTCTGCATCCTTCAAGGCGTGCCGATGCGCGCCGCGCACGAGGCCGTTGGCAAACTGGTTCGACTGTGCGAGGAACGCCGTTGTCGCCTCGCCGATTTGCCTCCCGAAGTCTACGAAAGTGTGAGCGCGGGACTCAGCAACGGGGTATACAAGGTGTTAGGAGTCGCCAACGCCCTAGCGGCTTTTCAAAGCGTCGGCTCAACCGCGCCGGCGGAGGTCGAGCGGCAATTGATGGCGTGGCGAACTAGGATTGATTAGAATAAACTGCTTCGTTTTTTTTCGGTAGCCCAGCCCTTTAGGGCTGGGTCGGAGAAGAGGGATTCCCAATGTGTCGCCGCTTTAGCGGCTCAGGGCGGGCTTCAGCCCGCGACGAAGGGAGACTCTCTCGTGTCGCATGTTTTTCATCAGTTATATTACCATTTCGTTTGGGCGACTCACGAGCGAACGCCCTTGTTGATTCCCGATCTCCGACCCGATGTCTTGCGCATTCAGGCCGAAGAGATCGCCCAACGCGGAGGTATCCTGATTCGTCAGAATTGCGTGGCGGATCATATGCATCTTCTGGTTCGATTGACGCCGAGCATCCTGATCTCGGATTTCATCGGCCAAGTTAAAGGAGGTGGATGTTATCGCGTAAACCGCGAAGCCAACCCGAAGCTGCGACTCAAATGGCAAGAGGGATATGCGGTGTTGACCCTGCGAGAAGACGAGGTTGACAAAGTGTCTCGTTACATCGACAACCAAGAACGCCTGCATCAACAACGCAAATTATCGCGTGTCCTTGAGACGCTGGCAGATATGTGAGAGGTCGCGGACTAAGGTTCCCAGCCCTAAAGGGCTGGGCTAACGAAAATAGTTAGAAGACGACGCCATCCGAGAAACACAGGATCATACGAAGGAAGATAGCACGGATATGGACCATTTTCACTATCGCAATCGGATTCTTCACTGTGAGGACGTTCCCGTCCGACAGCTTGCCGACCTCTACGGGACGCCGCTGTTCGTGTACAGCAAAGCGACGCTATTGCATCATCTCGGCGAGATTCAAAAAGCCTTTGCCGAAGTCGATCCGCTGATTTGCTACAGCATCAAGACCAACGGCAATTTGCACCTGTGTCGTCTTCTCGGCGAGGCGGGATCGGGGTTCGACGTGACCAGCGGCGGAGAGCTGTATCGGGCGCTCAATGCCGGAGGCAGCGGCGATAAGATCGTCTTTGCCGGCGTGGGTAAGACCGATCCGGAGATTCGATACGCTCTAGAGAATAACGTATTTCTCTTCAATGTGGAGAGCGAAGCCGAGTTGCACAACCTCGGCGAAGTGGCGCGTAGCGTCGGAAAGGTTGCCGCGGCAGCCTTGCGCGTGAATCCCGATCTGCCGCCCAAGACGCACGCCAAGACCGATACCAGCGTCAAAGGCGTCAAGTTCGGCCTCGACATCGACACCGTTCTCGACGTGGCCAAGGGAATGGTCGGCAATCCGCACGTTCGCATCGTCGGCCTACACATGCACCTCGGCTCGCCGATTCTGAGCGCGAAGCCGTACCAAGAAGGAGTTGCCAAGGGGTTAATTCTCATCGACCGTTTGCGGGACATGGGACATCCGATAAGTGTCTTGAACATGGGCGGCGGCTTCGGCATCCACTATCGCAAACGTGAAGCGCAGCCGGCGTCGGCGTTCGCCGAAGTCATCGTGCCGGCGGTTCAGAAAGCGAAATGCCGGCTCGTTCTCGAACCGGGCCGCTTCATCGTCGGCAACGCGGGCATCCTCGTCAGCCGCGTGTTGTTCCTCAAAGAGTCGGGCGGCAAACATTTCCTCATTCAAGATGCCGCCATGAACGATCTTATTCGTCCGACATTGTACGATTCGTTCCATCGCATTTGGCCGGTCGAACCGCCGGAGGGACTGCCCGCGCCGCCGGACGATTTTGAAGCCGACATTCCCCAGACTCTGAAACAAGATGTCGTCGGTCCCGTGTGCGAGTCCGGCGACTTTTTGGCCAAGGATCGATCCCTGCCGATCCTGAAGCGCGGCGACCTCTTGGCGACCTTCAGCGCCGGCGCTTACGGCATGGCAATGAGTTCCAATTACAACAGCCGTCCGCGCGCTGCCGAGGTGTTGGTGGACGGCGGACGGCATCGCTCGATTCGCCGCCGCGAAACCTACGAAGACCTGATTCGCCCAGAACTGGAAGTGTGATCGAAGCGAGAACTGTCTCGCGGAACCCGTCTAACTAAACTGGAGAGAGGCATCATGCGTTCCCGTCTTTTGCGCATTAGCCTATCGTTTTTAGCGCTCATTGCTTTCCTGACGCAATCGCCCGCTCAGGATAAAGGGAAACCCCCGGCTCCGGCCAAAAAGGCAGCGGCCATCGACGACGACGATTATCGTCATTTCTTCAAGCGACCCACCAATACGGCGGAATACTGGGACGCCATGCAATTCGAGATCGAGGTCGGCAAGTACGATCTTGCCGCCGCGCATCTGCGCAACTTGCTCAACTTCAAGCCGCCCGACGCCGAACTCGTGAAACTCGCCGACGAATTCGGCGTATCGGCTTTTCTGAAACTCCGCAACATTCGCACATGGTCCAGCGATGCCAAGATCAACAAAGAAACCCTGGCCAACGTCGAGCAACTCATCCAGCGCGCGACCGAGGCCGTCAACAAGGTCCGCCGCGATCCCGAACGCATTCAAGGCTACATCAAAAACCTCAACGCCACGCCCGAAGAGTACGCCTACGCTCTGAAGGAATTGGCCAAATCCGGTGCCGTCGTCGTTCCCTATCTGGTCGACGAGTTGAAGACCGCGCAACCGACGGAGCGCGTCCACTATCTCGACGCGCTCGAACGCCTTGGCTCCGATGTCGTCGAACCGATGGTCGCCGCCCTCGACAGCAACATCCCTTCTTTGCAGATTGATTTTATCCGTATATTGATGAAACGCTACTCGCGCCGCGTCGTCGAACTGGCCGTGCCGAACCTGTGGTATCTATCCGCCTCGCCGTCTCAGCCCGAAGAGGTTCGCGCCCAGGCGACGGCGGCGCTGGCGTTTTTCCTGGAGACGAAGCCGGGCAAACTTCCGCCTGCGCGCTCCGAATTGACGCGCCTGGCCGAGCGCTATTATCTCCATCGCGTCAAGTTTCCCGATGCCAAGGCGGTGACGGTCTGGCGCTGGGACGGTCAGCGCGTCGTCGAGGGCTGGCCCAACGCGGCGACCATCGGAGCCGACAAGGCCGAGGAGTATTATGGTCTCCGCTATGCCAGCCAGGCGTTGCGGCTCGATCCGGCATATCAACCCGCGCAGGTTGTCTTGCTCAGCCTGATTCTCGACAAAACCCAATCCAATGCCGGGTTGGATCAAGAATTGGAGCGCGTCGCGCCCAAGGTTCACGATCTACTCGGTTCGGTCCAGGCGGATCTGGTGAACGCCGTCCTGGAGCGCGCCTTGGAAGAACGGCGCGTATCGGTAATTCTGGGCGCGGTGCGCGATGTGGGCGAACGCAAGGAACACCGAGCGCTGCGGCCGTTGGGACGCCGTCAGTCGCCGTTGGCGCGGGCGCTCTACTATCCGGATCGACGGGTTCAGATGGCGGCGGCGGAGGCGTTGTTGCAGATTCCCGACTCGGCCGGCGTTCAAGCGACCGCGCGCGTCGTCGAAGTGTTACGCCGAGCTTTGGCCGCCGAGCCGGAGTTGCGTCAACCGGCCAAGGTGTTGATCGGATTCTTCGATGAGGATGTGCGCAACCAAGTCTCCGCCGCGGTCGCGCAGGCGGGATTCGTGCCGGTGGCCGTCGGCAGCGGACGCGAGATGATGCGACGACTCGGGCAAGCCTCCGACATCGCTCTCTTGTTATTCGAGGAACGCTTGCCCAATCCCGGCCTCGCCGAGTTATTGGGGCAGCTGCGCGCCGACCGCTTCGCAGGTTCGTTGCCAATTCTGATCGCGGCCACGCCGCCACCGACCGACGAAAGCGGTAAGCTGCCCGCCGATCCCGTCCATCGTCAAACATTGCTCGCTCAAGCCGCTCGCCGCGAAGACGCGCTGCGACGCTACACCGCGCAGTGGCCGAACATCACCGTCCTGTCCGCGCCAGCGGCTTTCGATGCCCGCGCTCTCAAACCGATGATTCAATCGCTTTTGGGCGATCCCGCCAATCCTACTTTGTCTGCAAAAGAGATGAAAGATTACTCCGAGCGCTCCATCGAGAACCTCGCGCGGATGGCGCGTGGGGAGATCCCCGGCTACGACGCGATGCCGGCCGGCTCCACGATTCTCGAAGCCCTGCGCGCGCCGAGCAAACTCACGCCCAAGGGCCAGGGGTTCGCCGTGGACATTGCATCGCGCCTCAAGGGAGAAGAAGCACAGACGGTGTTGGCCAACGTCTTGGCCGATGCCAAGCGTTCCAACGCGGTGCGCATCGCGGCGGCGAACGGCCTCATCCGCGCCATCCAGCAGTTTGGCCCGCTCGTTTCTCGCGCGCAGGCAAGCGCTCTGGGCGACTTGTATCGGCAGGAGAAACTCGATGAAACCTTGAAAAACAACGTCGCGCTCGTTCTCGGCAGCCTGCGTCCCAGCGCGCGGCAGAGCGGCGACCTGCTCTTGCAGTATCAACCGCCAACCCCCGGAGCCGCACCGAAAAAATAAAGCTGCGTTCGGTCGAAATCGCGTGGGAATGATTTCGCACGTTCGGGGTGGGTCGCGCGATCCGAGACCCGCCCCGTTCGGCCTCCATCGGATGTCAGTTGTCGCTTTCTTTCAGAAGCTCCGCGAGATAGACTAAAGGGATGAGTCGAGGGTGAACCTATGGCCAGCGCTATTCGCCCCTATGCAAAACAGATGTTCCTCTGTGACTTCGTAATCGGTTATGAAAGCGG
>JAJXWW010000193.1 GCA_021781415.1 Planctomycetota bacterium
ATCACGGCTTGGTCCGACAAAACGAACGCAAAACAAAGGGGCGTGGACTGGCAATTCCGCATCGAGAATGCCCGCGTGAAACTGAAACGGCTCTACCCCAAAATCAAGACTTGAGGAGGCACTAGGTATCCTTTCAGTTCGTGCTGCCATGCCTGCATGCCCTCGAATCGGACAATTCCCTTGTCGTCGCAGGCTGCCGCGAACGCCGGTTTCTCGCCGAAGCCATCGGTCAAAACGAAGCCGCGCGCCGGTTCGCCATCGCTGTAGCGCAGTTGCACCAGCAGGGTTCCCGGTTCGTGCCGGGAGGCCGTCAGCGGCGCGTTCGCCTCTTTCGGCAGCAGCGGCGAAACCGCGACGATGCCCGCCGCTTCGTAATAGGGCACTTGCTGGATGGGAAACCAGTTCGCCGGCGAGTTGCGATAATGAAAGACCGTACTCCACAAGCCGGGGGATTCGAAAGCATGTTCGCCAATCCCCTTGTCGTCCAGAGTCAGACTAATGCTCCTTCCTCCATTTTCGATTAGTCCCCATGTGAAGGAGAGGCTTCGGTTGCTGAGCAGTTTGCCGTCCGCGTGCCCGACCCTCATACGGACGAGATTCGGCTGCGGATAGACGTTCAGACGGAATCGCTTCGTCTCACCGGCGCGCACGACCACGCCGTGGGCGGACGCATGCGCCAGTTCGAGTTGGTGCCAAAAGACATTCTCGCGGAACGCCGCGACGGTTTTCTTATCTCCGGCGACAGCGTGAATCGTGTAGATGCCAGGGAGAAGATTGGCAAAATGCGCCATCCCCTCGGCGTCGGTTGTCGCCGTGGGATAGAGGATGTCCGTAAGCTGATTTTGTTCGGGGCCATGAGCGGAGCCGACGTAGTGAGAACTGTACAGTTTCGTTCCATCCCCGGAGAGTTGGACGGAAGCACCGGCGCACGGCTTCTTACTATCGAGTAGAATCACGTCCAATTTGCCACCCCGATCGGGCAGAATTAGCTCGCAAGGCGGACTGTAAGGCAGGGGCAAAGGCCGAATCACTGGCAGATGTCCTTTTTTGTGCGCCACCAATTGACTGCTGGACATCATCAAATTCCCTTCTCCCTCAATTGTCCATCGCCCCTCCGCATCCGTCTGAACCGATTGAATTCTCTCGTACATGCGAATCGCACCGAAAAAGGTAACGATGGCATAGACCGTGGCTCCTTGAATAGCGCGTCCTTTCTCATTGCGGACGACGCCGGACGCCCAAACGACTTCAGCAGGCTTCTCCTGAGGAAGGGGAGACGCCGCCGGAACCGACGGGGCCGCCTCAGCCGAGCGTTTGACGAATCTGGCTCGGACGCGCTGCCCCGGTTCCACTCGTAGATTCGCTACCAGTCCCAAAGACTTTTCGCCGATGAAGACTTCCAACTCGTGCGATCCACAGGGGACATCGTGGAAAACAAAGTACCCCTTATCGTCGCACACCGTTGAGGCGGAATGAGTGCCGCTCGCGCGGACCACAGCTCCTTCCTTGCGCGCCTCGACCGGAATCGTTCCCTCAATGACGGAGAACGGCAGCAACGGCGGCGCGGTCGCGCGCTTCGTCTCTCCTTCCAACACCTCAAACGTGCCCGTCGCTCCGTAGCCAACCTTTTTGACCGTGATGCGGCAGGTCAGTACACCGGCGTCGCAGGAGAATCGTGCCACGCCGCGTTCATCGGTCGTCGGCTGTACGCTCGACGGCTTCGCGGTGAAGGAGTCCGAGAACAGCAAGATCTCAACGGGCGATTGCTTCAATGGCTTGCCTTGCGGATCGCGCAGGGTCAATTCGACGCTTCCCATCGGCAGGCGACGAACTCCTTCTTCTGGATTTCTTTGCGCTTTCAGCGCTGGTACGAACGGCCAGAAAAGCACGATGGAAGCGAGAGCAAAACGGACTAATCTCATAGCCAACTCCTTTATTGAGTGGACAGCATGTACACGGCAAACGAGGCGAGCCAGTGTTCGCCGGCGTAATCGCCGCTGGCGACGTGGGGAAGGGTGGCCTCGGCGTGGCGGGCGGCGGAGTCGAGCAAGAGCTTGCGGGCGGGGTCGTCTTCGGCCAGGGCCGAGGCGATGCCGCGCATGCACCAGGAACGGCTCAGGTTCAGGCCGTCCAGATGTACGATTTGCGGATCTTTGCGATCCGTCACCTGCGCGGGCTGAAGCAACGATTTCGGTTCGCCCTTGGCAATGCTCGGTAGGAAGCGATGAAACCAGGGACGGAAATGCGTCGGGCGGAGGAAGCGCCTCACGAGATCCGCTTCCATCAAGCTCGGCGACAGAAAATCCGCGCCGTCGGGTTCCCACTTCGCCGGAATATCCTCGTCCGCCGCATAGTAGTCGTGGCCGCGTTTTTCGAGCAGATCGCGCAGTTGTTTGTGGCCGACGGCGCAAGCGTAGTCGTGGGCGAAGGCTAGGCCGAACGCCGTGTTGGAATGAACGCCGGCGCGGATCGGATAAGTCTGTTTTGGAAAGTACGACAGATAGCGCGCCACGATCTTGTCGGTCAAGGGTTGCAGGTTCTTGCACCATTCCTTGCCTTGCGCATCGTCCCAGCCGTGCAGCTCCTCGGCCAATTTCAGCAGCCACGACCAGCCGTAGGGCCGCTCGAACGATTGGGTGGAGGGGCGGTCGAAATAGTCGGCCTCGGCGCGCAGATTCTTCGCCGTCAAGTTCTCGGCCAAGGCGGAGCGGATCGCCTTGTCTTCGGGCAAGTCCGGGAACAGGCGGAGCAAGCGCGCCAGCATCCAATGGCCGTGAACCGACGAGTGCCAATCGAAACAGCCGTAGAACGCCGGATGAACGGCGCGCGTGCTCTTCACGTCGCCCTCGCCGTTGAGAACGTCCCCCGGCTTATTGGGATATTCTTTGTGAATGCCCTTGAGCGCCAATTGGGCGAATCGAGACGCCTGTTCGGGTTTCATCGTTGCACGCTCCTTTGTCTGGGCCGCTTCGCCCGGTACGGCGCATGCCGCCAAGGAGACGGCTGCCGACAGCAGAACTTCCCTCCGCGACGGATTTTGTGGATTGGACATATCACAAACTCTCCATAGTGTTTTATTCCACGGCAACCGCGAGTACATCGGGCAGCAGCGATTCGACGGTTCGAGCATCGACGAAGCCCGGCAACAGCTGACCGACTTTCTCGGCGGCAACGGCCAAGCCGCGACGAATGGCGTTTAGGGGATCGTCTCCCCGCGCCAGCCCCATAGCGATGCCGGCGGCCATGCAATCTCCGCAGCCGATGGGGTTGACCACTTCCCGCCGCGGTGATTGCAAACGATACAAATGCCGTCCCGACCGTGCGTAAACGGGATTGCCGCCGTCGGTGATAACCACCCATTCCGCGCCGCGCTCGTTCATCTCGCGCATGGCAGCGAACAATTCCGCGTCGTGGGTCAGCTCGCGGCCCAGGGTTTGTTGCAACTCGATCCGATTGGGTTTGACCAGAAACGGGCGGGCCGACAAGGCTTCGAGCAACTCGGGGCCGCGCGCGTCGAGAACGACCTTGCTGGGAGTATGCGCCAATAAATCTCGATAATATCCGACAGGAGTGCCGACGGGCAACGAACCGATGAGAACCACGACCGCCGCGCTCGCGGCTTCTTCTCTATAAGCAATCCGAAAAAGATCTAATTCCTTCGCCGTCGCCTGTGCCGCGTTGGGCACGAGTTCGGTGGCCAAGCGGCGCGGCGGTTCGAGCAAGGTTGTGCAAACGCGCGTCGGTGTCTCCGCCTCGATCCAACGGGAGGCGATGCCGAGCGCGTCCACGTCGCGGCGGATCGCTTCGCCGGTCCATCCGCCGACCAGCCCCAGCGTCTTGCACGGTTCGCCGAGATGATGCAGCGCGCGAACGGCATTGATCGCCTTGCCCGACGCGCCCCAATGCGCCCGGCGGGCGCGATTGACCTCGCCGAGTACGAACGAATCGAACAGCAATATCTGTTGCCAGGCCGGCGTCAGTCCGGCGGTGAGAATCACAGCATCCGCCCTCCGAAATCCGCACGCTCCGATTCCATGTGCAATCAATGTATGGCGCGGCTTGGCCGATGGTCCTCACGCAGCGTCTTCGCAATTGGGGCTATCGAAAGGCGTCCGGGGATCGTTCGAGGCAGTCGATTATTTCTCGTTCTCGTCGCGAAAGTCCGGTCCCAAAGCCTCGCGGACTTGAGGATCGTTCACCAGGTCCGCAAACTCGCGCAGCCAATGACGCGCCTCGTCGCCCGAGACGCCCTCTGGCTTGGCGGCCGCTTCCACACTCGGCGGCTTGGTCCGACGACGCTTCTCCATCGCATCCAGATAAGCCTGGCATCCCAAGACCGAACAGCGGCGACGACGACCCGCTTGCTTCAGACGCCGATCGTCGGAAACGACAGTCAAATGACGCGGCGTAGCCTCGCATTCGATCAGATCTTCGATCACATCGTCGGCCTCGCCGTCTACGGCATACAAGATCTGCAAACCGCGATAGTGTTCAATCGCCGAGGCGTGAGGCGGAGCGCCGGCGGCATCGAAGACCACGGTAACGCATCCGGCGTCGTTGCCATGATCGCCGCACAGACGACCCAACAACGCGGCACGAGCACGCTCTAAACCGCCCGGGCCGACTTTGCCGCCCAGCACGCCCATCGCATGCAACAGATTGTACCCATCAATGAGATAGCGCACGACGCCCTCACGAAAACACCCTCCATCCATTGTCTCAGGAATTGCCCAACTTGAAAAGTCAAAAAGGCCACCGTCCCAGCGTTGCATTGCATCGCTCCCACACCCTCGGCAACGCCAACGCATCCGGTGACAGGCGATCGCGAGGAGCGGCCTCCGTGCGACGGGGTTCGGCCCACCCCGTCGCACGGAGGCCGCTCCCGCCCGTCCCGCCGAGGTGCCGATCCGCCCATCCCCGCCCCGTCGCGCCTTGCTGCTCCAAAATCCCCAACAATTCGGGAATCCTGGCTCCAGTTAGAGAAAAACCATACAGCAATAAATGGATCACGCCTGCGAACACAATTCGTTTCGGCACACCAAGAGGTCACAACGTTGCAAAAGTCCAGATAAAACGGAAGTCATCGTCCTCAAGGAGAATCATGGCCATGAGCGTTCCCTCTCGTCGTTTCCTTCCCAATCGTCGCTCCTTTCTTGCCGGAAGCGTGGCTGGGTTGGGGTTCTCGGTTTTGTCTGGTGCCGAACGGGCCGAGGAGCGGGCGAAAGACGCTCCCATTGCCGGGAAAGATCCATTGAAGATCACGAAACTCGAAACGTTTCTCGTCGAACCGCGCTGGCTGTTTTTGAAGATCCATACCAACGCCGGCATCACCGGCCTGGGCGAGCCGATTCTCGAAGGCCGGGCCAAAACGTGCGCCGAGGCCGTCAAGGAGATCGAACCGTATCTCCTCGGTAAAGATCCGCGCCAGGTCGTGCATCATTGGCAGGCCATCTACCGCCATGCTTTCTATCGCGGCGGGCCGATCCTCACCAGCGCGCTCAGCGGTATCGATATCGCTCTGTGGGACATCAAGGGCAAAGCGCTGGGCGTGCCGGTTTACGAGTTGCTCGGTGGGCCGACACGGCAGCGCGTGCGCGTCTATGCTCATGCGAAAACGCCGGAGAAACTTAAGGAGATGAAGGCGAAAGGTTTCACCGCGTTCAAGACGGGACCGGCCAAGAAGAGGCCGGCGCGCTACGTGGAAACATCTTCGGCGATCCGCCATGTCGCCGACTCTTTCGCCGAGCTGCGCAAGGCCGGCGGCGACGACGTGGACATCGCCATCGACTTTCACGGAGCCATCAGTCCGGCGACGGCCAAGCTGCTCATCAAGGCGCTCGAGCCGTATCAACCGATGTTTATCGAGGAGCCGTGTCAGGCGCAAAATCACGACATCATGGCCGAGATCGCGCGTGGCACGCATTTGCCCATTGCCACCGGAGAGCGCGTGTTTACCAAATGGGGCTTCCGCGAAGTGCTGGAAAAGAAGGCGGCGACGATCTTGCAGCCGGACCTGTGCCATGCGGGCGGCATTACGGAATGCCGGCTGATCGCCGGCATGGCCGAAGCGTATTATGCCGCCATCGCGCCGCATTGTCCGCTCGGCCCCATCGCGTTGGCTGCCGGAGTACAGTTAGCGGCGTCCATTCCGAACTTTCTCGCCCAAGAGCAGGTGACGCTCGGCGAAGGTTATCTCAAGCAACCGTTCGCGGTACACAAGGGCTATCTCGATCTGCCGACGGGACCGGGTTTGGGCATCGAACTGGACGAGCATGCGCTGGCGAACAAGATCGATCACGATTGGAAAAACCGCGAGGAATACGATGCCGACGACGGGTCGGTGGTCGATTGGTGACCGATCACCAGCTCTCCTCCGGACGGATTCCATCGCTGGGGCGGATCTCATCTTGCGGGCTTAGGATGTATTCGGAAGCGCGTTGCTCGACGACGGAAGGCAACGCGCCCTCGATCTTGCGCGTAACGGGTTGGCCGCCGCGCTGTAGATAGAGTTCGTAAAGCTGATATTCGAGGTGGTGTTGAGCGTATTGAAGGAGAGCCATCGCAGGTAACATGCCGAAATAGCACATGGCAAGGCCGACCACATAGAGGGGGGGGCCGACCAGCGCGAGAAAGAATTGAGACAATACGACCTCCTTGCCGACGCGCTGCATAAAGTCGCGGTAGAACGTCCACGAAAACGCGGCGGCGAACTCGCCCGTCAACCCGGCGCGCAAATAGATCGGCAGCGTCACCATTCCGACGATCAGCAACAGAGCGAAATAGACCAAGCAAAAGGAACCGTACATTGCGAAGAATTTCAAATCCGCATTCGGCGTCCCCGCCACCGTCACTCCGGTAAGGATCATGCCCCCAATCAAGAAGATGATGGCCAGCACGGTGACAATCAGATGGATGATGAATCCAACCAGGAACGGCCAGATGCCGCGCGAAAGATACTCGCCGAAGCGATCGAATTGAAAGTCGGGATAGTTCTCGGCGACATAATCGTCCACCGGCAGCGCGTTCAGCGCTCCTTCCTCGGAACCGTCGAGCCTTTTGGCCTTTACAAGACCCAAAAAAGAGTCGATCATCTCGAAAAAGTATCCGATCAGCACGATGGGTCCGACAATGGGAATCAGCGAACAGACGCAAACCAGCAACAGGTTCATCGGCCAACGGGGACTCTTGAACGCGAAGCGAATCGCATGAAAATAGTGCATGTGTCCGAATCCGCCATGCCGTTTGATTTCAGGTCGAGTGAAGAATAATATCTCGAAGCTATCGAATATGTTAGGCTAATGGGTGGTTTCGGCACCCCCGCGCTTCGTCCCGATTGACGGCGAGGGTTTGCGAGAGAGATGGGTTGTTTCCCGTTTCGAGGATACCGATATGACTCGGCGACTGACCTGTCCCCAAGGCCACGACTGGGAAGTCCCGGACTCGCCGACCGATCCGTCCGACGACTCGACCACGCGCTGTCCCGTGTGCGGCACGCTGGCGGATACCCTGGTCCAGACGACGCGGAGGATGACGACGACACCCTCGGACGATTCCCTCTCGGCCTCTTTCCCGTCGATACCCGGTTACGAGATTCTCGCCGAACTGGGGCGCGGCGGGGCGGGGGTGGTTTACAAGGCCAGGCAGTTGGCGCTCGATCGGATCGTGGCCTTGAAAGTGTTAGCGTGCGGTCCCAGCGCCGGCCCCGTCGAATTGAGACGATTTCAGAGCGAGGCCGAGGCCGTGGCCCGCTTGCGCCATCCCCATATCGTGCCGATTCACGAAGTCGGACAGGCGGCCGGCCGGCCCTACTTTGTACTGGAGTATCTGCCGGGAGGCAGCTTGGCGGCGCGGTTGGAAAAGCAACCGGCACAACCGGGACAGGCTGCGGACATGGTGCGTACGCTGGCCAGGGCCATCCACTACGCACATCAAAACGGCATTATCCATCGCGATCTCAAACCGGGGAATATCCTGCTCGACGCCGACGGCACGCCGAAGGTGGCGGACTTCGGCTTGGCTCGCCGCCTCGATCTCGAAGAAGCCGCGCTGCGCGATCGCCTCACCCCCAGCGGCGTCATCATGGGCACTCCCAGTTACATGGCTCCCGAACAGGCCGACGGTCGAACGAGACATCTCGGCCCCGCAGCCGACATCTATGCCCTCGGCGGCATCCTCTATGAGATGCTCACCGGCAAACCGCCGTTTCTGGGCGTCTCGCTCACGGAAACGCTGCTTCAAGTTCTTGAGGCGGAGCCGATCGCTCCGCGCCGCCTTTCTCCACACGTTCCGCGCGATTTGGAGACGATCTGCCTGCGTTGCCTTCAGAAACATCCGGCCAGCCGCTATTCCAGCGCCGAGGCGTTGGCCGATGACTTGGGGCGATTCCTCGGCGGCCAGCCGATTCTCGCGCGGCCGGTCGGCAGGGGCGAACGCTTCCTCAAGTGGACCAGACGACGGCCCGCTCAAGCCGCTCTCCTGGTCGTCGTCGTACTCTCGTTGATACTGGGAACGATGGGCGTTGTCTGGCATCAGATTCAATTGGGATATAAAAATGAGTCGTTACGCCAGGCGTTGGCCGACGAGGAACGCCAACGGCGGCGCAACTTGGAACTGTTGCGCCTCACGCTCGAAGTCGAGGAAGCCTACGGCAATTATCTCGATGAGAAACTTCAACCTCTCCCCCATCTGACGGACTTGCGACGCCAACTTCTGGAACGACGTCTCGCCTTCTACAAGCCGATCCTCGAACGCGAACCGGACGATCCCCAGATGCGGCAAACCCAGGGATTAGCCCAGCTTGCCGTCGGCGTGATTCAGCAGAGACTGGAGCGATTCGACCGGGCCGAGCAATCGTACCGCGCGGCCCTGAAACAGCTCGATCTACCGAAAGAGGAAGCCTCGGCGAATAGTCGGCGCGCCCACGCACTGACGTGCGTGCAATTTGGAACCCTACTCAATGTGAGCCGGCGCGACGAAGAAGCCGGTCGCTTTCTCCAAGAGGGCGAACAATTGCTCGAGAAGTTGGTGGACGAGTTCCCCGATTCGGAGAACCAGCACGCTTTGGCGTTGGCCTATCACAATCGGGCGGTATTTTTGTCTCGAATGGGACAAACGGAAGCGGCGAAACGAGGGTACGAGCGTGCCATTCGCATCAGGCGACAATCGATTGAAGACGATGCCGGAGACGAACGCCATCCGCGCGAACTGGCGGGCAGTTACATTAACCTTGCCGCTCTGGAAATGAAACATCAACGATCGCCCCAAGCGCGCGAAGAACTCTTGCACGCCGAGGCATTGCTTCGCGCTCTGCCGCGGGACGTGGAGAATCGCTATCTCCTGGCCGGCGTTTATCTCAATCTCGGCATCGTCGAGAAGACTCTCGATCCGGAACGCGCGGGCGAACATTGGATGCAATCGCTGGCTTTATGGACGGCGCTCGTCGAGGAGTTCCCGGAGGTGGCGGCCTATCGCCGAGGCGAGGCGTCGACCGATTTCCAACTCGGCTTGCATCGAAAAGATACGGGCGCGATGCGCGCAGCACTGCCCTTACTCCGTCGGTCGCTGGCACTGTCGCAACAATTGCTCCAACAAACGCCCGAATCGCCGACGTATGGGAACGACGTACTCCAATCGCTGGATCAACTCGCCGAGGTTGAACTCGCCCTCAAGAACGAGGAAGAGGCCGAGACGCTGTGGCGTCAACAGCTCACTCTGTTGGATGGATCGCTCCAACGAGAGTCGAATCAACCTGTTTTGCGGCAGAAATTATCGCTTACTCTTGCGACTCTCGGTGAAATGGATGCGCGGCGTGGCCTACTCCTTCAAACCGGACGACCGCTCCCGCTGGTTCCGACAATCTCGGCCTTCCCCATCGCCCTTCACGATGCGGCCAATTTCTATTATCCGGAGGCATACCTGCAACGCGCGCGGGACTCGTTTCGGCGCGGCGTGCGCGAGCAGGAGGAGTTGCTAAAACTGGAGACTCCGCCGTCGATCGCGCATCTCGTCCTCGGCAGACACGCGCGGGGACTGGGATTGCTCGCTTGGAACGCGGGAAACCTCGACGACATGCGCGAAGCCGTCCGAGCGGCCGAACGAGCCGCCCCTCGCTTGGCCCAAGACGGCGACGGTGGATTCGGCTATCGCGCCGCGGCGGTGGGGCACTCCCTGTGCGTTGCACTGACCGCCAAGGCGGGCAACGTCTCGAACCAAGACAAAATCAGCACGTCAAACCGTCACGCCGCTGCCGCCATTGAATGTCTCAAGAAAGCAGCCGCGGTGGGACGCCTCAACGCCGCCAATCTCGAAAAGGCGGTTGAGTTCGCACCGATCCGCGCGCGGCCGGACTTCGTGAAATTGCTGCGGGAATTGAAAGAGAAGAAGCAATAGTAGCTTATCGACAAATAGATCGCGCAAGCGGATTGGGAAATTCTCGGCGACGAGGCATAGGTGCGCGGTGTCCCCTCTGCGCATTCCCGTGGATGCTGTGACTATTTCCTTCTCGCACGAGACGACAGCCATGTACTTCCAAATGTCGAATCGAATCGCGTCGTTTCATGGAACCGTTTTTGCAACCGTGACGGAAATTTGCTGCCCCGTTTGAATCGTCAAATAGATTGGCTCTTCGAGATCGGCGACTGGATCGGTGCGGCTAGGTTCCGGCAAAGGCAACGCTTCGCCGAGCAATAAGTTAGTCTCTGCCATGTCGAACAGCGCGCCCGCCAGATTACGACGCGCTTCCTCCAGAGTAGGACCGAACGATACCGTTCCGGGAAAATCCAGGACTTCACCGAGATAGATGTCTTCGACCCCTCGGTACGCCGCTTTGTAAGCCAGCATTTCTCCATCCCCACATATGTTTCTCGCGTTGCTCCTTCATCCTTCAAAGCGCAACAACAGATCGCCGGCATCGACTTGGGTTCCGGGATGCACCAATACTTGAGCGATGGTTCCGGCGCGTTCGGCATAGATGGTCGTTTCCATCTTCATGGCTTCCAGGGTACACAACTTCTGTCCGGCGGTGACTTGCTCGTCGGCTTCGACGGCGACGCGCACCACGAGGCCCGGCATGGGCGCGCCGACGTGCAGCGGATTTCCCGGTTCGGCTTTCGGATGCGCCGCCACTTTGCCGCTCAGGCCGCGATCGACGACGACGATTTCACGCGGCTGGCCGTTTAGCTCGAAGAAGACGGTGCGGCTGCCGTCTTCGTGCGCCTCGCCGACCGTGAGGAATTTCAGGATCAACGTCTTGCCGCGCTCGATGTCGATGGACGCTTCTTCGCCGGGTTCCATGCCGTAAAAGAAAACCGGCGTGGGCAGCACGCTCGTGTCGGAGTATTTGGCCTGATGCGCGGCTAAATCGGGAAACACGCGCGGATATAAGAGATAGCTTAATAGTTCTCGGTCGTTGGCACTTCGACCAATTTGATGCTCCAGCGTCGTCCGCTCGGCGGCGAAGTCGAGCGGCGGGAGCGTCGCGCCGGGTCTACCCTTCATCGGCTGTCGGCCGCGCAGCACGCGCTTCTGCAGTTCCGTTGGGAAGCCGCCCGGCGGCTCGCCGAGGCATCCCTCGAAGAACTCGACCACCGATTCTGGGAACGACAACTCGCGCGTCCCATGCAGCACATCGTCCGGCTTCAAGTTGTTGCCCACCATGAACAGCGCCATGTCGCCGACAACTTTGGAAGTCGGCGTCACCTTGATAATGTCGCCGAACATGCGGTTGACCTCGGCGTACATGCGGCACACCTCGCGCCAGCGCGATTCCAGACCGAGCGCTTGCCCTTGGTGATACAGGTTCGTGTACTGTCCGCCGGGCATCTCGTTGAGATACACGTCCGCCGTCGGTGCCAATTGGCCGGTCTCGAACGAGGCGTACAAGCGGCGCACGCCGGTCCAGTAATCGGCGACTTCTTGCAAGGCATCGCCGTCGAGTTGCGGATCGCGCGGTTGGAACCGCAGCGCTTCGACGAGGGCATGAAGGCTCGGTTGGCTGGTCATGCTCGACAGGGGAGCCATGGCACAATCGACGATAGAGACCCCTTCCGCGGCGGCCATGAGGTACGATGCGATCTGTCCGCCGGCGCAATCGTGCGTGTGGAAGTGGATGGGAAGGCCGACTTCCTGGCGCAGCGCGCGAACCAAGACTTGTGCCGCATGAGGCTTGCACAGACCGGCCATGTCCTTGATGGCCAAGAGGTTCGCCCCGCGTTTTTCCAACTCTTTGGCCAATTCGACGAAGTAGGCGAGATTATATTTCGTTCTTGAAGGATCGAGAATGTCGCCGGTGTAGCAGATGGCCGCCTCGCACAACATCCCGGTATCGCGCACCGCCTCGATGGCCAATTGCAGGTTCGGCAGGCCGTTGAGGGCGTCGAAAACGCGGAACAGGTCGATGCCCGCTTGGGCCGACTCTTTGACGAACGCCTTGACGACATTATCGGGATAGTTCGTGTAGCCGACGGCGCTGGCCGAGCGGAGCAACATTTGGAACAGAAGATTCGGCACGCGCGCTCGCAGATCGACGAGACGCTGCCACGGCGATTCCTTCAGGAAGCGCATCGCGGTGTCAAAAGTCGCGCCGCCCCACATCTCCAAGGAGAACAAGCCCGACAAGCGCATGGCATAGAAGGGCGCGATGCGCGCCATATCGTGGGTGCGCATGCGCGTCGCCAACAGCGATTGATGCGCGTCGCGGAAAGTCGTATCCGTTATCAGCAAGCGCGGTTGCTCGAGTATCCACCGGGAGAACTTATCCGCGCCCAGTTCGCGGAACGTATCGCGCGTACCCAATGGGTATCTCGAGGTTGGTTTGCCCATCTCGGGAACGGCGACGGGTTCGCGCGGGACGCCGGCCGGCTTATGGGGAACCTGGGGATGCCCGTTGACGATCACGTCGGCGATGTAGGCGAGCAGGCGCGTGGCCCGATCTTGACGGCGAACAAATTTGAAGAGGGACGGAGTTTCGTCGATGAAGCGCGTGGTGCAACCGCCGGCCAGAAAAGACGAATTCGTCACCAAATTGACGAGGAAGGGGATATTCGTCTTCACGCCGCGAACGCGGAATTCTTGAAGGCTGCGCAACATGCGGCGGGCGGCATCGACGAAGCGAAGCCCGTGAGATGTCACTTTCACCAGCATCGAATCGTAGAACGGCGTGATGACCGCGCCGGTAAAAGCCGAGCCGGCGTCGAGGCGAATGCCCATGCCGCTGGCCGAACGATAGTTGCTCAATTTGCCATAATCGGGGAGGAAATTGTTCGCCGGGTCTTCGGTGGTGACGCGGCATTGCAAGGCGAAGCCGTGCGTAATCACCTGACTCTGATCGCCCAAGCCAATTTCCGGATCGCTTAACGGCTTATTTTGAGCGATGAGTATCTGCGTCTTGACCACGTCGTAACCCGTCACTTCCTCGGTGACGGTGTGTTCGACCTGAATGCGAGGATTGACCTCGATAAAGTAGAAATTGCCTCCGTCCGCATCGACGAGGAATTCGACGGTGCCGGCATTGTCGAGCCGCACGGCTCGTCCCACGGCCAAGGCGGCGTCGAGAATGCGCTGACGAAGCGCGGGATCGAGGTTGACCGCCGGGGCGATCTCGACGATTTTTTGATGGCGGCGCTGAAGCGAACAATCGCGCTCGAACAGATGGACGAGATTGCCGTGCCGGTCGCCGATGAGTTGCACTTCGATGTGCCGCGCCCGCGCGATGTATTTTTCGAGAAACACGTCGGGGATGCCGAACGCGGTGCCGGCCTCGCGCCGCGCTTGATCGAGCGCTTCGTCGAGTTTGTCGGCACTCAGAGCCACGCGCATGCCGCGCCCGCCACCGCCCATCGCCGCCTTAACCATCACCGGAAAGCCGAGCTTGGCGGCCAGTCGATGCGCTTCTTCGTTCGTCTTAACCGCGCTACTGCCGGCCAAGATCGGCACGTTCGCTCTTTGGGCGATGTCGCGGGCCACGACCTTGTCGCCGAGCTGTTCGAGGATCTCGACGCGCGGGCCGACGAAATTAATGCCCGCTTCAAGGCAGGCGTGCGCGAACGCGGCATTCTCGGAAAGGAAGCCGTAGCCGGGATGAATGGCATCGACCTCGTGGTGCTTTGCCAAGGCGACGATGCCGGGGATGTCGAGATAGGCGCGGATCGGCTCGCCGGGCCTGCCGACGCGATAGGCTTCATCCGCCTTAAATCGGTGCAGCGCGAAGCGGTCTTCGTGCGAATAAATGGCCACGGTGCGGATGCCCAACTCGGTGGCGGTGCGAAAGACGCGGATGGCGATCTCGCTGCGATTGGCCACGAGCAACTTGCGAATTGGGCGCGGCGATAATGGTGTCTCCTCCGGCATGGTGGCTCAATTCCCCTTATGGTTTCGTTCACTTAGTCATTGCAATTATCCTAGCGATTCCTCGCGGCGATTCCCACGCCCTCCGAGAAAGACCACGATTCGCACGATCCACCAGCCGGACGGTCATCCGCATCGCTGCGATAGTCGGGGGTCGGAAGCCTGGCTGGCCGAGGCTCTCCACGGCCTAGGGATGATTCGACGCCCACGGCGGACATAAGCTGGGCAAACTTTGCGTTGTATTTCCGAAAGGAGCGATGCGCCAACGGCGACGGACGCGGGCCGCGCGGCGCGGCGAAGATATTGCGCGAGTCATTTGACGGAAGGTGGAAGGTCGGCAATAGTAGTTCATCGTCTGCTTGCTTTGCGCTTACATCAGGAGGATGTTGCCGTGACCGTGCCTGTCCGATTTTCCTTGGCCTTGACGTTGGGCTTGTCCATCTTGCCCCGCGCCTTCGGAGGAGCGACGGACGCGGTTCCCCCGGAACCCGTGCCGCTCACCCTCAATCTCACCAATCAACAGATCGCCGAAACCATTGCCGCTCGATTGCGTCAGAGCGGAATGCTTCAGCATTACGACATCGACGTTCGCTACCGCGATGGCTCAGCCGAGCTGAGCGGCTCGGTGGCCGACGCCGGACAACGCGATCGGGTGTTGCGTCTCGTTCGGGACGTGGCGGGCGTGCGCCAAGTGGTCGATCGGCTGAGCGTGGCCGGTGCCATTGTCCCGGTTCAAGCCGCCGCCGTGCCGGAAGCGCTGCCTCCCGTCTCGGCGCTCGACGCGCCGCCACCCGCCGCCGCGCCTGCGGCTCCGCCCGCTGCCGGTGCGAATGCCGCGCCGCCGGAAGCGACGCCGATCTTCCAAGCTCCCGGTGTCGCGCCCAACACCGCCAATCCGCCGCGCATGCCGCCCTATGCTTGGCCCACCTACGCGCCCTACAATAACTATTCGCGCGTCGCCACTCCCCTGGCGTATCCTTACAACAGTTTCCCGTTCATCGGCCCCGTCTATCCGTTCCCGAAAGTGCCTCTCGGCTGGCGATCGGTAAAGCTGGAGTGGGACGATGGCTACTGGTGGTTCAGCAAGACCGCCTCGCGCTGGGACTGGTGGAAGCTGCGATACTATTAATCGGCAGTCGGCTCTCGGTAATGGGCATTCGTTGCCGAGAGCCGACGGTTGAGAGTCGAAACTTCGCCCAGATCGACCACCCGATCGCCCGCAATGGCGTGACAGCGAAACGAATGCCAACGGCGCGATGACAGGACGTTGACTCCGGCTGCCTCTTGCGAATAAGCCGGCAAAATCAATCGTCTGGAGTCGCTCAGATAACACGATGCGTCGATCGTTCCCGAAGCGATCCGGCTGCGTGTCGAACGCGGTCGGATCGTTCTTCTTTTGGGAGACCAGCGCACCCAAGGATGCTCGTGGCCTTGCACCAAAGGCCCATTGGGCAAGCGTCCCTCCCCGTGGATCACTTGCCATTCGGCCACACGCACGCCTCGGGCATGAATCGTCAGAGGGGTATCGGACGCGAGAGACGGAAGCCCGGCATCGTGATTTCCAGGCACGAGAGCGATCCGTTGGATTGCCTTCTCTCGACACCATGTCTCGAACGAGGCCAAGGCTTCGCGACAATTCGCCGCTTCCAAGAGATCGCCGGCGAGAACGAGATGTCCGATCCGATATTCGCACAGCACCTTACCGAGCGGCTCCAACGGGGCGAGAACGGATTCTTCTGGAATCGCATCGCCTCGCCTTCGGCGCGCTTCGTCGTAGCCGAGGTGCAGGTCGGCGACGACGGCGGTGCGACTCGGCCAATGAACGGCCACGCGCTCCGGTGTCAACAGCCAATCATGCAAGACGCGCATCGCTGGCCTCCTCCATCAATACGGCGTGCAGACGCAGCAATGTCTCGTCGGGGGTCTCGACTCGTTCTCTCGCCCCTTCTCCCCGCTGCGTCCAACTCTCTACGAAGGGCGACGGCGACGCAACGCGCCGACAGCGCAACGGCAGCTTCTCCCATTGCCGCACATAACTGGTCGCCGCGGCCACATCGCACCACTCGTTCAGCAGTTCGCGGCGGGCTTGGCGCAGCAGGACGAAATCGCGGTCGTGGGATTGGATTTTATCGAACAGCCGTCGCGCTCCCCAATCGGCCCCGCCGACGCGCCGTTGCTGTCCGAGCGGTTGGCGTGGCAACATCATTCCCGTCTGTGCCACGCGCTGAAAGCGTTCCCGCAGCGCGACACTGCCTTGCAGCGCCGCGTCTAAATCGGTCTCAAAGTTCGACGCGCCGAGAATCTGTCGCAGGATGCTCGCCAACCGCGACGGCTCCGCGAGGTGGCCGTGGATCGAAAGAGCGAAGCCGAGATCGGCGACGAGCGAATCGGCGGAGCGGTGGTGATCGCGTGCCAAACGATGCACGGCCACGCGCGCCAGCGCATCGTTTCCCAGGCGATTGAGCGGCGTATGGACGTAGCAATCGACGCCGTCTTCACTAGGGATAATCTCTACCAAACTACTCGTTGTATCGGGAATTTCCGCGATAGACTCTTGGCGTTGGAAGAAGCCGACCAGTTTGACGACGGCCTCGTTCTCCAAGTGGTACTCGCTGCGCAACAAGCGGCACAGCGCATCGGTCCCCTCGCGGAGTGATTCGGCAGCTCGAACGCGCAGGAGGTATAATCGCTGAGCCAATTCGGTCGAGAGCGGCCAGCCCTCGCCCCCCCATCGCGGGATCATGGGCCGACCGGCGACTTCCTCGACGCGCGCCACGCTCTCTTCGGGCCGCAACGAACGCACCTGGAGACAACGACCGTCGAGAAGAAAGCGATCGCCTGGATGGAGGCGTTCGGCAAAAGCGCGATCGACTTCGCCGATAACTTTGTCCTCGTCATCCGGTTCGCGCGCGATCAAATTCACCGAGTAAACCGGCTCGGCGAGGATCGTGCCGAGGTTGCGGCGGACCAAGCGTGCCGTGCGCTGATTGAGGATCGTAAAACGATCCGAATCGCCGCGCAGCCGCGCGGGCAATGGAAGGGCGGGGCGGACACCGTCGGAGACGTCGCAACCGAGATACGCCAGGCAATCGTCGAAATCGGGGCGCGACAGTCGTCGGTAAGGCGCGGCCCGGCGCGCCAAGGCGAACATGGCATCGGCGGACCACTTTCGCGCCGCGGCCATGCCGAGGATATGTTGGCACAGCACATCGAGCGGATGCGCGGGGATGCGCAGCGGCTCGCATTGACCGGACTGGCCCGATGCTGCCGTGACGGCGGCTTCCAGAAGTTCCGCCTCCGTGGCCGTCAGCACCAGACCGCGACGGATGCGTCCGGGTCCGTGGCCGGCGCGACCGACGCGCTGAAGCAGACGGATCACATCGCCGGGAGGATGGATCAGCACCGCCAGGTCCATGACGCCGATGTCGATGCCTAGCTCTAAACTTGAGCTGCCGATTACAGCGCGGAGTTGACCGCTTTTGAAATGCTGCTCGACCTCGCGCCGGCGTTGGGCGGATAGCGACGAATGGTGAACGGCGATTTGTCCTTCCATCTCCGGCAGATTGCGCCGCAGCGCCCAACCCAGTTGCTCGGCCAGTCGTCGGCTATTCGTAAAGATCAGTGTCGCTCGGTTGCCGCGCACTTCGGGCATCAGGCGATCGACGAGATGGGCGAGAAAATTTCCCCCTTCATCGAGAGGAAAAAGCGTCATTTCCAGAGGCGTCGCCTCGTGGCTTTGACCGATGGCACAGGGTTCGTCGGTCAGCCACCGCGCCGCCTCGGTCAACGGTGTCGCCGTTGCCGACAGGCCGATGCGCTGAAGTCGTCCCCGCACCAGTTCCGAAAGCCGTTCCAGACTCAGCGCGAGATCGGCTCCCCGTTTATTTGCCGCCAGCGCGTGAACCTCATCGACTACGACCCATCGCAGGTCGGCGAACCAATCCGCAGCTCTCGTTTGGCTGAGCAACACGGCCAAACTTTCCGGCGTCGTCAACAGGATGTCCGGCGGATGGCGTCGCATGCGCCGTCGCTGCGCCGCCGTCGAGTCGCCGTCTCGCACCGCCACGCGGAGGAGATTCGCGCCGGGGAGGATTGCACCCAACTCCTGCAAGTTCGCCGTCAGCGTGCGCTCGCAATCCGCGCTGAGGGCTTTCAAAGGCGACACATAGAGGCAGCGCAATCGAGGGAATGGTTGCGTTGGCTCCTCAAGGAGTTGCGTCAAAAGAGGCAAAAAGGCGGCCAGCGTCTTGCCCGTCCCGGTCGGAGCGCTCAGAAGCAGATGCCGTCCGGACGGCAGGACCGACCACGCCGCGCGCTGAATCGCCGTCGGTTCGCCGTAACGCCGACGAAACCAATCGTCTACCGCCGGCCTTCGCTCCAGCCAAGCGGAAACGTGAGGAGGATCGACAAATGCGAGTCCTTCGAGTGCGGTCTCCATGATGCGGTTATTGTAGGATCTAACCGCGCGAATGAATCCCCCACAGGAATCGAGAGGAAGCGAAAAAACCGCTTGTTGAGGAAATCGTAAGCGACGATGCGTCATTTCGATGTCTACGGCTTCGAAGAAGAAATGTGTCGAGGCTTTGCCGTAGTGAAAAGAATAGCGGTAACCGTTCACTGCCCTGCGAGTAGTGACGGGGCCGGTAGGCCCTGGCGATGAGCCACCAACGAATGATACAGAAACCCCAGCACCGGCCGTTTTTGCAACCGCAGCGTCTGCGTCACCGTCAGG
>JAJXWW010000208.1 GCA_021781415.1 Planctomycetota bacterium
GTTGGGGGTGAGGGGTAAGGGACGAAAGGAGACGCCGAAACCACTCGTTTTCACCAAACCCCTCACCCCCGGCCCCTCTCCCCTGAGTACAGGGGAGAGGGGAGTAGCGCTGTACTGCTAACCGTACAGCGTTACTCCCCTCCCCCCTGTATTCGAGGAGAGGAGAGAATTCGAGAGCAGCGCTGTACAGGTAGGCGCTTCCAACGCGCTCCGCTGGCGCGTCGCGGCTAACCGTCGGGGTTACTTCCGCGCGGCCTTCAATTTCTCTACCTGAGAGAGCGTTTTCTCCGGCTCTTTCAACGCATCTTCCTTGCAAGCTTCGCAGCAGAGGAACACTTTGCGGCCCTTGATTTCGACGACGAACGGTACGTCCATCGAGCCGAGTCGCGTTCTCGTTTCGATGGGACAGAATTTTTGCTCTTCGGCCGATCGGCGATCAGCCGGCGCGAGCTTGGCGAGATTGGCCAGAATCTCTTTCTCCTTGGCCGACTCATCGACTTTGCTCGCCGATTTTTTCGCGGCCAATTTGGCGAGCAAGCCTTTCGGATCGGCCTTCGCCTTCGTGAGGCAGCCCTTACAACAGAGAAAGACCTTGTGTCCCTCTAGTTCGACGGACACCGGAACGCCCATCGCGCCAAGGGGGCCACCCAGGACTGGACAGGTTTTCTGGTCTACGGCAAGTCGTCGGTCTTCCGCGCTGAGTTTGGCCAAGGCTGCGCGGACTTTGGAATCCTCGTCGCGCGTCATCGAAGGACGCGCCCGTGTCGTCGAATGGTCGCCATGAGGGCCGCCGCTCGCGCCAAAGTACGTTGAACTCGCACCCGCTGTGAGGCGCGTCTCGGCGTCGATGAGGAACGATCCCGTTGTCACCACGCGCTCGCCTTCTTTGATGCCGCGGATTACGGGGTAGTAGCCTCCGCAGCGCGGTCCTAGTTCGACTTCAAGTCCTTCGTAAACGTCCGGCTCGGATTCGCGGTAAACGAACTTGTGACTGCCGGTGTCGATGACCGCTCGTTCCGACACGGCCAATACCTCGCCCGCATGGTATTTCTCTTTCTGAGTCGCCGAGCTATCGGGAGGAAGGGATACGGCTTGGGTGATGGGCACTTGCAGCCGCACCGTGGCCCAAACGCCTGGGGCTAATTCGTGGCCTGGGTTATCCATGTTGAAACGAACCATGCGCGTGCGCGTGGCGGCATCCAAGTGCGGATGAACGAACGCTATCGTGCCCTTGAACTCGCGATTGGGAAAACCCTCGGCGACGGCGACGACCGGCAGCTTCTTCTCCACGGCGTCCTTCAGAAACGGCAAATCGTTCTCGTAGACTTGGGCCTCGATCCATACGGTGGACAGGTCGGCCACATCGTATAACGGAGTCCCTTCGTCCACGAAATTCCCTTCGCGCGGATACTTCTTGATGACGTGGCCGTGAATGGGCGAAACGATGGTCATTTCCGTAGACATCTTGCCCGTCTTCAAAAAATCGTCGATCTGTTTTTCGTCCACATCGAAGATGCGGAGTCGTTTGCGAGCCATGTCTTCGTAGGAGCGATTCCCTTGATTCCGAGCGCGTTGTAGATCCTCCAATGTGACCATCAACTCCGAGCTATAACGAACATCGATCAGGGCCAGTTTTTCGCCCTTCTCGACCATTTGGCCGGTGGTGTTGACGAATAGCTTGACGATACGTCCTTTCTGGCGAGAGGCGATGTGGGCTTGCTTCGTTTCGTCGAACTCGACGAGTCCGACGGCTTGTAGGCCGTGCGTCAGCGCCCGATAGCTGACTTCCGCGGTAGCGATACCGGCAACGGCCACCTTGTAGGGGGTTAATTGAACCCGGCCGACGACGCCGGGCGGCAAAGCCTCGCCCTCTTGCTTGTCTCCCTTCTTGCGCTTCGAGAGTGGCATGGCGCAGAGGGGACATTTATCCGGATGATCGCGGACAATCGAAGGGTGCATCGGACACCAGTATTCGGTATCCGAATAAACGGCGGTCTCTCCACCGAAGACAGGTCGCGTCAGCTTGTCGTACCAGGCCGACAGCAAGTCCCACTTGGCGAGGACGACACCAATGGCGAGCAATACGGCGATAAAGCGCAGCCGTGCGAGTTTGACCAAGATGAGGAAATGAAACCACCACCAGGCCTTGCCGAGGGTTCCAAGCTCCGGCGGAGCGCGAAGCCCTCCCTCGTCGTTCGGCGTCTGGATAATATCGAGATCCTTGGGACGTGAGACCAAATTGTGTTCGGACATGGGAACCTCTCCCTCCAAGCGCGCGCAGGCTTCGACTGGTTCGGATGGCCCAGCGCCGTCGAGCGACACAAGAACGCGATGAATAGCGATAGACAGAAAGAGCCGTGGGGCGGATTTCAACTCTGGACGGTGTGCGATCGGACGCGAAAGCCCGTGCGCACAAGAAGCCGTCGAGAAGAAAACCGAGCCACGATAGGCAGAACTAACACAGCCAAACGCAGTGGAGAAGTCGGGGAGATGCTAAGAGAAGCGGAGAGAACGGGGTTGTCGCAACAATCGGCGACGGGGGGAAGCTACGCTCGATCGACGGTGAGAAAGCGACGAATGGGAGATCGAAGGCCGTCGATTTCCCATGGTCCAGTGTCGTCTGGCGATCCGCGCAGGGGCAACGATCTGGGTTATGGGGCTTGGGTTGAGGCGTGGGAGTCGAAGGCGAAAACTGGCGACAACAGGATCGACAGACGGGCGCGGAGACGGGCGCATCGTGTCTTGGAAGCACTGCGGCGAAGATGCAACACCACCCCGGTGGTAGCACCAACAGAAGCCCGCAACTCAACACCACCATTCGCGCACGGAACGAGGGCATGATTCCTCCTTACACTGTTCTTATTATACGCTTCATCCGGTAGCGATGCTAGACGGCATTTCTCACGGCGGGTCGCGCGGAGTCCCGGCGGGTCGCCGGCGTCCCTTGCTTTCCTCAGTAGCGGGCATAGAATTTTGAAGAGAATCCGGTAGTATGGCGTTTCACCAACATGGGTGTATCACTTTCCAATGAGTTCCCCCGTTACGCTCGTCTTCGATTTCGGCAATGTGCTGGGTTTCTTTAGCCATCGCAAGGCGGCAGAGCAATTGGCGGCCCACAGCCCTTTATCCGCCGACGAGATTCTCGCACTCTATCTCGATTCGGATTTAGAGGTTGAGATCGAGTCCGGCCGAATGAGCCTGCCCGATTTCCGCCGAGAAGTCCGCCAGCGCTGCCGTATTACTTGCGGAGACGATCAACTCGATTTGGCCATCGCCGATATGTTCTCGCCGAACGAGGCCGTATGTACCCTGATTCCCATTTTGAAGCGGCGCTATCGACTGGTGCTGTTGAGCAATACCAACGAACTGCACGCGCGCCACTTCCGCCGCCAATTTGCCGACACGCTCGAACATTTCGATGCCCTCGTACTCTCGCATGAGGTCGGCATCCGCAAACCCTCCGCGGGCATTTATCATCACTGTCAGACCGTGGCCCAAGCCGACCCGCGCGAGTGCGTGTTCGTCGACGACTTACCACAAAACATCGAGGCGGCCCGCGCGTGCGGCTGGCGCGGTGTCGTTTACCGTCCCGAACTCGATCTGCGCCGCGAGTTGAACCAGTTGGGGATCGAATGCGACTAATTCCCCGATAGAACGAGAGTTCGTAGTCGAGAAAAGAGGCCAACGTGAATCCCATCGAATGCTCCGATCCCGAAGTGTGGCAGGCCATCGCCGAAGAACGCCGTCGCCAACAGACCGGCTTGGAGATGATCGCTTCGGAGAACTATACCAGCCCCGCCGTCCTCGCCGCGCAAGGCTCGGTGCTGACCAACAAATATGCCGAGGGCTATCCCGGACGACGCTACTACGGCGGCTGCGAATTCGTCGATGTTGTCGAGAGACTGGCCATTGAGCGCGTGCTGAAACTGTTCGGAGCCGAACACGCCAACGTCCAGCCGCACTCTGGGGCGCAGGCCAACATGGCCGTCTACTTCGCCTGCTTGGAACCGGGCGATACCATTTTGGCCATGAACCTCGCCCACGGCGGACATCTCACGCACGGCATGCACCTGAACTTCTCCGGCAAACTCTATCGCGTGGTTCCCTACGGTGTCCGTGCCGACGATCACCGCATCGACTACGATCAAGTGGCGGCGTTGGCCCGCGAACACAAACCGAAGTTGATCGTCGCCGGTGCCAGCGCCTACCCGCGCGCCATCGACTTCACGCGCTTCGCCGAGATTAGCAAAGAAAATGGAGCGCTATTGATGGTGGACATGGCCCACATCGCCGGATTGGTGGCCGGCGATCAACACCCCAGTCCGGTTCCGTGGTCGGATTTCGTCACGTCCACCACGCACAAGACATTGCGCGGCCCGCGTGCCGGCTTCGTGCTGTGCAAGAAGGAATGGGCGGCCAAGGTCAATCAGGCCGTCTTTCCCGGAATGCAGGGCGGTCCACTCATGCACGTCATCGCCGCCAAGGCCATCGGCTTCGGCGAAGCGCTGCAACCCTCCTTCCGCGCCTACGCCGCGCAGATCGTAGCCAACGCCCGCACCTTGGCCCACGAATTGACGGAGCGGCAATTCCGCCTCGTCTCCGGCGGCACCGACAATCACCTACTCCTCGTCGATGTCACCTCGCGCGGATTGACGGGCAAAGTGGCCGAGAAGGCACTCGACGCGGCCGGCATCACGATCAACCGCAACGGCATCCCCTTCGACACGCGCCCGCCACTCGATCCCTCGGGCATCCGCATTGGCACGCCAGCATTGACGACGCGCGGCATGCGCGAACCGGAGATGCGACAAATCGGAGCCTGGATCGGCGAAGTTCTCTCGCACCCCGAAGATTCCAGCGTGCAAACGCGCGTCCGTGGGGAAGTCCAAGAGTTATGCCAACAATTCCCCGCCCCGGCGAACGAAGTGTAACGTTCCATGTGATATGTCCTCCTCTCGTCCGGCATGCCGAGCGAGAGGGGGAAGCGCCATTTGGTTCTCCCGTTGACTGCTTGACCATCTTGTCCTAACTACAACAGCACGCCGTTCCTACCGTTCTTGCCGACTCAGCAAGGAGAATCTCGTGGCAAAGCGCATTTTGTCTATCTCGTTTACCTTTTTTATTGCCTCTCTGCTGCTCGCGGATGGGCCGAGCGATAACGTCCCCGACAAGGTGCGTCCGGTACCGCCGAAGGGTATAGCGCTCGACGAAGCCGATCGCGCCAAACTGCAAGACGGCGTCGAGGCGTTGGGCAAGGAGATCGCTCAACTGCGGCGGGATCTCAAGAACAAGCCCGCGCTGTTGGAATCGCTGCCGGACGTACAGATCTATCACAATGCCGTTCGCTATGCCCTTGCCTACGACGAGTTTTACAACAAGAAGGAAGTCGCCGTCGCCCAGAAGCTGCTGGATCAGGGCATCGAGCGCGCCAAACAATTGCGTTCCGGCAAGACGCCGTGGACGACGGCGACGGGTCTGGTGGTGCGCGGCTATGTGTCGAAGATCGACGGTTCCGTGCAGCCCTACGGTTTGGTTGTCCCGACGACGTATCGGGCGGACAGCCCCCACGAACATCGGCTCGATATTTGGTGCCACGGACGGGGCGAGACGTTGACCGAGTTGGCGTTCCTAAACGGTCGGCAATCGTCGCCGGGCGAGTTTACGCCGAAGAACGCATTCGTGCTGCATCTCTATGGCCGCTACTGCAATGCCAATAAATTCGCCGGAGAAATCGATTGTCTCGAAGCGATGGCCGACGTGCGCAAGCACTACTCCATCGATGAAAACCGTATTGTGATGCGAGGCTTCTCGATGGGCGGAGCGGCGTGCTGGCAGTTCGCCGTGCATTATGCCGATCGTTGGGCCGCAGCCGCGCCCGGCGCGGGCTTCAGCGAAACCGCCGACTTTTTGAGAGTTTTCCAGAACGAGAAGGTGCAGCCGACCTGGTACGAAAAAAAGCTGTGGCACTGGTACGACTGCACCGACTACGCTGTCAATCTCTTCAACTGTCCCACGGTGGCCTATAGCGGAGAAAAGGACTCGCAGAAACAAGCCGCCGACAAAATGGCCGAAGCACTCAAAGAGAAGGGCATCGCGCTGGCACACTTAATCGGTCCCGGCGCGGGGCATTTCTACGAACGAGCGACGAAGGACGAATTGAATCGCCGCATCGACACCATCGCCAAACACGGACGCGACGCGGTGCCGCTCCACGTCCTGTTCAACACCTGGACGCTGCGCTACAACAAGATGTTTTGGGTTCGCATCGACGGCATGGAGAAACACTGGTCGCGGGCCGAAGTGGATGCCACCATCGGTCCCGACGGCGCGGAGATTAAGACCAAGAACGTCTCGGCTCTGACGATCTACTTTGAACCGGGAACTTGCCCCATGGAGGCCGTGGGCAAGTCGAATGTGACCGTCGATGACGAGGAGGTCGAAATCAAAGATGTTCCACCCGTATTGTCGGATCGGTCGTGGACCGTGCATCTGCGCAAGAAAGACAACGCCTGGGAAGTGGTGGAGAAGCGAGACGACGGCACGCTGCACAAACGGCACGGCTTACAAGGCCCCATCGACGATGCCTTCATGGACAGCTTTCTGATGGTGCGACCGACCGGCAGGCCATTGAACGGTAAGGTCGGAGTTTGGACCTCGGCAGAGATGAAGCACGCCGTCGAACATTGGCGCAAACAATTTCGCGGCGAGGCTCGCATCAAGGACGATGCCGCCGTCACCGACGCCGACATCGCCGCCCACAATCTCGTTCTTTGGGGCGATCCGAGCAGCAATAAGATTCTGGCCAAAATCGCCGACAAGTTGCCGCTTCGATGGGATCGCCAACAAATCAGACTCGGCGAAGAGACTTTTGCTTCCGAGCATCACGTCCCGGCGATGATCTACCCCAATCCGCTCAATCCGAAACGCTACGTCGTGCTAAACAGCGGATTCACTTTTCGAGAGTACGACTATCTCAATAACGCTCGGCAGGTGCCGAAACTGCCGGACTTCGCCATTCTCGACGTGCGCACTCCCCCGTCGTCGCGCTTGCCGGGCAAGGTGGCGACGGCGGGTTTCTTCGACGAAGAATGGAAACTGCCGGCCAAGGAAGAATAGAGAGGTCTTCCCGCGGATTGCGCAGGTCTCGGTTAGCCGCAATACCGTTCGGTTAGGCGCAAGCCACAGCCATGTGATACTTTGTAGTTACTTACGTCCCAGGTATCAGGGAGGCTGTGGCTATGGCGCATCAAGAATGTTTGTGGTGGCCGACCGATGACGACGGCCGAGTACTCGATCGATTGGCGGGGCTGGAAAAGGTTATACCGCCCCAACAGCTTCGGCAAGCGTTGCAGGTGACCCAACGCATCAATCGCCGACTCTGTCCGTTGTCGCATGAGGTCATGCTCTGGGTGGTTTTGGCTATGGGCATCTTCACCGATCTCCCCATCCGGCAAGTATTCAAACAGGCGCGTCGCCTGCGGTCGGGAGAACGAACGCCGGCCCGATCCAGCCTCTGTGAAGCCCGCCAGCGTCTGGGCGTCGAACCGGTGGCCGAACTGTTCCGTCGCGTCGTCCGACCGTTGGCCCAAGCCGATACCCCCGGCGCTTTCTTTCGCGGTTGGCGGCTGATGGGCTTGGACGGTACCGTGCTGGACGCCCCCGACAGCCCCGCCAACGCCGCCGCTTTCAAGCGGGCCAATGGCGGCCGCGGTGGCGGAGCGTTCCCGCAAGTACGCAAGGTCAGTCTGGTTGAGTTGGGCACCCATGTCGAGGTCGCCTTGGCGGTAGGCGGCTGGCAAGACGGCGAACGCGAGTTGGCTCTGTCGCTTCTGGAACACCTTCCCGCCGATAGCTTGTTGTTGTTGGATCGCGGCTTTTACAGCTATGACTTTTGGAAACGCCTTGATTCCTTGGGAATTGCCGCAATCGCGCGGGTCAAGAGTCAACTGATCCTGACGCCGCAACGCCACCTGGCGGACGGCTCTTACTGGGCCAAGGTCTATCCCAATTATCACGCCCGCCGACGGGACCGCGACGGCATCCTCGTGCGCGTGATCGAGTACACCCTGGACGATCCGCAGCGTGTCGGTCACGGCGAGGTCCATCGCCAAATAACCAATGTGTTGGACGATTCGGCCTTGCCGGCGTGGTCGTGGGTCTGCGCCTATCATGAGCGTTGGGAAGAGGAGTTGGTTTTCGACGAGCAGAAGACGCACCACGATCCGGTGCGTCCGGGCAAGCCGGCGCATCTGCGGAGTGAGACTCCTGACGGCGTGCATCAGGAAGTGCTGGCGTTGTCTTTGGGCCACTTCGTGACACGGGCGTTGATGGTGGAGGCGGCGGCACCGTTGGGTCTGGACGTGGACCGTCTGTCGTTTAGCGGCAGCCTGCGTGTGTTGCGTTGCCGCTTGCCGGAAGGTGCGGGTCTTACGGGCCAGAGTTGGCAGCAGTGGTGTGCGGGGTTGTTGTGGGAGATTCAACAAGAGTTGATCGAGCCGCGACGCAATCGAGTGAATCCGCGGGTGGTGAAGCGGAAGATGTCGAAGTTCGCCAAGAAACGCCCGGAACATCGCGGCCAACCCCCGTTGAAGAAAACCTTTGCCGAGTCAGTAGTTATCACTTAACCGAACGGTATTGCGGTTAGCCGCGACGCGCAGCGGAGCGCGTTCCCCCCGCGCTCCGCTGCGCGTCGCGGCGAACCGGGCGCATCAACTCATTTCGATTCCGCTTTTGTATTTCCTCTTCGTTCTCTGAGGTGTCATCGGTTCCGTTGGAGTTCCAAGCGGTGGAGCGGGCCGTTCGATAGACCGACGACGGCACTATCTCCCAGGGAGGCCAGCGACGCGGCGAGAATCGAGCTATCCAGTGTAAGTTGATCCTGAATAGTGCCTTTGTCGTCCCGCAGACAGATGCGATTTTGTCTGTCGGCAGTAAGCAAGCGATCGCCGGTATAAGTAGGCACGGCCAGATGACAAGCGGCGTCCAACACAATGCGTTCGTGCTTGGCTTCTTCTGCGCGGTAGCGAACCAGTCCGTCGCTGAAACAGGTCAAAAGGAGGCAACTGCCGTCACCGTTGGAGGCTAACGAACTGATGTGAGCGACCAAGCCATCGCGCCAAAGGCATTCGCCGGTGGAACCGAAACAGACGACCAACCCGAAATCGGACGCGCCGACCAGGATCGCCTTCTCTGGGACGAAAGACAGATGGTGCAACGCCCTCGGCGTGGAAGCCTGCCACAGGGATTTGCCGCGCGAGTCGATCAGGTGCAGCGTTCCACCCGCGTCCGCGACGGCGAGTCGATCTCCCAGCGGTTCGACGGCCAGAGCCGTCGCCGGATGAGGTAGAGGACGAACCCAAAGCGGGGCAAGATCGGGAGCCAGCCAACACACCGATGGACTTTGCGAGAGCGCGATGACAAAAGCGTTGCCATCCTCGGAGCAACCGGCCGAGACTACCGACGAAGGGGCCGGACGTTGTGCTTGCAACGTACCCGTTCGGTCGAACAGGAATAAATCGTTCCTTCCGTCCCAGGCAAAAACCGCTTCGCCTTCCCGCGCGAGACGCAAGCCTCGTAAGGGTGAAGCAACGCTCTGAGTCCAGGTAATATGCACTCGAAAGCATCCGCACGAACAGCAACTTCGCCCCGACTAGTTTACTAATTGGACATCGACGAAGCGCGCATGCTCTTGAGCAGTTCCTCAATCAAGGCTTCACGCGCTTCGATTAAGAGAGAATTCCCCTCTAAGGGCGAGGTAAAGTGGGGGTGGACTCCCTTGACGGTGTACGGCTGCCACGATGGAGATAACAGCTTGGCCACCGTGATGCGGATACCGGCGGGCATCCGCTCGAAGTGAGGTTTGTCCAAGGGGATGATGCACTGGATCGACCCCTTGCCGAAGGTCGTCTGACCGATGAGCTTGGCTCGATTATTGTCCTTGAGCGCTCCGGCCAAAACCTCGGCGGCGCTGGCGGTGTCGCCGTCGATGAGAACGACCATGGGAATCAGCAGGGCGTTCAGCGACTCGGATCGAATCGTGCCGGTTAGTTTGCGATCTTTGATGACGTGCGGCTGCGTTTGGGAGACGACGAGGACGCCTTCGGGAACGAACAACTCGGCTACTTCCACCGCCGATTTGAACAGCCCGCCGGGATTACCGCGCAAGTCGAGAATCAACACCCTCATGCCGGCCATCTGCAGCGCGGCCAGGGCTTCTTTCACTTCTTGCAGGGTCGATTCTTGGAAAAAATGGATCGTCACCTTGCCGACGGGAACGGCGAGCCTCATGCCATTGCCAAGCTCGACGTTGAGAGATTCTTGCATCTCGCTTTCAACGCTCGGCACAATCGTTGGGGCACGTTTGATGTCCAAGACCGTCACCAACTCGGAATCGCCGCGCAGATAGGGTATCACCTCCAGTTTCACGGTGGTTCCGGAGCGGCCTCGCAGCAGTTCGGAGGCTCTTTCGAGCGTCATGTCGCGGGTGGAATGCCCGTCGATGCGAACGAGCCGGTCGCGCGGCGCGAGACCCGCATCCTCCGCCGTACCGTGCGGATAGACGCGGCGAACGAGCAGTTGGCCCTCGACGATCTCCAGCTCGACACCAATCGCCACCAACCGTCCACGCAGCGCGGCCTGCACCTCGCGGTACTGACCCGGCGACAGAAAGAATGTGTATTCGTCCAAGGCATTGCAAGCGCCGCCGACGAACTCCAAGGCGATGAGCGTGAGAACAAGCGGACGCAGCCCAAATCCCATTTGTTGAGCCGTGCGACCGATCGCGCGGACTTGTTCGTTGGCCTCGTTCCGATTGGCGATCTTGCGACTGTGCCATTCGTCTAGCTTCTTCCGGAACGCATCGACGGTCGCGGGAGGAACCGTTGAGAAATAGCCGCGCAGGAAAACCGGCTCCGCCAATGCCAAGCCCAATTCCTCGAGTCCTTGAGCGAACAGCTGCTCCGGCCCGCTCTTCTGGCGATCGGTGTAGACGCGGCCGACCGTCTCTAAAACGTGGGAATACAACTCGAGTGCCTGCGCTGGCGTAACGCGCTCCAGCGCGTCTCGATACGTTTTGTCTTGATGGCGGTGAACGAGATGGAAGCGACGCAGGCAGTGCTGATAGGCTAGGCGCGTGCGTGCGTCGTCGCGCGTCCGATCGCGGCGGAGAACCTCGTCGTACAGGCGGCAGGCCTCGAGCCAATCGTGGTGCTTCTCGGCCTCTTGAGCTTGTTTTATTAGTTTATCGACGGCGACGGCCTGAGCGCAAACCCGCGCCGGCAACACGAACAACGCCAAGAGAATCAGCACGGCTCCGCGGCGAGCATCGAACCGACGGCGCGGGCATCGCGTGTAAATCGTCGCCAAGGGGCACCTCGCGGTAGGATTCCATTCCGCCAAATCTACCGAATGACATCGGGCGATCCGGACGGATCGGCATATCGTTTGTTCCAAACATTTGGCCCAAACGACGCACCGGGATGATTCGTTCGCTGAGACCGAGTATAAAGCACCGATCTTCGCGCGTCAAACGATCTTTGCAATTGTTACAATTTTCATAGCCTTGAGTCGGTAATCCGCACTTTCTATTGTAGCACGCGGCGGGTTTCGCTCGGTTCGCTCCAACCATTCGTAAACGCGGGACGATTTTCCATGATCGATGCCGTTCGTCAGGAAGTCATCGCCTTGGCCGCCACCGTTGTGGTAAAGGTCGGTACGAACGTATTGGCCAACGAGGAGGGCACGCTCGATCGCGAGCGCCTGCAAGCCCTTGCCGACCAAATCCAACGCCTGCGGGCGGCGGGACGCAAAGTAGTCCTCGTCAGTTCGGGAGCCATAGGAGCGGGCATGGGGCGTCTCGGTTTGTCGCGCCGCCCCACCGACCTTCGCCAACTGCAAGCCTGCGCCGCCGTGGGCCAGGCATTTCTCATGCGCGCCTACGAAGATTGCTTGACTCGTCACGGTATCCCCACTGCCCAGATATTGTTGACGGCCGGCGATTTCGACAACCGCGCTCGGTATCTGAACGCTCGCAACACGATACTCTCTCTCTTCGAATACGATTGCCTGCCCATTATTAACGAGAACGATACGGTCAGCGTGGCCGAGATTCGCTTCGGCGACAACGATCGTCTCGCCGCTCTCGTGACCAACCTATTGCAAGCTCCCCTGTTGATCCTGTTGACCGTCGTGGACGGTTTGTATTCCTCCGATCCGCACACCGACCCTTCGGCGGAGCTGATAACGACGGTTCCATCCATCAATGCCTCGATCTTGTCGGCGGCGGGCGACAGCCGCAGCGCCTTAGGTTCGGGCGGGATGAGGAGCAAACTCCGCGCCGCGCGTCTGGCGACGGTGGCGGGCGAGTCGGTCCTCATGGCCAACGGTAGCGTTCCGAACATCCTCGACGCCATCTTCCGCGCCGAGCCGGTGGGCACGCTCTTTTTACCTCACGACCGCACCATGTCGGCGTGGAAGCGCTGGCTCGGCTACACGGCCCAGCCGCGCGGACGGTTGATCGTCGATGCCGGAGCGCGCCGCGCCGTCCAGAACGAAGGACGTAGTTTACTCCCGATCGGCGTCGTCCGCCTCGACGGTTGGTTCGGCAAGGGCGATGTCGTCACTCTATTAGACGTGGAAGGAATCGAATTCGCTCGCGGCTTGAGCAATTTTTCTTCCTCCGATCTCGAACGAATCCGCGGTCAGCGCAGCGATCAAGTCCGAGATGCCTTGGGAGACGCCGCATACGACGAGGTCGTCCACCGCGATAATCTGGTCGTGATCGCACCGTAGTTTCTCTGCCGCCGATCCCTTCCGCCCGCGCTTCCGTTCCCGACATGGAGCGAGGTGCTGGATGGGATGCGTTCGCTCGGTTAGCGTAAGACTGAAGAAGCGACGCTATGTGCCGGGGCTGCAAGAGTTGCCGACAATCGAGGAATAATTGGCGCGTTTGCGGTCGTATCAAGCCCACGCTGGTCCACCACCACGTCTCGTCTCCCGATCTTGCCGCCGCAGGCGCATCGCCGGAGTTGCTCGCTCTATACTCCACCTTATGCGCAGAGGCATCGACCTCACCGTCCGCCGCACGATCGGTTCCAGAGAATTTCGCTTCTGTGTGAACCTCGTACGCGATTCTTCTTGATGCGTCCAATTCCAGAGCGACGCGGCACGTTCGATATCCCTTGCTCCTCCATGCCTATTGGGTGAGCCGGGCGATGCGGGAAGACGATCAGAAGCCGAAGATCCATTCGGAGCCCGACGAATCCGACCATTTATTAACTTGCACCATCGTGCTGCCGACAATCGCCGTCTGGGGATTCGTGACGGTGATGGTCTGGGTGCCGGTCTGCCAGAGCAACAGGTTTCGGTTGAACGTGTGTTGACCGGCGTCGGCGGACGTGAAGGTGTAATCCGGCGGCAGGTAAGCAAGCACATCCGAACTGCTGAACTGGATCGTCCCCGTATAGTTCGTGACCTGATTTCCATAGGGATCGAGGACGGTGACCGTGAGTTGGAACGGCGTCAAAGCCGTGACCGCGGAAGGAGCGGTCAGTCGGAATTGGCTGGCGGCCGCCGGGACGACGGTAAGGTTCCCCAAGCTGCCCGTGATACCCGACAACGGATCCACGACGGTCAACGTCTGCGTACCGGCGGTTTTGAAAAGAACATTAAATGTGTGAACGCCGTTGTCCGCGGCGGTGAAAGTATAGTCGCTCGGCAAGACCGCGGCCCCGTCCGAACTGGTGAAATGCACCGTCCCCAAGAAACCGGGAACGACCTGGCCCGCGGAATCCACGGCGGAGACCGTGACCTGCACGGCCGTCCCCGCCGTTGTGGACGTGGCGGTGCTGCTCACCTGTAGAGCCGTTGGAACCGAGGAGGCACTCACCAGGATCGCCCCCTCGCCGTTGCGCAGGGTGATGCTATTCACCGGCGCTCCCAGGGTGCCGTCGGCCTGTAACGGGTAGTAAGTGCCGTTGAGTGTCTGGGTAGTTGCCGTGGCGTCGGCCACCGTGCCCGTGACGCCGTTGCCGTAAGACAACGGCTTATAGAGAACCAGACCGTTGGTAAAGGAACGCTGATAGATGTGATACGTTAGCGACGTATTCGCGGGGTCCGCGCCGCTGGCGAAGAGCGACCAATTTCCGGTGGGCAAGCCGATGTTGGCGTCCATAGCCGGGAACCAGTGCTGGCTCCAAGGGCCGGACGGATTGTAGCCGCCGTTGTAGTCTAGAAACGTCGTTTTCGGATCGGCAATAAGGTAATAATACGCCAGGGTGGCCAGTTCCATACGGGGATCGGTCGGCGTTCCGCCTTGGGGATTACTGTCCAGCACGGCGTAAGCGGAAGGCGACGCCAGCGCGGCCCGGTTGGCGACCAGTGTGGCCAGATTCTCGAATTGCGGATAATTGCTGGCCATCGCGCGGATGGCGAACTCCTCGAAATAGGCCTGGACGCGTTGAATCGTGGGATCGGCGCTGCTGCCGCCGCCGGCGGTATTGGCCATGATCCACCGGGGCGAAATGGCTCGGCCGATCTCGTAGAGCAGCGTTCCATAATCGGAAGCGTAAGTACCAACCGGCTCGAGGACGCTGCCGGCCGTCGCTGGGGCGTTGCCGCCGGAGTTATCCATGAACAAGCCCGCCGCCAACGGATTGCTATTCAGATAACGAACCTCGTAATTCGTCGCCCAGCTGCGGAATGCGGCATCGCCGGGGTTGGTGGCAAAACGCATCGGTCCGTAACTGAACAGGCGGCTCTGATAGGCGAAACGAGCATTCATGCCGGGAGCGCGGTTGGCATATTCGGCGTTGTTGAGATAACCGTCGCGATCGACATCGGCCGCCCAATCGAACGCTGGGATGACGCCGGAATTGGTCCCGTTGGAGTTGGTGTAATCGGCACCCAGGATGGTATTGGCTACCGGAGCGGTTCCCGCCGTCACCGTGCGGATGCGGACATAGTACATCTGTCCCGAACCGCCAACGGTGGAGGTAACCCAATTGGCGGGTGGATCGAAGGTGATCCGCCCGGACTGCGTCAGCCCGGCCGTGGTGTCGGTGAGCGTGGTCAGCGGTGCCCACGAGGTTGGGTTGCCGGACGAATCGACGGCCGTGGCATATTCCAGAACTCCCGACCACCCGCCGCTCGCGGGAGAAGTCAGGTTGATGTCCAGCTCGCGGAATCGATCGGGATATCCGATGTACACCGATTGTCCCACGGGAGGGAAGGTGACCCCGCCCCCGCCGGCGTGAGCTTGCCAGGTGCGGTCGCTGAGAGTCGATCCGCCGGCATAGACGCCCCAAAACCAATCGACCGGCTGCGTCGAGCCGCCGCTGCCCGTATAAGGCGTCGCCTGCGCCACATGATAGAATGCTTCCTCGCGCGAATATCCGTGAGCGTCGGCGTAGTTTAGCCAATCGAGAAGCGAACTCTTATAGACGCTGGAGACGTTGCTGTAGATCAACTGCGGCGTATTGGGTGCGACGGCGTTGATCTGACTGGAATACATCGTGTCCGGGACAACCGCATCCACACTATTTTGCAAGAGAGGGACGTCGGACGGACTCAATTGCGAAGACCCATTATTGTAGGCCAACTCTAAGACGCGAATATTCGGAGAATGCTGTGGAATAGCCGGCTGAGCCAGGGCTGTAAGATCGTTTTGCGTTGTAAACGTCACCGAAGCCTGGCCTATGTTCTGGGCGGGATCATAGGCCTTGACGGTCAAGGTATGTGTCCCGTTGGCGATCGTGGTGGTATCAAAGTTCCAGGTGTAGGGGCCGGAGGTCTCCACGGCGCGAAGCACGTTATCGACGTAGAACTCGACAGTCGACACGCCGACGTCGTCGGTGGCCGTGACTTGCACCGGGATGACGCCGGATAAGGTGGTCCCAGCCGCCGGCGTGTTGATGGTCACGATCGGCGGTATGCTCTCAAGCGTCACGCCGCCATAAGAGAAGTTGTCGAAATATACCGTTCCGGTGTAGCTGGACAAACGCCCCAGCCCCACGTCACCGCTGTTGGTAATCGTGGTATCCGTCAAGTTCAGCGCCCACGTCTCGTTCGTTTGCCACTGCCCGGAACTATTCAGGTACTGTCCGGTATCTTCGCGCTCCACCTGTGCTCGCACATTGTTGCCGTTGGTAAATAGCGTCACACAGACCCATTGATTCGCGATCCAGTTGGCGGATTTGACCTCGCCGAGCGTGGTCGCGACGCCGTTATTAACCCGCAGCAATTTCACATCCATGCCTTGCGTCACGGAGACGGCGTAGTAACTGGGAGTGGTTGTGTCCAGGCTGGTGCCGCGGGCCAGGATCTCGGCGGGGATGGAGCTATTCAGATAGATATCGGCGTTCACCTGCTCGTTGGCCGACTGGGCGGTGTTGACCCACGCTCGCGCATTCAGGCCGCTCATGGTCGGCGAGGTAACCGCCAAGGAGTTGGGCGCGCTCTGAGCCTGGCTGGAAGAAACGGCAAAGGCGTTGGTTCCCGCGGAACTGCTCCACTGCGACCAGCCCGCCGGCAGACTGCCGACGGCCGTCGTATCAAATGTTTCCGCAGTCCCAAGGGAAGCACAAGGGGCTTCACGAGGTTCCAGGACTTCGAGTTGAAGGAGGGTGTGCCGCAAGCGTCTAATTGATTTCTTCATCTCTTCGCTCCAAAGGTGTCGGCGACTCGATGGGGCGTCACGATCGGTTGAGCTGCCTGGACTCGAATGGTTGTTTCGCGGGCGATTCAGGCCTTCGCTCCTCAACCCGACCTCCATACTAAGTGATGGGGGGATTTGGGAACAATTTGATTTCCGCGATAATGTTAATGATGGAGACGACTGTGCGAGCTATAACCCGCAAGATTGGAAAAAAATATATTTCTGTTATAAGAGGGCTTGAAGCGAAACTTCGTCGGTTAGCGCTCGTCGCGCCCTACACTCGCAAGCCCACGGCGCGCATGAGAGCGAGGGCGTTGCTGTGACGGACGACGCCGGTTTGGATGCGATAATCGAACTTCATTTCCCCCTGCTCGAAATGATCGGCGAAGTGGACGTTGGCGGCGCGAGGGGCGAGTTGCTCGGCGATGTGCGTCAGCGACAGATCGTGCGTCGTCACCAAGCCGATCGCTCCAGCTTCCACCAAGCCGCGCACAATAGCCTCGGCTCCCTGACGCCGATCGTGCGAGTTGGTGCCGGCGAAGATTTCGTCGAGCAAGAACAACAGCGGCAGAGGGCCGCGCGTCAGATCGACGATTTGCCGCACGCGCAAGATTTCGGCGTAGAAGCGCGAGCGCCCCTGTTGCAGCGAATCTTGAATTCGCAAGGTCGCTCCGAGGGCCAAGGGCGATAGGCGCAGACGCCTTGCCCGCACCGGCGCTCCGGCCAGCGCGAGAACCGCGTTGATGCCGGCGGTGCGCAGAAAAGTGCTTTTTCCAGACATGTTCGATCCGCTAACGATCAAAACACGAAGCCCTTCGGTCAGCCGCAAATCGTTGCGGACGCATTGCGACGCCGGCAACAGCGGATGACCGAGTTGTTCGCCGTCGTAGCAGGGAGTGCCTTCGGTTGCGATCTCTGGAAACGGATCGTCGGGATTTTCATAGGAATAGGCGGCCAACGCGCCGAGCGCCTCGAATTGCCCGACGACATTCAGCCAGCGTCCAATGGCGGGTCCGGCCGCGGCGCGCCAGCGTTCGATGTCGTGGGCGATTTGCGTGCCCCAAAGCAACAGATAAGCGAACGGCATGAACAACTGATTGCGCCGCGAATGGAGCAGATCGAGAAGGTTGCCGAGTTGAGCGATGCGCTCCGAGGGTGGGAGGGATCTGCCGCCTCTTGGGTGGGCCGTCGTATCGAGCGCGGCGCGCAGCGCGCGCAGGCGCGGGCACTCAAACTCGGCTTCTTCCAGCCGGGCCAAGACGTTGGACAAGAGAGCGAGATCGCGTCCACGGCGTTCGACGGCGCTTAACACCCGTTGAACGCGGCCATAGTACCAACCGGCAAAGCTCACTTGTACCGCGAGTAAGAGTGCGAACGGCGTCGAGTGCATTTCCAAAAAGAATCGCGTGAAGGTCGAATCGTCGTGGAGCAAACCAAACTGCGTCAGCAACCAGCCGGCAAGCGCGGTCGTGGTCAGCAAACCGAGAATCAGCGCCGCCCAGCGCGGCCAGCGTGCCGTCAACAGGGGCGACTCCGCTCCCCAAGCGGCCAGGGCGTTAAAATCGACGCCGGCCGGCACGTCGCTCCCTAAGAGCGCCAGATCCTCGCGCAGATCGAGCAGCGGACGCAACTCCGCCACGGCGGCTTGTCGAGCGCGGATTTCCTCCATATCGGCGGCACGGAGCAGCCACGACGCCAGGGTGTCTTCGCCCGCTCGCGTTCGCGCCGTGCAAAGAAGCTCGAACAGCGATCCCGCTCCGAACAGATCGAGATCTCCCGCATACGGGTGGGTATCGTCCTGGAAGCGCGAGCCGCTTTGACCGCGCCCTCTCCAGGCGTCTTGCAATCGAGCGAGACCGTTGGTGTAGAAAGCCACCGCCCTCTTGGAGCGGTGCCAGGCGCGCGTCACGCGCTCGTGATAAAAGAGTAGTACGGTAGACAACACGATGGGCAACACCAGCCACCACGCCGACAGCCAATGTGCGCCGAAAGCAAGAAACACGAGAAGTAGGCCAAAGAGAAACACCGCGACGCGCGCATTGCCCACGAGGCGCTCGCGCCCGGCGAGGCGGACGGTTCGGCTTTGTCGTTCTTCGAGTCGATGGGCGTATTCCCGAACGGGCGACGATGACGGCGGCGCGGTTTGCACAGCTTCTCCCGATCCACGGTGCGAGATTTCCTCTTTCACACCATATCGCAAAGGAGAATCGACGGCAGCGCCGTTTAGCGACGCCTCGTAAGGAATAGGTTCGTAATAAATTCCCGAATGAGCAATTCCGTGGGGTGGGTCGAAGCGCAGCGAGACCCACCGCGATCGCCTCTCGTCTCGGTAGGTCTCGCTGCGCTTCGAC
>JAJXWW010000096.1 GCA_021781415.1 Planctomycetota bacterium
AGAAACGCGGTCAATACGGTGGCGGACATGGCTTCATCCTCCCGTTGGCGGAATCACTTCTACCCTATCTTTTCCGCCAACGAGGAAAATGGCCCGACGAAATTATCGTGCTGGCCGTCGCAGCGCCGCTTTCGCCTCTTCGGTGCGCTGCGTCTCCGGCGCTCCCTCGGCCAACGCTTGCAACACCGCGCGCGCCGAACGAGTGTTAATATGTTCCAGCGCTTGTATGGCTCGATGCACGCGCAGACGTTCCGGCGTCCAGTCGCGCGACTGAGCGAGCAATTGTTGCAAGCGGCGTCTCATCTCCAGGGTGGGCTTGTCGGCCAGCGCTTTTTGGAGGGGAGCGGTGACGGCGTCGCCGAGCTTGGCCAATTCTTCCTGTGCCTTCTGACGCACGGTGAATGTGTCACTGTCGAGGCCCGCAATCCAGCGAGACACGGCCTGGGCGTCGGGACAGGGCGCGGGCGGGAGGTGCTTTTTGAGAAACGGTACCGCATGTTCCGGCGCGGCGGCGAGAGTCCACACGGCATCGTAGGCCTTGGCCGCGTCGTCGTTGGCCAGGGCGGTCCAGATGGCGTTCAATTGATGTGGCGTCAGCGGATTGTTGTGCCATCGTCCGTCCGGTCGCCGACCCGTAATATCCCAAATGAGTACGGTCGAATCCTCCGATCCACTGGCCACGGTCAGGCCGTTCGGCGCGAAGGCTACGCTGAAAACGCCACTACGATGTCCCTGAAAACGCCCGATAAGCCGGCCGCTGGCTGTCTCCCATATATGAACGGAGTTGTCTTGCCCAAAAAAACTGCGCGATCCCGAAGCCACCAACTTGCCATCGGGAGAGAATGCGACCGCCGCGACTCTATCGCGATGGCCCGTATGCCGACACAATTCCTTGCCGGTTCTCGTGTCCCATAAACGAACGATTCCCGCTCTATCGAACTCGGCAACGCCAGCCAAGATCTTTCCGTCGGGCGAAAAGGTCAGTCCGTCGAGAAGGTCGTGAACTTGGAAAGAACATCGTTCCTTGCCGTCGGCTACATCCCATAACCGTAGGGTCGGCTCGCTCAATGCGAACTCCTTTCTCCCGGTTGCACATGCCAGCGCTTTGCCATCTGGGGAAAAGCACAGAGAAGATGCCGTACTCGACATTTCTTTGATTTGCCGTACTTCCTTGCCATCGCGCGCGTCCCAGAGTGTGACCCGATGATCCGGACTCGCAGAAGCGACGAGCTTTCCATCTGGAGAAAAGGCTATTGCGGTGAGCTGCTTTTCATTGTTTCCCATTTGAAGACCAGGCTCGCCACTGCGGACATCCCATAGTCGCAATTTCTGATCCGGCGGGTAGGAAGCCACGGCCAAGGTGTTGTCGTCGGGTGACAGGGCGGCGAGACTCCGGTCTTTTGCGGACCAGGAGAATTGCCGTCGGGGCCGTTGCGTAATTGAATCCCACCAAACGATCCGCTTTTCGATGCTGCTCATGGATACCAGCATCGTACCATCCGGCGAATATCGCAGAAAATCAATGGTGCCGTGATGCTCCTGCGTCGGATGCCGCTCTCGTCCCGTGGCTATGTCCCACACACGGATACTACTCTGGGCTTGGCTCGACGAGGCCAATGTCTTGCCATCGGGCGAAAAGGCGAGGCCCGACACACCCCACCCTTGAGTATCATCAATGGCACCGACGTGCCACTGTCGTTTCTCTTGCCCGGTGTCCATGTCCCACAGGCGAATGCGACCATCCGTTTGCCCCGATGCCAACAGGGTTCCATCTAAAGAAAGGGCAATCGGAAGCCAGGAATGAGCGGCCTTTTCGCCCATATCGCGGAGGGGTCGGCCCGTTGCTGCATCCCACACGCGAATGACATCGTTACTCGATGAAACCAGACGCTTGCCGTCCGGCGAAAAGAAGATGCGGATTACTCTTCTTTGGTGGGCTTTCAAGCGATGACATTCTTTTCCCGTGCGCGGATCCCAGAGACAGATGGTTCCATCGGTGCCTCCAGTGGCCAGCCGCCGACCATCGGGTGAAAACACCACGACGTCGAGAATATCTTGTTTGCATTCGATGCGGCGTAGCTGGACGCCCGTTGCCGCCTCCCACAAGTGCAGCGTACCATTATAATCCGTCCCCGCCACCATCTTGCTATCGGGCGCGAAGGCGACATCGCTCAATCCCTCTCGACCGGCCTTCAATTGCCTCACTTCCTTGCCGGTGGCAATGTCCCAAAGGTGACAGACCCGCATACCCGGGATGGCCAACATTGTGCCATCGGGCGAGAAGGCACCGCAGGAACAGGGTCGACTTTGATTGGGGAACGAATGAAGCAATTTGCCGCTGGCGGCATCCCAGAGCGTGACGGCTGTACTGAAACCGCCCGCCGCGATCTGTTTCCCATCGGGCGAATACACCAGTCCACCGCCGGCATATCCAAGCCGCCAGCGCACCGTGCCCAGACGTGCAATCGCCCCTTCCGGCAGCGGGTCGCCGTGGCGGTCGAGGCGGACTTGCGGAGGTTGCGGTTGCTTCGGCTCGGCAACAGCTTTCGCTGGTTGCGGCGCGGAGATCGCTTGCGGTTTCGCGGTGAGTGTGTGGCCAATCGCGCCCGCCGTTCCCATCACGAGAAGTATCAGTAGCGCAGCCGCCTTGCCCTTGCCAACCATCCACGCTGGGACCGCCGCCTCGGCCAACGCCACGATTGCCGGCGTTGGTGTGTACAGCGCCGCCTGCATCGTCTTGGCCCACAAGGCGGCGCGGATGCGTTCGCCGGTCAGGGTCAGTGCCAAGAACGCGAGTGGCAGTTCCACGCCACGCCCGTGCAACCGTTGTCGCAACAACTCGCGCCCGCGCTCCAAGCGTCCCTTGATCGCCGCCACCGAACAGCCGAGCGACTGCGCCGCCTCATCGCGCGTTTGTCCTTGCAGACAACACAGAAGCAGCGGCATGCGCAACGTCGCCGGCAATCGGTCGATTTCTTCATCCACGAATAACCGCATTTCGCGCTTGCCCACCGCGTCGGCGATGTCCTCAGTCGTCGTCGGAGACGGCTCGGCGAGAGTTTGGTGCCGTCGCAAGCGCGCTTGCGCCTTTCGCGCCACACGAGAGGCGACGGTGTGCAGCCAACCCGCCAACGGCTGACGGCTATCGAGGCGATCCGCCTGCCGCAGCAGGGCCAGAAACGTCGCTTGAAACGCATCCTCGGCATCCATTTCGGCCACGGCGATGCGACGACAAACTCCCCACACCAGCGGAGCATAGCGCTCCAGTAACTCCTCAAATGCGGCCGGGTCGCGTTGCTGGACGAAACGAGCCAGCAACTCGGCATCCGCGGCCGACGAGCGCGGCCTGTACAAACTGCGACAGCGAGCAACCAAGGCCAGCAGAGTCGTGGAAGACATGGGGTCGTTCTCCCGAGAGCGGAAATCGAATCCTATTCTATCTCTTCCACCACCCCAACAAACGGCCCACGAATTTTTTCAACCGTTTTCCAACCTGCCACACGAAGCGTCGGGTAAGGTCACCCAGATACCTCGTCTTGCCTTCGTTGGGGCTTCCTCCGACATTATTCCCTATCGTCGTCGCCAAGAGTCTGTCCCAAAAGCCCCTCTCCCCCTGTACTCAGGGGGAGAGGGGTTGGGGTGAGGGGGAGGGCATTCCGCGGATTTTCGCCCCTCACCCCCTGCCCCTCTCCCCTGAGTACAGGGGAGAGGGGAGCTTATGAGACGGGTTCTAAGTTGTTGAGGAGTCGTACCATGTCCGTGAAACCGAAAGTTTTTGCCACGCGCCGCATTCCCGAAGCGGCGTTGGAGCGTATCGGCCGGGAGTGTGAACTCGAAGTGTGGCCGGAGCAGATGCCGCCGAGCTACGAATATCTGACGAGCAAAGCGGCCGACTGCGACGGCCTAGTCTCGCTGCTGACGGATCGCATCGACGCCGCCTTCATGGACGCCGCCCCGCGCCTCAAGGTCGTGAGCAATTACGCCGTCGGTTTCAACAATATCGACGTGGCGGCGGCGACGGCGCGGGGGATCGCCGTCGGCAACACGCCGGGCGTGCTGACCGACGCCACGGCGGACATGGCCTTCTGTCTGCTGATCGCGGCGGCGCGGCGAGTGGTCGAGAGTTTCGATTACGCCCGCGCCGGCCATTGGAAGACCTGGGAGCCGTTGGGCCATCTGGGGCAGGATTTGCAAGGCCGCACCCTCGGCATCGTCGGCATGGGACGCATTGGCTACGCCCTGGCGCGCCGTTGTCATTTCGGCTGGGATATGCCGGTTCTCTACCACGACGCCTATCGCAACGAAAAGGCCGAGAAGGAACTCAACGCGCAACAAGTCGATCTGAATACTCTGTTAAGCCGTTCGGATTTCGTCTCGGTCCACACCGATCTGAACGAGAAAACGCGCGGCCTGTTCAATCTGGAACGCTTTCGCCAAATGAAGCCGACGGCGGTGTTCGTGAACACGGCGCGCGGGCCGATTGTCGTGGAAAAGGATCTGATCGCGGCGCTGAAGACGGGTGCGATCTTCGCCGCTGGTCTCGATGTAACCGACCCCGAGCCGCCCGACCCGGCGAGCGAGTTGCTGCGCCTGCCGAACCTGGTGGTCGCCCCGCACATCGCCAGTGCCACGGTCGGCACGCGGTCGGCAATGGCGGACATTTGCGCGAACAATCTGCTGGCGGGCGTCTCCGGTCAACCGCTGCCGGCGGCGGTGAACCCAGACGTGGAAGGGAAGCGCCGAAGGTAGCGGATGGAAATTAGGTGGCGCGATGGATCTGAAGGAAATACACGATTGGAGCCGAGAAGGCGAAGGCGAGTCGCTGGAGTTCAAGAAATCGAGCGCCGAACGGCGCGAAGCGATGCACGATCTGTGCGCCATGCTCAACCACCGGGGGGGCCGAGTCTTGTTCGGCATTGAGCCAGAGGGGCGCGTTCTCGGCCAACAGGTTTCGGATCGGACGGTCGAAGAAATCGCTCAAGAGATTCAGCAGATTGAGCCGCCCGTGTTTCCTTCGGTCGAACGCGTGGAAGCGCGACCGGGACTTCAGGTCGTCGTCGTGACCGTCCCGCCCGGACCCAACCGTCCCTACAGCTATAAAGGGCAAGCCTATCGGCGCGTCGGCAATGCCAGTCAGAAGATGAGCCGGGACGAGTACAACCGCGTCGTGGTGGAGCGATTTCACGGCGAGCGGCGTTGGGAGACCGAACCGGCCGAGGGGTGGTCGGTGGAGGATTTGGATTGGAGCGAACTCACGCGCACGCTCGACGAAGCGATCCGTCGCGGTCGGATGGAAGATCCCGGCAGTCGCGCTCCGAACGAGTTGCTGCGCGGGTTCGGGTTGACGAAGGCAGGGGTTCTCTTGCGCGCCGCTGTGGTGTTGTTTGGAAAGCGCGAGCGGTTGGAAGTTGAGATGCCACAGTGCCTACTGCGCGCGGCGAGATTTCGAGGTTCGGACAAGACGGATTTTGTGGACAATCGACAATTCCACGGCAATATCTTTGAATTGTTGCACAAGGCGGAGCAGTTCCTTCGGGACAACCTGCCCGTGGCGGGGCGGATCGTGCCGGAGTTGTTCGAACGGATCGACGATCCGCTTTATCCGCCGATTGCCTTGCGGGAGGCATTGGCCAATGCCTTCGCCCATCGCGATTACGCGATTGGAGGCGGATCCGTGGGCGTGGCGATTTATCAGGATCGGCTCGAAATAACTTCGTCGGGAACCCTTCATTTTGGCCTCACGGCGGAGAAGCTGTTTGAGCCTCACGAATCGTTACCTTGGAACCCCCTCATCGCCCGCGTGTTCCACCGTCGAGGGATCATCGAGTCGTGGGGGCGCGGCACGCTCAAAATGGCGGACTTGACCGAGAAAGCGGGGTTGCCTCGTCCCGAAATCGAAGAACTCGCCGGTACCGTCGTCGTTCGTTTTCGACCGAGCAAATATATACCGCCGCGTCAAGTTTCTCGGGAGTTGACCGACCGTCAGCGGGCCATCCTGGAACTGCTGGCCAATAGCCCTCCACTCTCCCGTAAATTCATTGCCACGACTCTGAGCGAGGCGGATCTTGTCGTCCGCGAGGATTTGGAACGACTGCGCGGTCTCGAATTGGTGGTGACAAGCGGACACGGTCGCGGAGCCGTGTGGACAATGAAAAATCAATAAGGTTCTATTCGGGTTCTATTCGGGTTCTATTCGGGTTCTATTCGGGTTCTATTCGGGTTCTATTGCCATATCTCTTTTAATAGTGGTTGTTTGCGCGATCATGAGCCATGCCGTCGGAGCCATGACCAGGGCCATGCCGGCGAAGGTCAGGGCGTTGAAGCGGCGGTCCCAGAACAGCATGTCGAGCAGCAGGGCGAAGACGACTTGCGTGAGGCTGATCACCGAGATTTTGGCCGGCGGGCCGGAGGAGAACGCCTTGGTTAAGAACAATTGACCGACGGTAGCCGAGGCTCCCACGGCCAACAGAAGCCAGACCGCCTCGATCTGCGGCAGAGGCGGCAGCGCGGTCGCGGACGCCGAGCCGCCGATCAGAAACGCCGTTAGTGAGAACATCAGGGCCACGCCGGAGAAATGGGCCACGATAGACCACGGATGAATGTGCCGCAGGCGATTCAGACCGAGCATGGCCACCGCCGTCGAGAACGCAGCAACCAACGTGCTAACGACGGCGAGCCAGCGCGACAACGAATCCTCGTCGACGTTTTCCGACGGTGCGGACATCTCCAACAGCGCCACGCCCAGGACGCTGCCGAACACCGATAGCCAGACCTGAAGCGTGGGCCTTTTCCGATACAACGGCCACGACAGCAAGGCCACCCAGATCGGAAACGTGCTGGAAAGCGTGAAGACGTGCGAGGGGGGTAGAACCGTCAGCGCGAAAAAGGTACACACCAGGCTGATGCTACCGGCGATGCTGCGCACCCACAGAATGCCCGGCGAAAGCACCGCCAACCGCGCCCCGCCCAGCACGGCCAACGAAGTGCCGAAGAACAACGGCAGCGAGCTGCGCGCCAGGGCGATGACCTGCCATTCGCAATGCTCGCGCAGGGCGTGCGCCGCCGCCCCCATCCAGGCGAAACAAAAACTACCCAATAGCATCCACAGATACGGTTGCAACGACGGCTGGCTCACAATCGGTCGAGAAAGTCGCGTTCCGGCGGAGAGTCGGAGGCTCGACGGCGAAAAAGATTTTTTATGAGCGGACGCGGGCCAGTCCAGTCCTTGCCTCATTCGTAATCGGCAGGAGAAACGAGGGCCACCGCTACATCGCTCTTTTCTTCTTCCCGAAGCTGACTCTTCTCCCCTCTCCCCCGCTTCGGGGGAGAGGGGTTGGGGTGAGGGGGGAAGAAGACCCTCACTCCAACCCCTCTCCCATGAGATGGGAGAGGGGAGTAATACTGTACCGCTAACTTCACCCGGCAAGGGGTGCTGCCGGTTGGCCGACGGGGAGATAAAGTAAAGGAGAGTGCTCAGCAAATGAACAGGCAGCGGAGAGCGCGCGGATGAAAACATTTCAAGCGCGGGATGCCCAGAAAGGCCGATTTGCCCGCAAAGTAGTCTTAATTACCGGAGCCAGCGAAAAAGGCATCGGCGGAGCGATTGCCCTTCGCTTGGCCAACGAAGGAGCGGTCGTCGTCGTGGCCTCGCGCAGCGAACCGGCGCGCTTGCTGGAACAGCTGCGCGGCCGGCATCGAGACTGCCAATTCCTGCCCTGCGACGTGACGCGCGAAGACGAGGTGCGCTCCGCCGTGGCCCAATGCCAATCGCGCTTCGGCACACTCGACGTGCTGGTCAATAACGCCGGCGTCGAACGCATCGTTCGCTTGGAAGAAGTGGACGATGCCACGATGGCGGAAATCCTCGACACCAATTTAACGGGATCGATCCGCATGACGCGCGCGGTGCTGCCGTGCCTGCGTTCTCCCGGCGGCGTCATCGTGAATGTATCATCGGCCCTCAGTCTGGCGGGGTGCGCCGGCTTTTCGATTTACAGCGCTTCCAAGGCGGGCATCAACGGCTTCACGCAATCGCTGGCCTGGGAGCTGGCACCGCGCGGCCAGCGCGTCGTGGCCGTCGCGCCGGGGGTGGTGCTGACGAAAATGTCCACCGGCTACCGCGAACATTTGACGCCGGAGACGGCCCACAAGGTGCGCTCGTGTCATCCCCTCGATGTCGGCCTGACCAGCGACGTGGCGGCCGCGGTGGCCTTCCTGGCCTCCGACGAGGCGCGCTGGATCACCGGCGTCACCCTGCCCCTGGGCTGGTCGCCCTGCATTCCGCTGCCCGTCGAAGAGTATTTCGCCGCCGAGGAGAAGCAAGGCATCCGCGGTTAGCCGCGACGCGGAGCGGAGCGCGCCTGTCTCGCGCTCCGCTCCGCGTCGCGGCTAACCGGCGGACGGTTGATGGAGGAATCCTTGCACGAGTGCCGCGCACTCTGCTGTGGCCTCGAAAGGGGCCATGTGGCCGCAGGAGGGAAGTAGCTCCAGCCGCGCGCCGGGAATGTGTTCGGCATAGTAAGCGCCGTGGGCCGAGGGGATCAGGCGGTCGTCGTCGCCCCAGACGATCAGCGTTGGGCAGCCGACGCGGTGAAGGTGTCGGGGTAATTTCGGATCGTGCAGGTAGGGATTCCAGGCCACGCGCGCGGTGGCCTCGCGGGCGCGCAGCCACATCAGCAGGCGCGGATCGGTGCGCGACGAGGGGAAGAAGTTGGCCGCCGCCGGATGATCGGGGTTATGGAAAATCAAACGGCGCAGTCGGTCGAGATCGTCGATAAACAACTCCTCCATCGGCGACTCGTCGAGATGCAGACCGGCGGCATCGATGAGGACGAGATGGGAAACCAAAGCGGGACGCAGGATCGCCAACTCGACGGCCAACCATCCCCCCAGAGAAAATCCAACCACCGGCACGCGCTCTAGCCCCAACACCGAGAGTAGGTCCACGCAATGCCAGGCCAAATCGTGAATGTCGTCGATCTCGTCCAAACCTTCCGACAGGGCGAAACCCGGATGAGCCGGCGCATAGACGGTGAACCGCTGCCCCAGCGCGTCGTGCCACGCCGTCCAATCGGTCTCGCCGGCGGCGCTGTGCAAATACAGTAACGGCGGACCTTGCCCACCTACCATCAGCTGCGTCTTCTTGCCGCGCACATCCACAAAGCTCGTCCGATTGGCCACGGTCATTGTCTATCCTCTGTTCTCGGTAGTCAGTAGTCAGTAGTCAGTAGCCAGGAAGTGAATATGAACCAGATCCTAAGCAGTCGGCAGTAATCGAGAGAGCCTTCCTGCTTACTGGCTACTGACTACTGGCTACTGACTACTGGCTACTGCCCGCGAAGCTGCGGCATTACTTCCTTGGCAAACATCCACATATTTTTGCGCGTCAATTCGGCGGGGAGGGTGCCGAGTTGGAACAAGCCCAGCAGATTGCCCACGCCCAAACGCTGGCTGTGTTCCTTCAATCGATCTCGCACCGTGGCCGGGCTGCCGACGATGGCGTAGGCCCCGGCTTCGATGTCCCGGCGCGTTTCCACGTTGGCGAGAAACTTGTCGAGCGCGCCGTGAATGCGGGCCATCGATCGCACGCTGGTGTAGCCGGGCGGGAAGATCGTCAGCCCCTTGAGCAGATTGCGGCGGAAGTAGGTCAGGTGCGGCTCGAACTCGCGCCAGGCTTGTTCGTCGTTCTCGGCCACGTAGATCGGCACCAGCCAGCCCAGTTGCGAGGGCGAACCGGTGTAGCCGTTCTTTTGGCACGCCTCGCGGAAGCCGTCGAAGTTGCGCTGAAAGAAGTCGATGTGAAAATAGGGAATGCCCATGTAGGAATAGCGGCGCTGGGCGACGAAGTCGATGGTTTCCTTGCTGCCCGCGCCGGGAATCCAGATGGGGGGATGAGGCTGTTGCAGGGGGCGCGGCCAGGGGTTGACGTACTTCAAGCGCCAATGTTTGCCGTGATGGGCAAACGGTCCCGGCTCGGTCCAGGCGCGCAGAACCAGATCGAGCGCTTCGGTGTACATGCTCCGAGCGAAGGTGGGGTTGAGGGTGAAGCTGTAGTATTCCGGCCCGCCGCCGACGACCATGCCGGCGATCAACCGTCCGCCGCTCATCACGTCGATCATGGCGAACTCTTCGGCCACGCGCGTGGGCGGATTGTACAGCGGCAGCGCGTTGCCGACCACGGCTATCTTTATTCTCTTCGTTTGCCGCGCCAGGATCGCGCCCATCAGATTCGGCGACGGCATCAGTCCGTAGGCATTCTGATGGTGTTCGTTGATGCACGCGCCGTCGAACCCCAACTCTTCGGCGAGGATCAATTCGTCGAGATAGCGATTGTACAGCGTTTGGCCGTGCGCCGGATCGAATAACTGGTTGGGCAGCCAGGTCCACGCCGAATCGTAGTGGCTGGCGAAATCGTCCGGCAACCGATCCCACGGCATCAAGTGAAAGCAAAAAAATTGCATGATGATACGACGAGCCTCCGGCCATGAATGCGGACTGGAGATATATTTTGTGATGGAAGCCGACCAGCGGCAAGGATCGGCCTGAATCCGCCGTGCCCAGAACGGATTTGCCTTTTCTCAACCCCTTGAGATTTCTGCCCGAAATGCGACTCAAATCCCGCTGCGATTGTCACCACCCTACTCGTTTTCTAACATCGGGGTCAACGGTGGCAGGTACGAACGCAGGAACTCCAGAGCGTCTGCCTTCTGGTAAAATGTGCCCTTGATCTCGTCATCATTGTCGTACCGGACCAGAATCTCGTATTTGGCGACCGGCTTCGGAGAGGGATCGTTCTCCTTGTACGATTCGACGAAAGCGATGGCCTTGTCGAGAGACTCCATTTCCAGGGTTGCGCCGTGAAGAGGCAGAACTCGTATCTGCTTGATTTGCCTCAAGATAGCGGCCTCCAGAGCGTCAACGAACTCCCTCACCTGCGCCTTGTTGTCATCGAGTAGACGTAGCCCCAGTTTTCTCCGGGCCTTCGCCGAAAGGTTGTCCCAAGCCCGCACTTTCTTCGCGCATACCTCATCGGCAGTATCCTCGTTGAAACTGGCGTCGATCCCGGCAGTAAGGAACGATGCCACGAGAGACTCGTAGCTGAAGTGCAGGACGCGGAACCGATGAGACCGAAGTTGCGTCTTGGCTCCTTCGGTAAAATCGCCTGCAAGGATCACCCCGATGAAGGGAGCGTGGTTCCCGTGCGTCTGGACGAGCGGCAGGATCGCTCCCTGTATCTCCTGGGCCTTATTTCTGGAGTGCTTGGTATACCTGCGCCAAGCGGATTCGATGAATGCGACCGGCGACCCGATTTGAGTGTCGCTGCCATTCTTTTCCAGCACAAAATCCAAATCGTGCGTGTTGCCGTACATGTCCACCCAGGCGATCCTTTTGCCGGGCCGGGCCGTCCGTTGACCTTTTTGGTCGAGGTACAGCTTGTGCTTACTGGCTGTCTCGGACAACAAAGCGAACATCGCCGCCTCCAGGAACTCCTGGCCGATGATCTGACCCCAGCGATGGGATGGTGATGTCGCCATACTACCCTTTGACCCACAGACGGCCCTCGTGAAGCGGAACCCGGTGTTTCCGGTTTTTCCACTTCACGTTGCGGTCCCTGGTCTTCTCGAATGTAAAGGACTTGAATCCTGCCGCCACGGCCAACTCGCCCAGCCACCTGTCAACAGGAACGTAGACTCCATACGGCGCAGAGTCCCCGACCACGAAGCACACCACTGTCCCCCTAGTCGTCACTCGGCGCAGTGCCATCCACACTTCGGCCATGTCCTTGAAATACGCTGCGATCATGGTATGGTAGTTCTTCTTGCCGCCGTGCGACTCCCTCTCTCGCTCTAATTTCTTGCAGGTCTCCGTCAGCTCCTTGGCAATCGGGGCGAGGATCGGGCTGCTCACGATCTCGAAGGTCATCTTGACCAGCGGTGAAACGTGCTGCGTGCAGGACCGTACCAAGTGCTTACGGACGGTATCCTGCAGGCAGCCCCAGCCATCCACGTCACCCATGAAAGTCATCTCAAGGCGAGTTGCATCGGCATAGTCGTAGTTGTTCGCATACGGTGGCGATGAGATCACCAAGTCGGCCCAGTCATCTGGGACCGAGGAGCATGTCCTGGCGTCATCGCACTCGATGACCCCCGATGGCCCCGGAGGCTGGCCTTGTCGCCAGACCATGTCCCCGTTGAAGAGTGAAGTCTTGGCCCGAAAGGCACCGTGCGGATGGAGATTTTTGGCTTTGGTCTTCTTGGGTAAAACGTACTGCCATTGCGCCGTGCCTACGGGCGAGCATTCCCGCAGGATCGCCACGAGAACTAGCCATACCAGTTCCGATGCTGGCGACCTATCCGAGTTGTCCTTCCAGGCGCGGCGAAGGGAATCCAGCGCATCCAAAGTCGCGGGCGGATAGCACTTCTCGATCAACGGCGGGTAGTTGTATGCCTTGGGGGTGTTCTTCAGGGCCTTATCCAAGACGAGTCTGGCCAAGGCGTGGAACTCGTTCGCACTCTGCCGCCACTGCAACTTCGCCTTCGCAATCCGGCTGACGAACGGATGGGACTCGATACCAATCGACTCGACCTGGCAACCCTCGCCTTCTAGTACTACGGTCCCCGAACCGGCGAACGGGTCCAGTACTCGATGCCTTCCCTCACTCTTCTGCTTCTCAATCAGGTCTCTCACCCACAGGGCCGAGAAGCCGGCAGAGTATCGGAACCATCTATGGATCGGTAGTGCGAGGTTGTCCTGGAAGGTAGACGTGACATCGCGAGCCTGGCCGACGGAGTCAGGCTCTCGTTCGGTTAGGTCGAAGAGTAGCTGCTGTTTCACTTCCGCGCCCCGGGTTGGTCCAGAAACCGTACATCCACACCATGGTACGTCAGGCGACCGAACGGGGAAATGCTGTCTCCCCCAATTGGCAGTTCGCCGGATGTCGGAAATCGGTCTGTCAGCCGCGACGCGCCGCTTCCAAAATTCCGACCAATATTCTGTTTCTTTTCGGCTGCTCAGTCCTCAGTTCACTGCTTTCTTCACCAGCGCGCTGATCCTTGCCTCTTCGGCGGCCGTCAGCTCCGTCAGCGCGAAGGCGGTCGGCCACATGGTGCCTTCGTCGAGGTTGGCCTCGTGCATGAAGCCGAATGTCGCGTACCTCGTTTTGAACTTCTGCGCACTTTGGAAGAAGCAGACGACCTTGGCGTTCTTCGCATACGCGGGCATGCCGTACCAGAGTCTCGGCGAGAGGGCCGGTGCGCTGGCTTTGATAATAGCATGGAGCCGTTCGGCCAAGGCGCGATCGTGTTCTGGCATCTTGGCGATGGCCTCGAGTACGGCGCTTTCCCCATCAGCCTTGTCCGCGCGTGCGGCCGGCTTCTTCGCGGGTTTCTTGGGGGTACTCTTGGCGCTTCGATTACTTTCTGCCATTTCTCGTTCCTTTCTCCGTCGATTCGCGATAGATAAACAGAAACTTTGCCATGACGAACCTCCAAACGCCACATCGCTTCGAGTTAACCCGTATCCTGACAACGAAAAAGACCCTCGGACAATTCCTGTCAGAGGGTCTTATGAATCGGGGCGGGGAGATTCGAACTCCCGACTTTCTGCTCCCAAAGCAGACGCGCTAGGCCAGACTGCGCTACGCCCCGTTTCGATCTCTTCTTAGCATAGGCGATCTTCTGGATGAGACAATCGCAAACGGCGACGGGTTCGCTTCAACGGCGAAGGAATTCGAGGAGGCGCTCGAAATCGTCGTTGGTATCGAAGGTCAACACGATCTGTCCCTTGTCCTTGCCCTTGACGCGAATCTCGACGCGCGTGCTGAACTTTTGACGCAACTCATTCTCGATGCCTTGAACGTGGGCCGTCTTTTCGGCGGGTGCGCGGCCGCCGCTCGACTCGTCGTTCTTCGCCGCGGATGGCTCGGCGGAGGCGAGGAACTGCTTGGCGAACGCCTCGGTGGCGTGGACCGACAGCCCGCGCGCGATGATCTCTTTGCTCAAAGCGATCTGCTTGGCCGAGTCGCCGATGCCTTTCAGAATCTTGGCGTGGCCGGTACTCAATTGACCGACGCGCACGGCGTCTTGCAGTTCGGGGGGCAGCTCCAACAAGGCCACGAGGTTCGTGATGGTGGCGCGGCCCAGACCGAGGCGCGCGGCCAACTGTTCGTGCGTCATGCGATAGCGCGTCAGGTAGTCCTTGAAGCCCTGTGCCTTCTCGATGGGATTGAGGTCGGCGCGTTGGATGTTCTCGATGAGGGCTGCTTCGAGGATCTGTTGATCGTTGAAATCGACGACCGTGACCGGCACACTCTCGAGACCGGCATCGCGCGCGGCGCGGAGCCGGCGCTCTCCGGCCACCAGTTGATAGCGCTCGCCGACTTGCCGCACGACCAGGGGTTGCAGTATCCCGTGCGTGCGGATGCTGGCGCACAACGAAGCCAGTTCGTCCGTGTCGAACGCTTTGCGCGGTTGAAAGGGATTTTGTTCGATGGTCTCGACGGGGACTTTCGTCTGCGAACCCCCCGTGGCGACGCCTCCCTCGTCTCCATTGCTGAGCAGTGCATCCAAGCCACGACCGAGCCGCGATTTCTTGTCCATGAGGTTCCTTCCTCTTGCATCCGAAGCGACGATGAGCGTCGTGCCCATGAGCGGCGATTGTACCAGCGTTCGCCACCGCGTGACAAGGCGTTCTCGATCGGCCCGTACAAACGAGGTAAGCGAAGAGACCGCTCCGCGCGGAACATCCTTCGCAAACGACACCTTTGGCGCAACGCGTGCCGCTTGACCCGTGCCGATGTCTTGCCTACATTGTGCGAAGCATGAGCAAGAACGATGAGGCTCCACCAGCCGACCTTCTCAATCCCGCCAAGCCATCGCGCGCCACGGTGGGCCGTCTGAGTCTCTATCTCCGCCGATTGGAATTGTTGCACCGCGAAGGGGTTGCCAAAGTGTCGAGCCGATTGCTCGGCGAGGCGCTCGGCGTTAGCGATGCACAGGTGCGCAAGGATCTCGCGCACCTCGGCGCGCTGGGCCATCCCGGCATCGGCTATGCGGCTCCCGATTTGATCGCCGCCATTCGGGGCGTTCTCGGCATCGACCGCGATTGGCCCACCGTTCTCGTCGGCGTGGGGCATCTCGCTCGCGCCCTGCTCCGCTATCGAGGCTTCGCCGAACGCGGCTTTCGCTTCGTCGCGCTCTTCGACTCCGATCCGGAGAAGATTGGACAGACCCTCGATGGACTTCTCGTTCATCCCTTGGAAGCGATGCCGGCGGTCCTCGCCGAGACCCATGCCGAATTGGGCGTTCTGACCGTCCCCTTGGAAGCGGCTCAGGGTGTGGCGGAGGCGCTCGTCGCCGCTGGTGTGCGCGGCGTATTGAACTTCACGCCGCAAGTGCTTCGCTTACCTCCCTCCGTCCGCGTCGTGGCCGTCGATCTGACCGTTCAGCTCGAACAGCTCGCCTTTCTCGTCGGCGAACCGACGGCGTCCGTGGACGAGTAACGCAAGTCGGCGGCAGTCTAGCGCGTCGATCCGCAAACGAGGGGAGAAGCCCCTAGCGGACTCCGATCCGTTCGTGTAACGTAAAGAGTGCCTGTGACCCGCCCGTTCCCGCGAGGACAAGCATGCGCGCGCGCTTGATCGTCGAAGCCGGTGTGGTTGTGCCCCAGTCACTCGATCTACCGATCGACCAGACCGTTCGTCTTGGACGCAACCATCAAAACGATGTCGTCGTGGACGATCCCCATGCCTCGCGCTGGCACGCCGAATTGATGTACGACGGCTCGAATTGGTTGGTGGCCAATCGCAGCAAGACCAACGGTACGAAGGTGAACGGCGTGCGCATCCAAGAAGCCACGCCGTTGGAGAGCAATTACGTCATCGGTATCGGCGACGCGCGGCTGCGCTTCGCCCTCGACTCGTCCACCGAGGGGACCGCCGAATTTCCGATCTTCGGCGAGACCCGCTCGACCGAGAAAGATGTGTCGGTCAACGGCTCGACGAACAACGACATCCATCAGACCATTCTCCACCCCGACGAGTTGACGGCCTTGGTCCAGTTCATGACGGCGTCGTTGACCGAGACGACCCCGCACGGTCTGGTGAACTTGGCCCTGGTGACGATCCTACGGCAAACGCTCGCCAACGTGGCCGGGTTTCTGGGAATCGACGAAGAAGACTCGCACTTCCGCCTCGTCCTGCCGGCTCAGGCCGAGGTGGATACGAAACTGAGTCGAAAACTGACTGCGCGGGTCGAGCGCGAGAAACGGGCCGTCTGGCTGGGGGCGGCTGTCCTACGCGAGATGGACAGCGAGAGTTTGGTCGGCTACCGCGATGCCATCGGCGTTCCCCTGCGTGTTGGCCGCACGGTGGGAGACGACAAGGACTCGGAAACGCTGGGAACCCTTCACGTCTACCGAAGCAATCGCCTGTTCTCGGAGCGCGAAGTGCGCTTTTGCGAGGTGTTGGCCGGCTGTCTCGGCAACGCCTTGAACGTCCTGCGAACCCGCCGCGCCTTGGAAGCCGACAACCTCCGCCTCCGCGATCACGCCACTGGCCCCAGTGATATTCTCGTCGGCGACAGCCCCGCCATGAAGCTGCTGCGCCAGCAGATCGCCCAGTTCGCACGGCTGCCCTGCACCGTCCTCATCACCGGAGAAAGCGGCGTCGGCAAGGAACTCGTCGCCTTGGGCCTACACCAACTGAGTCCGCGCGGCAAGGGACCGCTCGTCACGCTCAACTGCGGGGCCATCCCCGCCACGCTCGCCGAGTCGGAGCTTTTCGGACACGAGAAGGGAGCCTTCAGCGGGGCGGAACGCGATCGCATGGGCTGCTTCCTCCGCGCCGATCAGGGAACCATGTTTCTCGATGAAATCGGCGAGATGCCCATGCCGGAGCAAACCAAGCTGCTGCGGGTGCTGGAGTCGAAGATCGTGCGTCCGGTAGGCGGCGACGAAGAGATCAAAGTCGATGTTCGCATTCTGGCCGCCACCAACCGCGATCTCAAGCGCGAACTCCAAGAGAATCGTTTCCGCAAGGACTTATATTTCCGCCTGGGCACGACGATTCACGTTCCGCCGTTGCGCGAACATTTGGAAGACGTGCCGGCTCTGGCGACGCACTTCCTAGGACGGCTCAACGCCGAATATCGACGGCAAACGGCGCTCTCGGCCTCGGCCATCGATCGGCTGCAAGCGTATCCCTGGCCGGGCAATGTCCGCCAGCTGCGCACCGTCTTGGAGACGACGGTAGCCACCACGGATAGCGCCGTCATCTCGGCGCGCGCTCTGGAGCGCCTCCTGCTCGACGAACCGAGCGGCACCGTTTCCGAACTTCTGCCGACGTTGAATCTCGACGACTTGGAGTCGCGGGCCATTCGCCAAGCGTTGGGGCAGACGGGAGGCAACAACACGCAAGCCGCCCGCGTTCTCGGCATTCACCGCGACACGCTTCTGACCAAGATGAAGAAGTATGGGATCGAACGAAAAGGATAAGGCAACCGACCCGGCAGCAATTCGCCACCGGGCAGCCCGAATGGATTTGCGGAGGAGATGGGAACCTTAGACGCTACCCGTCGTGGAATCGACCGGGTTATTGACGACGACGGGGGGCGTCGGTTCGAGTTTGCCGTGAATGGCCTGGTACACCTCTTCGCGGTGAACCGAAACATCCTTCGGCGCGACGATTCCCAAACGAACCTTGTCGCCGCGAATCTCGACCACGGTAATCTCGATGTCGTCGTTGATGATGATGCTCTCGTTTTTTTTCCTGGACAGTACAAGCATCGCCGCCTATCCTTTTCCTTGTGAGCCAAGCTCGGGTTAGCTGGTTCCCATATGCCCACTTCCTCTCGACAGGCTGCGAGGTACGAAGGAGCGAAGCACACGCAGGTGAAGTTCCACTTCTCCCGTTGGAGCCAGGCGATTGTCTCGGCTGGGGTGGAAGGTGTTTCCTACAACCTTGGGGAGATTCCAAACCTCAACGCTTCCGAGACTTAATCACATTTCAATGTATCGGCGCGCACTGCCTCGGTCAAGGGGCCGGGCAATCTCCCGTCCGGTTTGCGCGCCGTTGGCACGCGATTTCATGGATCATGAAAGCAGCTTGCCTTCAATTGCTCTTGTTCGTTTGGTCCTCCCTCCGTATGGTGTCGATCCGCCCGGTCTCACCTTTCGTGGAGGCACGGATGCCCACGGTCGAGCGCGCTGCAATCCGTCGTTTTGTCTTCGTTCTGTTTGCCGGCTTGACGCTGGCGCAGACCGGCTGTCTCTTGGCCTTGGCTGGCCTGGCGGCGGGTGCGGGAACAACCGGATACTTCTATTGCAAGGGACGCATCTATCGAGATTTCTCCGCTCCCCTGCCCGCCGTCTGCGATGCCGTTCACTCCGCCCTGGTCGATCTGCGCTTCGCCAACTTCACGAAGGATTCCAAGGACGGCAAAGCTCTTTTTGTCACCAAAGCGACCAACGGCAAAAAAGTCCGCATCTACGTCGATAGTCTCCCGAGTCCCATCCCCGCCGAAGGGATGCTGACGCGCGTGGGTATCCGCGTCGGCGCATTTGGCGACGAAGGCACCAGCGGGCGTCTCTTCGATCGCGTCGCCTTCCGATTGGCGAATCCCGCACCCGTCGAACCGGCTCCCGCGGGTCCGCCCCCCATCGGCGCGCCGACTCCCATCCAACAAACCGGCTTTCAAACCACCGAACCGCGCATCGCGCCTACTCCCGCTTCCCAGAACAAATAAGACATCCTCTGCCGATCGACCGCTTCGGCGGAAGCGACGACGGCCGGAGGTTGTTTCGATGGACGCGCTGGGACTCGACATCGGCGGGGCGAACCTGAAGGCCGCACACACGGGTGGCCAAGCGCGCAGCGTTCCATTCGCTCTATGGAAAAATCCCTCCGGCTTGACCGACGCTCTTCGGAACCTCCTCGCCACCATGCCGTCCGCCGACACCCTCGCCGTTACCATGACCGGCGAGTTGTGCGATTGTTT
>JAJXWW010000148.1 GCA_021781415.1 Planctomycetota bacterium
CCTACGCGCTCGGGTTCGACGAAATGGTGCGTCGCAACGTCCAACTATTGCCCCAAGATTTAACCGAGGCACTCGACGAACTCGAAAGCGACGCCGTGGTCCGAGCCTCGCTGGGACCAATCGCCGAAGAGTTTCTGCGTCTGAAACGCGCCGAATGGAACGAGTATCACCGCCAAGTGACCGATTGGGAAGTGCAGCGCTATCTGACAATGTTCTAGCCCAGCCGCCTCGCCCAACACGGATTTGCAGATGGACGCTGGCTTGGAGTTGGACGTGAGCGGAGGGTGAGTGTATACTGTGGTCGTCGTTTGGCTTCCTCCTGAAATGTCCTTGGTTGACACACAAGTCATTATCGGGAGAAGCCTTGCGATTTTCTTCGCTACTTCTCGCCGCTCGGGGCGAGCCGAAAAGTACCGAGTAATGGATCGATGTAGGTTACGATGATCCAGAGCAGCTTTGGTTCGCCTGACGTTGCCGGATCGACCCAGAGGCGGCCACTCGACTCGGTGAGGGCGAGTTGACGGAAGAAAATTGGGTTCCTAGCCGCTATCGTTGGCGGCGCGGTGCCGAATTGGCCTCCGAATCGGCCCATTTCTTCGAGCGCTCGAAAGTGAGCCAGATGCAGTGGTTGGAGAACTTTCTGCGCGAGTGTCCGGCGATGGCTCGCTCCATTGAAACACCCGATTGGCCGCCGATTCTCGAAGAATCGGAAGAGGATTGATTCCATGCACTTCACCAAAATGCAAGGTTGCGGCAACGATTACATCTATGTCGATTGCTTTCGGCAAGCGATGCCGCACGATCCACCGGCGCTTAGCCGCGCCATCAGCGACCGGCATTTCGGCGTCGGCGGCGATGGATTGATTCTCATCTGTCCCTCCGAAAAAGCCGATGCCCGCATGCGCATGTACAACGCCGACGGCAGCGAATCGGAGATGTGCGGCAACGGCATTCGCTGCGTGGCCAAGTTCGTTTACGATCGTGGTCTGGTGCGCAAATCGCCGTTGACCATCGAAACCGGACGCGGCGTGCTGACGTTGGAAGTGGAAGTGTCCTCCGGCACGGTAAGGCAAGTGCGCGTGGACATGGGTGAGCCGATCCTGCAAGCGGAGCGCATTCCGACGACGCTACTTGGTACGCCGCCGCTGGAAACCGCGCTCGACCTCGGAGTAGAGCAGTTGCACGTCACCTGTGTCTCGATGGGCAATCCGCACTGCGTCGCGTTCGTGGAGGAGATAACCGACGCTCACGTTCTCGGCCTCGGTCCTCGGATCGAACGGCACGCCGCCTTTCCGCGCCGGGTCAATGCCGAGTTTGTCCGCGTCAATCGTCCCGACGATGTGACGATGCGCGTTTGGGAACGCGGCAGCGGCGAGACGTTGGCGTGTGGAACCGGCGCTTGCGCCGTTGCCGTGGCCGGGCATCTCACCGGACGAACGCAACGGCGCATCACCGTGCATTTACTCGGAGGCGACTTGCAATTGGACTGGTCGGCAGAGGATAATCGGGTGTACATGACCGGACCCGCCGTCGAGGTGTTCCGCGGCGAATGGCCGAATGAGAGCGCCAACAGATAAACCCGTCGGAGCCGGAAGCGTAAGCGACGGCTGCAGTTCCGTCGCTTACGCTTCCGGCTCCGACTAGCAAGGAGGCATGTGAAATGAAGATTCGGCATCCGAGCTTGATTAAGGCGATGGGGTTCGCCATCGGTTGGTTGGTTCGCCTGTGGATCGGAACCCTGCGCTATCGCTATCGTCCGTTGGGGGCGAATCTCGATCCGAATGGAGCGAATTTTCAGGGGCGATACATCTACGCTTTCTGGCACGAGAATATCCTCGTCCCGGCGTACCATTATGGAAGGCGCGACATTCACGTTCTCATCAGCGAACACGCCGACGGACAGTTGATCGCCGAGGCGTGCCGGCATCTCGGATTTCGCGTGGTGCGCGGCTCGGCCACGCGCGGCGGAGCGCGCGCGGTGAGGCAAATGATTCGCCGAAGTCGGTCGGCCCATTTGGCCCTCACGCCGGATGGACCGCGTGGACCACGGCGGCAGGTACAACTCGGCGTGGTGTATCTGGCGGCCATGACGGGTTTGCCCATCGTACCGTTCGGCATCGCTTTCGAGAGCGCTTGGCGGGCGAACAGTTGGGATCGCTTCGCTTTGCCGCGTCCGTGGAGCGCGGCCGTCTGCGTCACCGCCGATCCGATTCATGTACCGGAGAACCTGCGGAAAGATCGACTGGAAGAATACCGCGTCCGAGTACAGCAGGCGATGGACGAAGCCAGCGCGGCGGCGGAACGAATCGCCAAGGGAGCCTCGTCCGACAAGAAGCCCGTGGAGCGTTCTTTGGCGGCCTAACAATTGCCCTTGCAATGCAACGAGACGATCGCTATGACTCCCGCCTCAACACCGTTAAGCCCGGAACCGGAGGAAGTGCTGGAGGTGATCCCGGTGCTGCGCCTTTGGGTGCGCGGCAGTTTGATCGGGATAGCGCTGGCCTTGAGCGCCGTATTCGCCGTCGCCGTTTGGATCAATCCGTATGGCGACGACGGCTCGCCTCAAAGCATGGGCACGCATCGGCAAATGGGACTGCCGCCGTGTACCTTCCTCTCCTCCACCGGAATGCCTTGTCCCTCGTGCGGCATGACCACGAGTTTTGCCTTGCTGATGCACGGCGACTTGGTCAATTCGCTGCGCGCCAACGCCGTCGGCACGATGATGGCGGGGTTCTGCATCTTGCTGGTTCCGTGGTGCGTTTGCAGCGCGGTGTGTCAGCGAACTCTGTTCGTTCGCTCGATCGAACGGCCCCTCACCTTCACGGTGTTGGGGTTCCTCGGCATGATGCTGCTCCGCTGGGTCATCGTTTTGGGCTTGGCGTGGTGGAATGGAACATCGTTTTTAGGATGAGGAGAGAGCCATGAAGGCGTTACTTCGATGCACCGTTCGGACCTGTTTTTGGGGTTCGCTTCTCCTCACCGGCTGTAGTTTTCCCCAGTCCTTATATTTTTTCATGCCCGAAGCCAAGGAGCCGGCCGAGCTAAAGCGACTGGCCAGCGACGACAAGAAGGAAGTTAAGGTCGTCTTGTGGACCTTTATGAGTCTCGATCCGCGCGAGGAGTTCATTCAAGCGGATCGCCTTCTCGCCGGGATGCTGTCCGAGGAGATTCGCAAGCTGTCCGAGGAAAACAAGGAAAAAGTCACCATCGTCAAACCCAACCTGGTCGAAGCGTATAAGAACAAACACAACAACTGGCGCTCGGTGGATCTGGAAAAGGTCGGCCACGATTTCGACGCCGATTATGTGATCTATTTAGAGATCAACAAACTCAGCCTCTACGAGCCGAAGGCCAGCCAGCAACTCTATCGAGGCCAGACCGAGATTTTGGTTAGTGTGAAGGACATGAAGCATCTGGACGACGAGCCACAGCGCGTGTTCAACGATCGCTACCCCAGCGAGGCAGGCGGTGCCCTCGACACGTTCGAGTTGTCGCCGATTGCTTTCCGCGACAACTTCCTCCATCACGTTTCGCAACGCCTTGCTTTCTACTTCGTGGAGCATAAGAAACGAACGCGGCGTGTGATGATGGACGATTGAACGAAAGGACGAACCATGTCGGAACCGCTAGAGATTCGCTGCCGGGAAAATGGGCCCTATGTCGTGAAAGTACCCGTGCGGATCGTCGACCACCTCGGCAACGCCTTCACGATCGCTCCGGGGAAAGAGAGCGTGGCGCTGTGCCGCTGCGGCCAGTCGAAAAAACGCCCGTTTTGCGACGGCACGCATCGAGATTGTGGCTTTCAGGCCAACGATATCGCGGCTCCTTCACCCTGACGGAGGACAACGGTGACGAGGTGAAGTCGCACGATTCACCTCGTCGCCGGATTGCGGACGGGAGCATTGCGAGCGGGGGTGGACGGTCCTCGATAGCGTCGCCCGAACCAACCGTATTCGTCGAGCGCTTGCCTCAGCGACGGCCAATTATAATCGAAGTAGGCGTAGCGTCCCGTTCCAGGGATGCCGTTGTCCGTAGCGAAGCGCTCATAGCGTTCGGGGTTGGTCGGTGGTCCAATCCAGATACGACCCCTTCCGGGAGACCATTCCGCCGTCCCACGTTCGACGGCCAGCGCGAGTAACAGCAGAGCTAAGTAAGATCGCATCGCCTCTCTCCTCGGTGTCGATTCTTCGTTTCGCGCTACGATTCATCGACCAAAACTCGATCCCTCGTACACGGTCATGAATAACCTTCGATACGAGAATCCTTAGCCGAGGAACGAGAATATCACTGGCGCGGCTCATACCGGAAGCAGCGATTGCGCCGATCCGATCGCCAAGCATCTCATCGAACCGAACCTCGGTTACAAGCCAAGCCATCTCCCTTTGCCCCGAAGTGAAGCTGGGCCGCTGATGCCTCCACGGACGAACGAAGATAGAATGGGTACAAGGAGGATGCGCCGTGCCACTACGCGATCATTTTCGTCCGCCGCTCGATGACTTTACCTCGTGGGAGGGTTTCCACGGTGGTTGGCCGATGGTCCTCGTGCAACAGCTGCGGAAATGCTTGCCGTCCGGATATGTGGCCGAGCCGCGCGTTCGTCTCGGATCGTTCGTGGAGATCGACCTGGCGACATTCGACACGGATCGCCTCGTTTCGGCTCCCGTCCGCGATAGCGAAGAGGGCGGCGTGGCGACCGCG
>JAJXWW010000221.1 GCA_021781415.1 Planctomycetota bacterium
CCAGTTCGTAGGGCGTGCATGCCGATCTCGGTGGGCGGCCGTTCGCCGAGCAAACCCTCGCGGCCGTGGCGCAGTTCCGACTGGCCCATCGCTTCCTGCACGATCCGCGCGAAATGAAGTGCCGTGCCGCTCGGAGCGTCTTTCTTGAAACGATGGTGACGTTCGACGATCTCCACATCGAACCCCTTGCCCGCAAGCAGTTGCGCCGCCTGACGCACCAATTGAAACAGGACGTTCACCGACAGACTCATGTTCGGTGCCATCAAGAGAGCCGTCTGATGGGCAGCGGCTTCGATCTCCCGTCTCTGCTCCGACGTATGGCCCGTCGTGGCTACCACGAGCGGAATGCGATGGGCGACGCACCACGGCAATACCTTCATCGTGCCTTCCGGCATCGAAAAGTCGATGACCACATCAAGGCGCGGTTCGACGGGAAGGTCCGCTCGGAGAGGCACGGCGAGATTGCCGAGACCGGCGATTTCTCCGATATCTTCCCCCATCCGGGGATGGTTCGCGGCATCGAGAGCCAAGCCGAGAGCGAGTTCGTGGTCTTCACACGTCAAAGAAACGAGGCGCTGCCCCATCCGGCCCGCCGCGCCATTGATACCGACGATGGTTTTCATGGTGTACCTCCCTTGCTATGGTAGGAAAATGATTCGCCCTTAGCCTTCGGCGCTATTGTTGGAAAGCGATGCAGCCATGTTTCATCCCAAGGGACCATCGTTTCGAGAGTTGGCCGTGCAGGCTCTCTCATCGACCCAGCGCGGCTACGATCTGTTGGCCGAGAAGTTCGACTTCACGCCGTTTCGCACGCCGCAACCCTTGCTCGATGCCGTGGGACAACATCTCGACGCGCTTGGCCCGTTTGACACGGCAATCGATCTCTGTTGCGGTACGGGAGCGGGAATAGCCATGCTTCGTCCGCGCTGCCGCCGTCTCGTCGTTGGCATCGATTTCAGTCAGGGTATGCTCGAAATAGCCCGTCGTATTCTTGTGGAGACTTCACATAAGGCAAAGATCGAGTTGGTGCGAGGCGATGTGCTGTCGCTGCCATTTGATGCCGCCTTCGATCTCGCAGTCTCCTTCGGTGCGTTCGGCCATATCCTACCCAAGGACGAACCTCGTTTCGTCTCCGAGATCGCGCGCGTCTTGCGGCCCGGCGGGCGTTTCGTCTTTATCACCACGTTCCTGCCGCCGATGCTCTCGCCGCAGTATTTGTTCTCACGTCTGTTCAACGCGGCGATGCACGCGCGCAATTTCCTCCTCCGACCGCCGTTCATCATGTATTACTTGACGTTCTTGCTGCCCGATGTGGCGAGACTGTTGAACCGGCACGGCTTCGCGGTGGAAGTGCGCGACATGGGCTTCAAAGGCATGTGGTCGGCGGCGCGTTTGGTGATTGCCACGAAACATTCTCCTATCGAACGACAATAGAAATGTCCCCTTTGCGCTCGACAAGGCGGGGTAATGTCGATCGCGTCCAACCGAACATTTCTATTGCGTCCCGACACCGACTTGCTTGCCGCCTTGACACCCTTCGCCATCCACGCTACTTTCGCGGATGAGGGCATGGTTATCGGAAGGCGCATTGCCAAACTCGATCTGCCGTTTCTGGGGTCTGTCGTCATGCAGTTGCTGGCACCGGATATTCTGGAGGAGGCTCGCGGTCTCTCGCCGTGGATGAGTGGCACGGGGATCGGCCTAGGCTTTTTGCTCTGGTTGTTCGGCGGGCGAACGCATCGCTTCTGGTTGGCGATGAGCGTGACCTTGACGGCTGGGGTGATGGGATTATCCCTGGGTCGCAACTATGGAATGCAGCCGCTCGTCGCCGGATTGTTGTTGGCCGTGTCGGCGGGTGCGTTGGCGCTCTCGCTGGTCCGCATTCTCCTCTTCGCCGTCGGGGGCTTGGCCGCGCTCACCCTGCTGCAAACGCTGACACCGGCTTGGGACGAACCGATTGCCGTCTTCCTCGTCGGCGGACTGATCGGCGTGCTATTGTACCGCTTTTGGATCGTGGTATTCTCCAGTACGATCGGCGGTGTTTTGATGGCCTACAGCACTCTGGCTTTGCTGGATCGATTTCATAGGTTAGATAGTGTGGCATGGACGGAGAAAAACGGCCCCCTGTTGAATTGGGCGTGCGGTGCGTGGATTGTTCTGGGCGTTCTAATTCAACTCTTGTTGGATCGTCGCCGACGCCGCAAGGCTCAAGCGCCAGAAGGAGGAGCCGATTTCGAGGAGGAACCTAGTCCACCCGCCAAACCCACGCCGGCGGGGTTGCGGACGTGGGGTGAAAAGTGGATTGATCGCCTCGCTGGCTAGAGAGACGACTTCATGCTCCGCCGCTTGATTTTCGGACTTCTAATGAGTCTCTCCTTGGTGTTCGTTGATTCTCCGACCGTACGCGCGCAGCAGCCGTCCGCCTCCGAGACGGAGAAAAGCGATAAGTCTACTCCTGTTTTTCCCTATTTTCTTCTGATTATCTACTCGCTGTTGATTTTGACCGTCGTGTGCATGCCCAGCCGCAAGGCTTGAGCTTGCTTCGAGCCGAGTGGGATTACCCGAATCGTATCGAGGAGAAGTGTTTTCATGCCGTCTGCCGAACTACCCGATCTTCTTGCACTCAGTCGCCGCGTCATCGACGGCGGCGAAGTGACCCGCGAGGAAGCACGGCAACTCTTCGCCTTGGAAGGCGACGACCGCTACGATCTGTTCTATGCGGCGCATAAAGTCCGTCGCCATTTCCACGGCAATCGCGTGACCTTTTGCAGCATCCTACCGACGAAGTTCGGCAATTGCGGCGAGGATTGCAAGTTCTGCGCCCAGAGCGCCCATTTCGACGCTGACGTTACGCCTCATGCCATGATGGACGGCGACGAGGTGGCCCAGGCCTGCGCTGATGCCCGCGACCGCGGTGCCAGCGCCTTCGGCATCGTCAACAGTGGACGGGGGCCGACCAAACGCGAATGGCCCAAAATCATGGAAGCAGTCCACGCCATGAAAGAAGTGGACGGCATTTGCCACTGTGCCACGCTTGGCACGCTCACCGAGGAACAAGCCCGCGATCTCAAGGCCGCCGGCGTTCGCCGCATCAATCACAACCTCGAAACTTCGCGCGAGTTCTATCCGCAGATCGTCACCACCCACACCTGGCAAGAGCGCGTCGACACGGTGCGGCTGGCGCAGAAGGTTGGTCTGGAAACGTGTTGCGGCAGCATCTTCGGCATGGGCGAAACCATCGAGGATCGCGTGAGCTTGGCGTTCAGTTTGAAGGAACTCAATCCCAGCGTCGTGCCGTTGAATTTCCTTTTCCCCATCCCCGGCACACCGCTGGAAAACGCGCCGCGCCTCAAGCCGATGGAGATTCTGAAGATCGTCGCCGTCATGCGCCTCATCCTGCCGCGTCAAGATTTGAAAGTGGCCGGGGGGCGAGAAAAGAATTTACGCGATCTGCAAAGTTGGATTTTCTACGTCGGCGGCACCAGCGGGTTGATCGGCAACTACCTGGCGACGGCGGGGCGACCCAACGAAGACGATATGCAGATGATCGAGGATCTGGAACTGAGTTGGCACGACGACCGCGTGGGTGACGCCGATCCCGATATCGCTCCTCCGCCCGCCGCCGCCGTCTCGACTTGGGAATTGCCCGTGCTGTCGTAGAGTATCGTTCCTTTTGGCAAGCGGCCGGGTTGACGCCCGCCGCTCGCCGGGCTAATTCGTGTCGGTCATGTCTGACTGGATGAAAGAGGATCTCGAAGATCGTCGCCGGCGCGGTTTGTATCGCGAAAGGCGTCGCATGCAATCGGGGTCGGCGGCGCGCGTGCGGTTGCACGATCGAGAACTCCTCAACTTTTCCTCCAACGATTATCTAGCGCTCGCCGGCGATCCTCGATTGGCTCGCGCTGCGGCGCGAGCGGCACGGCGTTACGGTTGCGGCGCAGGCGCGTCGCCGTTGGTTTCCGGCTACTCGCCACCTTTGCGCGCACTTGAGCGCGCGTTGGCCGAGTGGGAGAGGTGTGAGGCCGCGTTGGTGTTCGGCAGCGGCTACGCTGCCAATCTAGCCGTCGTCGGTTCGCTCGTTGGACCGGGCGACGCCGTGTTCAGCGACGCCCTCAATCACGCCAGCCTGATCGATGGATGCCGCCTGTCGCGCGCTGCCGTCCACGTTTACCGCCACAACGATCTCGACCAGCTTGCCGATCTTCTGCGAAACGAAGGGAGCCGGGCGCGCCGCCGACTGATCGTCAGCGATACGGTTTTCAGCATGGACGGCGATTTCGCTCGTCTATCCGATTTAGTGGAGTTAGCGGAGCGATTCGATAGCTTATTGCTGCTCGACGAAGCCCACGCCACCGGAGTGCTGGGCGAACGAGGAAGTGGATTCACGGAGTCGTTGTCTCCTGGTTCGTGGTTTCCGGATCGTCTGATTAAAGTCGGTACGCTGAGCAAGGCGCTGGGCGCACAAGGCGGTTTCGTCTGCGGTTCGCGGCGTCTGATCGACTGGCTCGTGAATCGCGCCCGGCCTTATATTTTCTCAACGGCCCTCGCCCCGCCGATCGCCGCCGCGGCGCGGGCGGCTGTCGCCATCGTGCAAACGGAACCTGAGCGCCGCACTCGTGTCCTCGCCTTGGCCGAACGGTTGCGCCGCGAGTTACAGGCGTTTGGCGGTAACGTCGGCGCGTCGAGCTGTCAAATCGTACCGCTCATCGTCGGCGGAGCGCACGAGGCCGTCTCGCTGTCGCGCCGGTTAGAGGAAGCCGGTTTCTTGGTCCCAGCCATCCGTCCCCCCTCGGTACCGGAAGGCAGCGCGCGCCTGCGCATCAGCATCACGTCGGGACATAGCGAGTCGGATATTCTTTGTTTGACGACGACGTTGAGGGATTGTAAGGGATCGTTCGTCCAAAACCAATCGGGGCCAATTACCTAACCCGAATGTGTATGTAGTTCGAGAGCGCAACTCTGCCTCGATCCGTGAGCCGGAATTCTTAAGCTATTTTACGATCTCCCGTTCGTTGGAGAAAATCCGCTCCTTCGTAACCTGCGCAATCGTTACCACCTCCTTGCCAACCGATGATTTCTGAGGGCGAACTGTCGCCTTGCTCTGACAGCGACACCCGCGCACGCCGTAGAATTGAAGTGGTGAACGAAAGGAGGAGTTAGAGTATGACTTGGCGACAATTCGCTATCCTGATGGCCGGATCGTTGGCGTTGAGCGGCCTCTCGGGCTGTAAGTGTCCGAATAACAACCGCGCCGCCTACCCGTATCCGCCGCGGCGGGATGCCGTGCCGTATACCGGCCCGATGGCTGCTAACGGGCCGATGCCGCCGCGCTATGTACCCGGTACGCCGGGTGCGGGCGGCTTACCTCCGGGTGCGGTCGTCGTGCCTCCGGGTTCCGTCCCGCCTCCAGGTCAAGCCGCGCCTCCGCCCGGAGCCACGGGGATTCAACAGAATAACTACATGCCTCCTGGCCCCGGATCACCGCAAACCTCGTCCGGCATCGCTCCCAGCGTGTATCTCGAACCGCCGGAGCCAGCCGCTTCGTCCAGGAAGCCGGATTCCGCCGACCGCGCGGCTCGCACGCCCCAGACTCCCGAACCGCCGATGGCGCGCGACGACAGCAAGGCCAGCCCCGATCTGCCGGTGGACATCCCTCAATTCGCCAACATCAAAGCGAGTGTCGCCGGGGGACAAGAGCCGTTTGCCGAAGGGATCGTCTGGCTGAAAAAGCACGACTATCGCAGCGTCTTGCACATTCTCGCTCCGGGTGAGAACGACGACACGGTGCGCAAACAGTACGAGCAAGCCGGACTTCGCTACGGGAACTTGGAGGTTTCGCCGCAAATACTGACAAAAGAGATCGTCGATCAATTCAATCGGATTGTCGGCGACAAAGACAACCTTCCTCTGTTTGTGTACGACAAGGATGGCACTTTGGCCGGGCCCTTATGGTATCTACATTTCCGAACCGTCGAAGGGTTCACGGACGAGAAGGCGCGCGGCGAAGCCGAACGTCTCGGTTTCAAACCGGATCGCAACGAATCCTCCACGCGGATGTGGCTGGCCGTTCAAAAACTGCTCGACGAACTCAAGAAGTGATCCCTTCTGTTCGATGATCGCGCGAAGTCTACAAAGAATCGTATGAACGATTCTCAACCTTCCTCCGCCTTGGGTTCGAGTGTGCCGCTGACGCCACCCTTGTACACCTCGGCGGTCTATCGACTGCCCGATCTCGACGCGCTCGATCGTATCCTCGACGGCCAAGAGTCCGGCTTCATCTATGCCCGCGATGCCCACCCCAACTCCCGGCGCTTAGCGGCGCTGTTGGCGGAGGTTGAAGGCGCGAAGTGGACGATAACAACCAGCTCCGGCATGGCCGCCATCTCCGCTCTGGTCTTGGCCAACGTGGAGCGCGGACGGCGCATTGTGGCCAGCCACCGCCTCTATGGCCGCACCACGCAACTCTTTCAGCAAGAATTGCCGCGTCTGGGCGTGCAAACCTCCTTTGTGGACACGAGCGATCTGGAAGAGACGAAGAAGGCGCTGCAAGAACCTGCCGCTTTGTTGTTCGTGGAAACCATCTCCAATCCGCTGTTGCGCGTGGCCGATCTGCCGGCGTTGGCGCGGCTGGCTCACGATGCGAATTGTCAATTGGTCGTCGATAACACGTTCGCCACGCCGATCTTGATTCGTCCCCTGGAATTGGGGGCCGATTATGTGATGGAGAGCGTCACCAAAATGATCGGCGGGCACAGCGATGTGACGCTGGGCATGGTGTGCGGCAACAACGACAAGCGCGCGGAGATCGCTCAGGTGAGCAGCATCTGGGGCTTCTCTTCCAGTCCGTTCGATTGTTGGCTGACGGAGCGCGGCCTGGAGACGCTGGCGCTGCGCATGAAGGCGGCCTGTGCCAACGCCGCCGCCCTGGCCGAGTGGCTGCCGTCTCGCCCCGGCGTAGCGCGCGTAGCTTATCCCGGATGCTCCGATCATCCCGACCGCGAGTTGGCGGTGCGCATCCTGAGCGGCGGTTTCGGCAACATGCTTTGTTTCGATCTCGCCGGGGGGCGCGAGGCCGTCAATCGCTTCATGCGGCAAGCCCCCAACATTCCCTTCAGCCCCTCGCTCGGCCACACCACGACGACGTGCAGCCACCCCGCCACCACTTCGCACCGCTACGTCGATCCCGCCGAGAAACAGCGACAAGGCATCACCGACGGCTTGATCCGTTTGTCCGTCGGCATTGAGGAACTCTCAACAATCCAAGACGAACTAGAGAAAGGGTTGTCCGTCGCCTGAGAATATGCGAGAAAATCACCCCTCACCTCAACCCCTCTCCCCCTGACTACAGAGGGAGAGGGGCTTTTTCGCCGCTCCCCTCTCCCCCCTGAGTACAGGGGGAGAGGGGCTTAACGGACAGCTTCTTAACGCGCTTCCGTGGATGTAGCCAGCGCACGGTACTCGTCGAATTGCTTGGCCCAGATCGCCGACAGTTCTCGAACTATTTCGGGTTTATCTTTCGCTAGATTCTTGCCTTCGGATCGATCGGAACTCAGATCGTACAGTTCCCACGGGCTATTCTTGCCGGCCGCGACGATCTTCCAGCTGCCGACGCGCAGCGCGCGGTTGCCCTCGTGGAGCCACCAGAGGGAATCGCGTTCGACGGTTCCGTCCCTAGCGAAAGCGGGTGTCAGACTCTTGCCGGGCGGTGGCGGCACCGGCTTGCCCTCCCACTTCTCCGGCCGTTTGCCTCCGACAGCTTCGAGGATGGTGGGCACGAGGTCGATGACGTGTCCCGGTGTGCGGCGCAATTCGCCGCGGGCGGCGATACCTCTGGGCCAGTGGACAATCAGCGGCGTGGAGATGCCGCCTTCGTGAACCCAGGTCTTGTGCCGACGGAACGGCGTGTTGCACATGGTGGACCAACCTGGCCCGATACACAGGAACGTCGCGCCGGTGCCGCACTCGGCGTCGGGATCGTGGCCGTCGCCGCGCACCATCATTTCGGCACTGGCACCGTTGTCGGAGAGGAAGAAGACCAGCGTGTTGTCCAGTGCCTTCATGGCCCGGAGTTGATCGAGAACGCGGCCGATCTCGCGGTCCATGCGGTCCACCATCGCGGCGTGGACCGCCATCTTGTCGGCCTGAAACGCGCGCTGAGCCGGGGTCAGATCCTCCCAGGGCAGCGGCCGGTTCACTTCGTTGGGGCCGAGCTTTTTGAGGGCGTCCGGAAAAGCATAAGGCGGTCCAAGGTCGCGCTCCACGGCGGACAGCGCGTCGCCGCCGATCTTCAGTTCTTGGAGCCGCTTCCAGCGCTCGTTGCGCAGTGTTTCCCAGCCGCGAAGATACTTTTTGCGATAACGGGCGACATCTTCCGCGGGTGCCTGCACTGGGAAGTGCGGGGTGGTGAAGGCCAGGAACTGGAAGAACGGCTGCTTCGGGTGTTTCTCCGCGTGTTCTTTCAGGAACTGGATCGCATGGCCGGCGATGGCCGTGCTGGAATAGTAGCCATCTTTGGGTTTGACGGGCGGCAGCGGCTTGTCGTCTTTCGTATGGTTGCGGGGCGTGAAGTGCCGATCGTGGTCGTTGAGGCTGTAGGAGTGGTCGAAGCCGTTTTGCAGCGGCTTGCCGTCTACATGCCATTTGCCGGAATGGTACGAGCGGTAGCCGAGCGGGTGCAGCATCTCGGGGAGGAGCCTCGCCCACGCCGGCCGTATGCCCTGACCGCCGCTTTTTATTCCAGGGACGGTATCGCGCCGCACCTGCTGAGCGTAGTAGCCGGTGAGAATCGCGGCGCGTGAAGGCCAGCATCGGGCCGTGTTGTAAAACTGCGTGAATCGCAAGCCGTTCTTCGCCAGGGCGTCGAGATTCGGAGTGGCGATCTCGCCGCCATAACAGCCGGCGTCGGAAAAACCCATGTCGTCGGCGACTATGAGAAGGACGCTGGGCCGATCGAGCTCAGCGGCCGACGAGGGGGATGCGGATGCGAGGACGGACAGCATTGCAAGCAAGAAGGCCTGGTGCATGCGACTTCTCCAGAGATGGAGGGCGTTCGACTGGAATCGTTCGGGAGATTGTACGAGGCATTCGATCCCGCGGCTAAGATTTCCTCTTCATCGGTGCCGGCTCCATCTGGCTTTCCGACAAATACAGCGGTTCCGTTGCGGAAGATGTGGGCGGATAGCAAATATCAAAATTATGAATTGTACGCGCACATAAAGACTCCTATTGATGGATCGTGGGAGCTAGAGCTTGTAAGTCGGCCCGACAATCGGAAGGGTTCTTTTATCTCGCCGTTGGGTAGTCGAACGAACCTTTGCTTGGTTGGGTCGCTGTCGTTGGCACAGCAAAGATTACGATCCGTTTCGCTTCGATCCACGCCAATGGCGATTGTTGGCTTCCAGACCGGCCATGTCGGCGGGCGTGGGGGGAAGGACATTGTCGCGGATGTTGATAAAATCACTACGATTACTCCACTACCCGAACCGTTAGACGGATCATTCCCGTCGCCCTTACGCGCTGTTTCGAGGCGTTCGATGGATACCGCAAACGTCGAGAGTGTGTGCAATCTTTTGTCGCGCAGCAAGCTGTTCGTTCCCGACGAAATTCGCTCGCTGCGGCAGCGCTGGCAGCGCGAGGCAAAAGAAAACGCCGCCGACCCGGGGAGGTTTCTCAAGTGGCTCGTCACCGCCCGGTATCTCACGGAATATCAGGCGGATCTCGTCGGACGAGGGCGGGTCGATCGGTTCTTTCTCAACGAATACAAACTGCTCGAACGCATCGGCGTCGGCGCGATGGCCGGCGTCTATAAGGCCGTGCATCGCCTCGGGCAAGTCGTCGCCGTCAAGGTTTTGCCCCCTTCCAAGGCGAAAGACAGCAATTGCTTTGCCCGGTTCCAAAGAGAGGCCCGGCTGGCACGAAGGCTCAAGCATCCCAACATCGTGCGCACGTTTGAAGTCGGCGAGGATCACGGCCTACACTATCTCGTCATGGAATACCTCGAAGGCGAGACGCTGGAGGACGCCGTCAAACGGCTCGGCAAGCTGCCGCCGAGCGAGGCCGTGCGGCTGATCTATCAGGCACTCCTCGGTCTAGAATGCCTGCACGAAGAGGGGATGGTGCATCGCGATCTGAAGCCCGGCAACTTGATGCTCGTCTATCCGAACCCCGGCGGCGCGCCGCTCGCCTCGGATTCCTCCAGAATCGTTGCCCGCGCAACGGTGAAAATCCTCGACATCGGCTTGGGGCGCGCCCTGTTCGATGAATCCGACGCGCCGCCGGGAGAGGATGCCAACCTTACCGCCGACGGAACGATTCTCGGCACGATCGACTACATGGCTCCCGAACAGGCGCGCGACTCTCATGCCGCCGACATTCGCTCCGACGTTTATAGTCTCGGCTGCACACTGTTTCACGCTCTGACCGGCCGGCCGCCTTTTCCCGATTCCAACGCGGTGCGCAAGATGCTCCGCCATGCCAGCGAGCCGGTCCCCAAGCTGACGGCGTTCAATCCCGCCGTTCCCGAAGGATTACAGCAGATCGTCGAATGGATGATGGCCAAGGATCCGGCGCAGCGCTATCCCACGCCACAACGCGCGGCTCAAGCGTTGCAGGTGTTCCTCGTTGCAGGTGTTGAGGAATCACCGCGCGAATCGAACGAGCAGCTGCACGCCTATCTGAACTGGTTGGAAACCCAGCATGGCGAAAATGACATCCCGACTCCCCAGAAGAAAAGCGAGCCGGTCGCTTCCCCGCCAGCTCCTCGTGCCGGACCCGCCGAACCATTCGTCTCGTCCGATGTCGAGTTGGTCGCACTGCAACCGAAGCATGCGACTGAGCCCCGCCTGATTCGACGCGACGCGATCAAGATTGTCGCCGGAGTGGCTGGACTCGCGGCCACTGCCGGCGCGGTATGGCTCCTCAAGCGCGTTCTGGGCAAGAAGCCGAGTCCGGCGGAGCAGCCGTAGGCTCGCGTTTCGTGGAGTGCGGAAGCAACATTGCCAGCAGAGGAGCGGCCAGCAGAAGGCAGGCCGTGATCGCGCCGCCGCCGTCGATCCAATCGGTAATCGAAAACGCATGGCGCGACAACAGGGGACTCCACAACAGAGACTCCCAGACGAGGCGGAAGGCGATCGCTCCCACGAGGCTGCCGCTACGATGCACGATCAAGGCCAAGACGATGCCGAGCAGGAAGTGCGGCAGCGCTTGCAAGACATTCATTTGATAGAGGGCGTAGAAAAGACTGCTGAGCAGGATTGCCGTCCACGGTCGAAACCGTTGGCGCAAGCCGCCGAAGATGAAGCCGCGAAAGGCGAACTCTTCACACAGCGACGGCAAGATGATAAAGACGAATGAAAAGAAGACGACGGATCTTTCGCCGTTTGCCAATCGAGACAAGCGTGCCGTCTGTCCCAACACTTCTTGCGACTCGCGCAATGCCTGCTTGATGTGTGGAAACTGATCGAGCAAAAGCAGCGTGAGCGTCGAAAAGGGGGGCAACAACAAGACGGCCAAAACGATGCTCGCGGGCCATATCCACCACGGAGGCCAACGCAACGCCAAGCCTTGGAAGGGGCGCGTCGTCAGGAGCAAAACCATGAACAACGGCGGGGTGGCCACGAAGGCGAGATAGCGAATGGCGTGCGAGACCATCGGCGACACTCGACTGCCCGAACCCAGCGACAGCCAATGAAGGCCGACGATCAACGCAAAGCAGAAGAAGGCTTGTCCGGCGCTCGGCAACGCCTCTTTCTCGCGGAAGAGACGCCGGAGCCATAGCCTCAACTCCAAACGCTCCGCCTCGCGGAACAGGACTTCCTCGCGCTGAAATTGTTCGATGGCCCAGCGAAGAGCCACCCAACAGTAGACGACCATCGGCGCGAGAACGGGAACGAAATAGGCCCACAGCCCGCTCTCCGGCGGTTTGACGCCGATCAGTTTTTGCAGCAACAACGCCACGCCGGTGACGGGAACCATGCTGTAGAAGTGATTCAACTCGACGCCGGGAGCCAAGGTCAAAAAGATGAGCGGCATGGTCACGAGGAACAGCGGCATCAGATAATACTGCCCTTCCTTGGTGCTGCGCGCATAGGCTCCGATGGCCAAGCAGATGGCGGAGAAGAATGCCGACAGAGGTAGCAACAGCGCTACCGCCCAGAACAGAGCGGCGGGGCGAAATGTCCCATTTGCAGACAGTAGATGTCCGAATTGCCAGGCCGTCAAACCCATGCTCGCCAAGTTGAGCAGCGCGGTGGAGGCGCTGAAGACCCAAATGGTCAGAAACTTGCCCCACACGATCTCCTCCCGGCTGGCCGGGCTGATGAGCAGCGTCTCCATCGTGCCGCGTTCCTTCTCGCCGGCACACAGATCGACGGCGGGATACAGCGCCCCGGCTAGCGACCACATGACGAGAATGAATGGAAAGATGCGGACCAGATGATCGATCAAATCCTCCGAGGCACGCTTACCGATCCCCGCAGAGCGCGACGCATCGCGCACTTCAAACATCTCATCGAAGTCGGCCGGCAGTCCGTGCCGCAACATCCGCACCTCTTTTAGCTGTCGCTTCCAGCGCCGCAGAATCGACGACACGCGATGTTCCATGACGCGGGAACGCTCGTCGCTTTCGCGAGCCAAGAGGTACAGCACCGGGCGACCGTCTTTCCGAAGTGTTTCTTCAAAGTTGGGTGGCACGACGAGCAGCAGATCGACTTGCTTTTCGTCCAGCGCGGAGCGGTCGATCCGCGCGAGATAATCGTCGTCTTGTCCACGTTGGTCGCGTACCAGCGCATTCGGATCGAACGCGCGGGCATCGAGAGTGGGGGCATCGACCGCGCGGATCACGATGGTCCGCGCCTCCATCGGATTGTCGAGATAGACAGAGGCAAAGTGATGTTTCTCGCCCTCGCCGACAAAGAGAGGCGGATAGTCTTGACTGGGATCGCATCGACGGGCTTGGTCGAATGCAATCGCTCTCCCCGCGGAAGCAACACCCGCCAAGGGCACTCCGAATCCCGAAGGCGTCGCGGCGAACCATCCCGCGGTCGGCAGAGGACTGAGATCGGTACAACGAGCCGTCCACGGGGGCAGGTATCGTTGGCCCTGCACGCCGAGTACCGTCTGTTTGCCGATCTGACTCATCGCCAGCTGCAAGAGGCCGAAACCGGCAGCCGGATAAAGCAATATCGGCAGGATGGCGATCATAAAAATGGTTCGCCGATCGCGCAACTGATCGCGCAACTCCCGAACCCAGATGAGGCGGATGATAGACCAACGCATGAACCGAGGCACTCCCGCCAACGAGAAATGAAGTCGGCAAGTGAGTATACATCACGCCCGGCGTGTTTGCAGCGGAGCGCGGGACAACGCGCTCCGCTGCGCGGCTAACCAAGACCGTTAGTTGTATGCAACCCGAAAAGCAACCGCTCTAGGGTGTCGTTGCTCGGCTGACGGCGGAAGACGACTTCTTTGCAGGTGTCGTCTTGAGGCGGGTGAGGACAACTTTGCTCAGCTCGACGAGATTGCCGGCATCGCCGGACTTCAGCAACTTGATGCTTTCCGTGTCGCGTTCCACCGGTGGCATACAGAGCGAGACATTCGCCTTTCCCAGCACCGTAAAGCTGTGACCATGCACCACCACTGCCGTTTGCTCGTCGATGCCCAGGCCCAAGCAGCGCGGATGATTCTCCAAGACCCCGAGCAAACGCTTCTGGCGCTTGCGGTTTTGAAAGTGCTGATCGATCACGACATCCGGCAACAGGCCAAAGCCTTCGCCGACGCTCGCTTGCGTCTGTCCGCCGGTTATCATAACCGAACTCATGATTGAAGCGCCAGCGGAGGTGCCGCCGATGACGCCGCCGCGCGCGAGCAAACGATGCAGTTCGCGTTCCACCGCCGTGCCACGATAGGCGTTGGCCAGCCGCGACTGATCGCCGCCGCCGAGCCACGCCGCCGTCGCCTCCATCAAGGGCTTAACGAACGAGGGGTCGTTGGCCCTCTTGCGGTCGAGAGTGTTGAGCAACGATACCGAGCTTAACCCTTGCGATTGCCAGAAGGCGAAGCCTCGATAGGTATTCGTCGCGTCGGCCAATTCGCTGGCGGTGGGTATGACAACGAGTTTACCCTTGCGTCCACCTGCCAGTTCGAGAAAGCGATCGCGGATCACCTCGGGCATGCCGCCGCCGCCGACGATGACCAACGAACCGGGGATCGGATTCGCCGCAACGCGGGGCTGGGGTGGGGGTTCCGATTTTGGTTCCGCCGCAGTGGCCGGTAGGCGCGTCAACAACAGGGTTAGCAATGTCGCCGAAAACGCCCGCCGAACGAGCGGCGGAAACACAATCGGGCGGTTGGACCAATGGGCGACTCGAATTCCAGAGCGCATCAATCCAGACATAGAAACCTCCGCAACACTGGGGAGGACGAACTTCCATGTAAATTCCCGCGAGAGAACTAAGCCCCTCGCACAGGTTGGGAGAGAGACGACAATACAAAACGTGAGGGGAATGAACCCTTCAATCCATACTTTACCATATTCTTCATTCTTCGTGCTACCCGAATTGCTTCCGGCGCGGAAAGCTCCGCGCCAAACGGCGACCGATACTGCCGATCGTTCGTGAAATGAGGGCGATTTCCGCAGCCGCCGACGGACTTTGCAAGGCTCCTTCTTGCGGCTCGGTTGCCATCTCATACAATCGCGCTGGAAGCCGCTCGCCTCCCCGCAGCGGAGTCGAAGCTCGAATCCATCCACCGGAGGGAGTAGATCGTGACCATTCGTCGTTGCCTACTCATTTTGCCCTTTTTGCCGATGCTCGGACTCGCGCTGCTTCGCGGAGACGAAGGGAAGCCCAAAGAACCTCGGTTTTGGCGCGGCATCGATGCGGCTGGCATGGATGCGTCGCGCAAACCTTGGGACGACTTCTACCAATACGCCAATGGCAAATGGATCGCCGAGACCGACATCCCCGCCGACCGTCCCGCCGTCTTCGTCTTTACGCTCTTGGCGAAACGCAATCGTCAGTTGTTGCGTGAGATTCTCGAAACGGCGAGCAAAGACGACCACGCGCCGAAGAACGGCATCCGCTGGAAAGTCGCCGCATTCTATCGGAGCGGCATGGACGAACGAAAGATCGAAGCAGAGGGTTCTCGGCCGCTGAAGGACGAATTGGCCCGAATCGCCGCCGTGAAGGAGGCGAAAGATCTGTTGCCGGCGTTGGCGCGGCTGCACCTCCTTCGATGCTTCGCCGCTTTCGATTTTGCCTCGACGCCGGATTTGAAGGACAGCCGGCGCGTCATCGCCGAGATGTCGCAAGGCGGATTGAGTTTGCCCGATCGCGATTACTACCTCAAGGACGACGCGCGCCTGAAGAAAATACGCGGCGAATATCTCGTTCATCTGACGAAGATGTTCGAATTGCTCGGCGATCAGCGCGACGAGGCCGCGCGGGAGGCGAAGACGGTTCTCGCCTTCGAGACGCGCTTGGCCAAGGCATCGCGGGCGCGCGTCGATCTGCGCGATCCGCAGCGCAATTATCATCTGATGGGCGTGGCCGACTTGGATAAAGAGACTCCCGGAGTCGCTTGGAAGCCGTATCTGAAAGAATTGGGATTGGGCGAGTTGAAAGAGTTGACGGTCGCTCAGCCGGACTTCGTGAAGGAAGTCGGAAAGATGCTCGTCGAAACGCCGTTGGACGATTGGAAAGTCTATCTGCGCTGGAAACTCCTCAATAGCTGCGCCGACAAGCTCAGTTCGCCGTTCGTGGAGGAGGACTTTCATTTCAAGGGGACCGTGTTGACCGGCACGCCGCGCAATCTGCCGCGCTGGGAGCGCATCGTGCAGGCCACGGATCATTCGCTCGGTGAGGCGCTGGGGCAGCTGTATGTCGAAAAAGCCTTCCCGCCACAGGCCAAGAAGAAAGCCGAGGACTTGGTCGCCAACGTCAAGTCCACGCTGCGTCATCGCTTGGCCCACCTCGATTGGATGCAGCCCAAGACGCGCGAGGAAGCGCTGCGCAAGCTCGACGCCATCGCGGTGAAGATCGGCCATCCGGACAAGTGGCGCGATTACTCCGGATTGGCCGTGGACCGCGGCGTCTACGTTCTCAACGCACTCCAGGCCAACGCATTTCTCACCCGCTTCGATCTGGACAAGATCGGCAAGCCGGTCGATCGCACGCAATGGGAGATGACGCCGCCGACCATCAACGCCTACTACAATCCGAGCCTGAACGAAATCGTGTTCCCCGCCGGCATCCTGCAACCGCCCTTCTTCGACCCGGAAGCGGACGACGGCGTCAACTACGGTGCCATCGGCATGGTGATCGGACACGAATTGACCCACGGCTTCGACGATCAAGGGCGAAAGTACGACGCCGAGGGTAATCTCCGCGATTGGTGGACGCCGGAAGACGCGCGCGTCTACAAGCAGCGCGCGCAAGCCATCGCCGAACAGTACGACCGCTACGTCCCCATCGACGATCTCAAAATCAACGGCGAAATGACCCTGGGCGAGAACATCGCGGATTTAGGTGGATTGAAGATAGCCTATCTCGCTTATAAGAAGTCGCTCGAAGGCAAGCCCGCCCCGGCCAAGATCGACGGCTTCACCGGCGAACAGCGGTTCTTCCTGTCCTACGCCATGATTTGGCGCGCCGCCATGCGTCCCGACTTTCTACGCCAACGCCTGAGAACCGACTTTCACTCGCCGGCGCGCTTCCGTATTCTCGGCCCTCTGTACAATACACCGGAGTTTTTCAAGGCGTTCGACGCACCCCCCGAAGCGGTGCGTACAAAGCTCAATCCGAATCCTGTAGTGATTTGGTAGGGCGAACCGGCAGCGTAAACTGCCGGGTGACCGCCGAGGCGAACCGGCAGCGTGAGCTGCCGGGTGTCAGCCGAGGCGAACCGGCAGCGTGAGCTGCCGGGTTTGGATCTGTTTCTCTCCCAGGAGTCTCCTCCCATGATGCGACGACTTTTTACCGCCAGCACGGCAGCGCTGTTGCTTTTGGCCCTAACCGGCGTGGCGGCCGAAGACAAAAAAGAGATCAAGGTGCTCATCATCACCGGCGATCACGGCCACGATTGGAAATCGACCACGCCATATCTCAAGGAGTTTCTCGCCAAAGCCGGGATGAAAGTGGATGTCACCGAAACACCGCACAAAGATCTGACGCCCGACAAGCTCGCCAAATACGATGTCTTCTTGCTCAACTACAAAGACACCAAGAAGGGCGGCCCGGATACGCGCTGGTCGGAGGACAACAAAGCCGCCTTCACCAACGCCGTCAAGAACGGTAAAGGACTGCTGGTCTATCACCACGCCTCGTCGGCCTTCGTCGGTGGCAGCGATTTCGACAAAGAGTTCGAGCGCGTGATCGCCGGAGGATGGCGCAAACAAGGCAACCATGGCAAACGCCATGTCTTCACCGTCACTCTGCGCAAGAAGGACCACCCCATCACCGAGGGGATGGGAGACGAGTTCAAACACAGCAACGACGAGTTGTATCAAAACTCGGTGATGCTGCCCGGCAGCGAGGTGTTGGCCACCGCCTTCGCCGATAAGAGCCTCGATCCCAAGAATAGCGGAAAGCACGAGCCGGTCGTGTGGGTGGCTCGTTACGGCAAGGGCCGCGTGTGCGAAAACGTCCTCGGCCACGATGTCGAAGCCATGAAGAGCCCAGGCTTCCAGAAGCTCATGATTCGCGGCATCGAGTGGTGCGCGACCGGTTCCGTGGCCGCAAAGTGAACTGTTTGTCGCGGGCGACGAAGCGATCGAATGACAATTATATTCCAAAATCGAGGAGAAACTTCATGGCTCGGACCATGCAATTGCGCCGATTTGTGCCGCTAATGGCTTCCTGTTTGGCCCTATCGCTCGATCACTTCGTCCTCCCGTCCGACGTTCGGGGCGACGATTCCTCCATCGTTTTCCAAGGGAAAGATGGACCGGGCAAAGGCAAACACATCGTACTGGTCAGCGGCGACGAGGAATATCGCTCCGAGGAAGCGCTGCCACAACTGGCGAAGATTCTGGCCGAACATCACGGCTTCAAGTGTACCGTCTTGTTCGCCATCAATCCCAAGGACGGCACCATCGACCCCGACAAGAACGACAACATTCCCGGTCTCGAAAGTCTTAATAATGCCGATCTGATGGTTCTGTTCACGCGCTTTCGCAACCTTCCCGACGATCAGATGAAGCATATCGTCGATTACGTCGAAGCGGGCAAACCGATCGTCGGACTCCGCACGGCAACGCACGCTTTCAACCTCAATAGCAAGACCTACGCGCGCTACTCGTGGAGCGGGAGGAGCGAGTGGAACGGCGGCTTCGGCCGGCACATTCTCGGCGAGACCTGGGTTGCGCACTGGGGCGATCACGGGAGACAAAGCACGCGCGGCATCGTCGTTGCGTCCGAAAAGAATCATCCCATCCTGCGCGGCATCCACGACGGCGATATTTGGGGACCGACCGATGTGTACAAAGTGACCCTGCCGCTGCCGGGCGATTGCAAGCCGCTCGTTCTCGGTCAAGTTCTCACCGGAATGAAGCCGAACGATCCAGCCGTGGAAGGAAAGAAGAACGATCCGATGATGCCGATTGCTTGGACGAAAACCTATAAGATCGGCGACAAGAGCGGCCGCGTCTTCACGACGACGATGGGGGCCTCTCAAGACTTCGCAAGCGAGGGACTGCGCCGCCTGCTCGTCAACGCCTCGTATTGGGCCATGGCGATGGACGACAAGATACCAGAGAAGGCGAAAGTGGACATCGTGGGCGAATACAAACCCTCGCCGTTTCGAGGTGGCGGTTTCAAAAAAGGAGTCAAGCCCTCCGACTTGGCGGGCAAGTAGAGGCGGCGCGTCACGTCGCATCCGCCATTACTTCGAGTTGCAGCAAGCTGCGCGTTTGCTCCTTTTCCAGATATTCGCGGCCTTTTTTGACGTTGACGTGATCCCACGGCAACACTTCAGTCATGGGCCGCGAGCGCTGGGAGTACCACGCCGTATCGATACCGAGATCGGCGAAGGTTTGCCACCATAACTGCGGCTGGAAGCATTCGCGCCAGCCGTCGAGCCGCGCCCCGCGTCGCCAGGCTTCTTCCAAAGCCGGGGCGACGCGGCGGTCGCCGCGCGTCAAAATGCCTTCGAGCAGGCTGCATTCGATATCGTGTTGTTTGATCTTCACCGACCGCAGCCTAACGCGCTTGCGCAGATAGTCGCCCGCCCAGCGCAGATATTCGCGCGTCTGCATCCCGTTCCACTGATACGGCGTGTGCGGCTTGGGCACGAAGTTCGACACCGACGCCGTCACCTCCTTGTAGCGGCCCGTCACTTCCTTGCTGATGTGCGCGATGTGTTCGGCCATGTCCACGATGCCATCGAGATCGACCGCGCGCTCGCCGGGGAGACCGCATAAGAAATAGAGTTTCACGCGCTGCCAACCGTTCTTGAACGCCTCGCGGCAACCTTCGTACAGATCGTCGTTGGTGATCTTCTTGCGGATCTGCTCGCGCATGTCGTCGCGGGCCACTTCGGGAGCCAGGGTCAACCCGCTCTTGCGCGCACCCTTCATCAGCTTCGGCACGGAGCGCAGTTGATTGTTGACGCGCAGACTCGGCAGCGAGACGTTGACCCCCAAAGGCTCGAAAACCTCGGCCATGCGATTTACCAACTCTTCAAAGTAGGGATAATCGCTGGTGCTGAGACTGAGCAGGCTGATCTCGTCGTAGCCCGTATTGCGATAGCTTTCGAGGGCGGCTTGCACGATGGTTTCGACGGAGCGCACCCGCAGCGGACGCTTAATGACGGTCGATTGACAGAAGCGGCACTGCCACGGGCAGCCGCGCATAATCTCGATGGCAATGCGATCGTGCGGCGTCTGCACGAAGGAAACGATGGGCTTGGACGGTAGCGGAATGTCGTCGAAATCCTGGTCGATGGTGCAGGCCATTACTTGCGTCGGCACGTCCGAGCGCGTGCGGTGCATGGCCGCCAGCGTCCCGTCGGCGTGATACTCCGGCTCGTAAAACATGGGCGCGTAGGCCCAAGTCGTATGGCCAACGATGTCGGCAATCGCATCGGCGCGGGATCTCAGGGGGCTGATGCCCCCCGCTCGCGCTCTCTCTTTCAGCGTCATCCAGCGATCCATCAACCAAGGCAAACTCTCCTCGCCGTCGCCGATGACGAAAATATCAATAAACGGAGCGAGTAACTCTGGATTCTGCGCGCCCGGTCCCCCGGCGATGACGAGCGGATGATCGAACGTGCGATCCTTACTGTGTAGCGGCACGCCGCCGAGATCGAGCATCGTCAAGATGTTGGTGTAACAAACCTCGTATTGCAGGCTGAAGCCGAGCAGATCGAATTGATGCAACGGCGTGAAGGTCTCTAAACCGTAGAGCGGCAGACCGGCGCGGCGCAATTCGGTCTCGAAGTCGAGCCAAGGCGTGAAAGCACGTTCGCAGGCCCACTGCGGATCGTCGTTCATCAGGGTGTACAGCACTTGCAAACCGTGGTGGCTGGTTCCCAGAGAATAGGTATCCGGGAAGGTCAGACACAGTTTCCCGCGAACCTGGCGATGATCCTTGACCACGCTGTTCAATTCGCCGCCCATGTACGCCGCCGGCGTCTGCACGCGCGGCAGGATGCGCTCGATCGCATCTCGGAGTGTTGTGTTCATCGCCGTCCCTTCCAGAAAAATCGTATCCTTCTCGAAACGAAGCCCGCGCGGATACCTCCCTCGGTACTCGCGGACGCTTCGATCCGATTGAAGGATATTATGGCAAAATCCCTCGTACTCCGCCTCCTCATTTGGCGGAGTCGTTCATTCGGGTTGCGTTATCTCGAACGAGATCGGTCCAGAATGCCATTCCCACTTCGGCGGAGTGGAGTCGGCCGCAATGGCGAGCATGGCTTCGGCGAGGTTGAAGCGCGCGAGGCGTCGGAGGCCCAGGTACGATGTTGTAAGACGCGGATTGATCTCGATGGCGACATCCTCGCTGCCGTCCTCGTTCGCGCCGAGAATCAGATCGACGCCGAACCATCCAAACCAACCCTCGACCGCCCGCGCCGCGCGCTCCGCCAGCACCCGCGCCCGACGATCGAGCCGAGGCGGCAGCGGCAGACGACCGCCCAAATAATGGAATCGCCCCTCGCTCGAAAGTCGCTGCTCAACCGCCGGCAAAGCGTACCATCGGGCAGAGCCGGCGAGAAAGGCAACGCTCGCCGGCAGCCCGCGAACATAAGGTTGGCGTAGCATCTCGCCATGCCAATCCTCTTCAACCCGGCGTCGCTCCGCTTGCGCCATTTCGCCGTCATTGTGGACCAGAAATGTCGCTTGTGAGCCGGCCCCGAAACGCGGTTTATAAACCAGCGGGTATTCCGACGACGCCGTGGGTATCGGCACTTTGGCCTCGAGCCAACGGGATAGCATCCAAGCCTTATCGGCGCTGCATCGAATAGCGCTCGGCGAAGGTCCGAGCAAACGACCGCCGACCGCTTCGACCCGTCCGGCCAAGCGAGCGAGGATGCCCTCGAATTCGGGAGCGATCACGAGGGAATAGTCGGCTTCGGCAGCGAGAGTGTCGTAGATTCCTTGTTGCAAACCCGACGGAGGAACGTGCGCTTCGACGTTGGCCGACCAACGCGCCGTTCGTTCGCGCCAACGCGGATCGAGCAAGGTCGTCGTCTCGACCCCACTGAGGGAGCCAAAATCGCTGAGTAGCGCCAGGAGCATGGCCCCGCCTTCGGCATCGAGCGACGAAAGCGGGGTGGAATGGCCGGCCATGCCACTCGACAGATACTCGAAAACGAAGACGCGCATGGGAGTAAACTCAATGATGGCCGTTGCGTTGATGGCGGACGCGGGCGATCTCTCGTTCGATCATGGCGCGGCGGTCGTCGCTGATTTTGCGATACTGCGCCAGGGCGTAGCGGCGCGTGGACCAAAAATCCCAAGCCGTCAAGAAGACGACGGTCATCAAGATGAGGAGAAACACGATCCAGAAAATCAGGAATGCGCGGGCGACCCCTCGTTGTTCGGCATCCATGCGTGGGATTTGTCCCTGGGCTCGAAGTTCGTCGAGCGAATCGGCCAAGCGTTGAGAGGGCGGTTCCAGATACATGAGGCCGACGGCCAAAAGCACGCCGAGCAGCAACAAGAGCATCGACGTGAACAAGCGGCGGAGGGCGCGACTGCGCAGATAGGCACGATCGTCCAGCGACATTTCTTCGGGCGCGCGCAGGCGTCGCAGCGCGACAATCTGGCGCGCCGAATAAAAAATGGACGTGGACAGCAAGACCAGGACCAAGACGACGCCGAATACGATTTGCGTCCAGTCCACGGCTAAAACTCCTGGGACCGGCGCGGAGCCGATCCGCCTTGGGTACGTCCCTATTTCACGCGCTGTAGCCACACGCTGAGAACTTTGGCCACCTGTTCCATGCTCTCGCCGGAACAGTTTTCCGGCTTGTCGGCCAAGGTGTGCCAATGAGGATACTTAGAGTCGATAATGTCGATAGCGGGGATGCCGTTCTGATTGAGCGGCACATGATCGTCGAGCATGGAAGCACCAATCGACTCCGAATCGAAGGCCGAACACTTGAGTTCGCCGGCGATCCCCCAGATGGTGCGCACGAGGGTGCTGGCGTGTTCCCACGAATAGGGATCGACGGGAAAGTGCGGCTTCTTGCCGCCCACCATGTCTAGCAGAATGGCCGCCCCATAATAGGGTTTGCCGCGCGACTTGCGATACTCGTGGCCAAAGTGTTTTGAGCCGAAGAAGTATTCGTCGTCGCGCTCGAAGACGTATTCTTCGCCGTCGAAGAAGACGAAATCGACGCCGAGATTGGTCTTCGTGTCTTTCATATGGTTCGCCAATTCCATCAACAGAGCGACGCCGGAACCGCCGTCGTTGGCGCTGAGAAACGGCTTGTGCCAATCGCGCCCATCGCGTTCTTGATCGGCAATGGGGCGCGTGTCGTAGTGCGAACAAAGAATGACGCGGCGTTCGTTTTCGGGATGCCACGAAACAATGAGATTGGCCATTTCGACTTTGCGCCGGCGCGGATCGCTGCGCTGCGCGGCGGTGAAACGCTGCCAAGTTATCTTGCCGCCTCGGTCCTTGAAATGTTTCTCCAGCATCTCTTGCTGCTTTTTCATGCCATCGCTGCCGCTGATGCGCGGGCCGATCTTGCACAGTGCTTCGAGGTAGTCCATGCTGCGTTTGGGGTCGAAAGCGACGGGCTTGACCGGCTCCTCGCGGTCGGCGGCAAAGGCGTCGCCCTTCGGTTTCGGCGGCTGTTCGGCGACCCCGTTCATGCAACCCTCAAGCGCGACAAGCAATAGTACGAGGAGTACGATACGACGCATGATTAGTCCCTCCAAACTACGACTGTGCATTATCATAGCCGGAGGGAGGCAAACGAGCGAGAGCGATTTCACCCATCGGACTTGCCGGGGGCGAGCGGAGTCTATAGACCGCGATGGGCCAAATCCTCAATGAGATGCGAGTAAAAATTGACGGCGTCGAAATGCTCTCCCGGATGAACGAAGAGACCGTCCGGCGTTTGAGCGAAGTGATCCACCGACAGATGACCGATTACCTCGCCCCAGCGCGCCGAGCGCACCGAGACGAGGCCGTCGTTTTCTCCCTCTATCGGCGACAGGATGTTCCAGGCGCGGCGCAGCAACGGCGACACGCGCGACGACGGCACGGAGGAAGTGTACGAATAGTAGCGAACATTGGGCGAGTCGGGCGTCCGCTCGTTGAAGAGTCGGCAGGCCTCGGTGCGGCAATCGCGGAAGCCATCGACGTTGATACCGAACGCTTCCAAAGTTAGCAACAGCGGCACGCGCTGGCGGAAATTGAGACAGAACCAGTCGGCGACCGCCGTGCCCCGATGCGGGGTGGCCACCGTCGTCAGCGACACCACGCGATCGGCCATGCCCAGATGGGAAATGAGCTGTCGAGCGTCGAGTCCGCCCATGCTGTGGGCCACGATATTGATCGGTTCATCGGTCCACTGGCGGATCAAATCGCGGAGTTGCTCGGCGCGCTCGACCACTCCTCCCGTTGGCTCGACGTTGGGATACAGCGCGTCGATGCCGCGCTCGTGCAAAAATGGACGTAGATGATAGAAATAGTTGGTGTCTTCCGGAATCTGCATGCGCAACATGGTCATGGCGAGCATACCGTGGCAGAACACGACCGGATGGCGCGGCACGGATCGCAGTCGCATGGGCCGCGCCGTCCACCGCGCCGGCAGGGGGACGCGCCGCTCGCCGTTGATGCGTAGCGTGCGCGGGTCTTCGGACGCGCCGGCGAAATGGGAGACGGTAGCGCGATCGGTCTGTTCTCGAATGGCTTCGCGGAGACGTGCATCGGCGGCCGGCTCTCGGTTGACGATCGTGAAATCGAGCTGTCGAGCGAACAACCAGCGAAGTCGATCGACGGCCACGTTCAGAGCGTCGTCGGCATCGCTTCGGAGGGCCGGCATCGGCACGACGGGGCCGCTTGGCCAGCCGAGCGATGTCGCCGCCAAGGCTAACTCGGCCTGTCGAGAAGCGGCATCCATCGGGACGCAAGCCAGATAATAGATGGGCTGACCGTCGCCGTGTTCTTCGTGCAGGGCGCGCAACAATTCCGTCAATCGCCGAGCGTGAGACGATTCGCCCAGACGATGTACGATTTCCGCGTCGTAGGTAAAGTCCAAGGGCAGCACGACGAGCAGACCGGAAGGAGGCGCGACCGGCGCGGCGAGAACGACATTGCAAGCCCGTAGCGTCTGTTCGCCGATGTGGATTTCGTGACGAGCCATGCGCCAGCCGCGTCGGGCAGCCGGCAGATCGCCTTCAAATTGCGCCTCAAAGTAGCCATCGGCGCGAAGGGGCACTTCGGCTTGAAACGCAACGCCGCCAACGTGAGTGTGAATGTGCAGCGACGAAGCCAGCGGGGGAGTTTTTCCTCTTCTTTTCCACCAGCCGCGCGGCGGCGACGGCGGGGATTCCAGAGGTGCGATCACCCGCCCCCTCACCCACAGCCGATTGGCGGAGGCCAAAGTATCGTAAGTGTGAACCTCAAGGTTCGCCGTCTGACTCGGCTGGTTCGCCGTGGCCTCTAAAGGAGCCATCGGTGCCTCCTTTTCTCGTTGCCTCGTCCTATTTATTCTACGTCACGGACGGGAGCAAAGCGGAACCGAAGCGGACATTTTTTTCGATTATCGCGGAGACGGCGTCGCGTCGTGACGGTGCGCCCGACGATGCAACAGAAGTCCGATGGCGTGGACGTGTGGGACATAGTATCCTCGACGCAGAGAAGCGAGATCGCCCGCGAAGCGAAAGAGACGATCGCGGACTTCGGCGTAGCAGTAAGCCAGCGCGCGGCGACCGAGTTCCTGCCGCGCCGCGGGTTCTTCGCCATCCTCGACTTGGCAGAGCCGGCTGATCCAGGCGATGCGGCCCAGCGCGCTGTCGGCGGCTTTCAACCACGCCGCTGCCTCGGCCAATGCGAAACAGCTTGCTTGCACGTCGGCGTTGCGCCCCAACGCTTCGCCGAACAATTGCCATGCCGCCGTCAAGCGCTTGCGAAATTCGGCCTTGAGCGCTTCCAACTCCAATACGTCGCGTTCCAGGTTTCGCAACTTGGGAGTCGATTCGTCGCGCACCCAGCGCGGCACCACATCGTGGGTCAGGGCTTGAAGGATGGCACAGCGATCGCGCAGGGAATTGTTGGTCGACAGAAGCTCGGCGCGAACCGAGCGAACGCACGCTTCCTCCAGAGCGAAACTACCCGACGGAGCGCGCAGCCTACGTCCCGCCATCTCTACAGTTACCGCTTCCAACAGATATAACCTCTCGAGGGTCGATTGATAATCCTCCGCGCCACTATCGCGATTTTTTCTATCTTCACACTCATCTATAGTCGGCATCGCCTTACCGCCCATCTCCGGTAGTAAGCGCGGTTGCAACAGGTCGATGGGCACGAGCAGAAAATCGCCCGAACGGTAGGTGTCTGGAACGGCGAGATATTCCGCCTGCGTTTGCACCGGGGCCGCCGATCCGGGTTCGACCAGCGGTCGGTCTCCCGATTGAGGCGGAGGTCGTAGGCGATGGCGCGCGCGAAGGATGTACTCGTCGAGCCGCGCCGCCGAGTTGTCGAGCCAAACGCGCAGGAGGAGTACAGCCAATTCGGCGTCGTCGTCGTTCTCCAGAAGGCAGAAGGTCCGCAGAAGCAACTGTCTCCCGGCCAAAAGGTGCGCCGTCTGCCGCGCGAATCCAACGGCGATTTCACCGGCCGCAGGCTCGTCTCGATCCGCGTTCCACTCGCTTGCCAGGTCGAGCAATCGCTTCTCCGATTCTTGAATCTCGTGCTTTTCGGATCGCAAAACGGCGCTCTGTTCCAGGGGCGCCCAATCGCCGGGAAGATCGAGGAGATGCCGAGCCGCATCGACATCGGCGAGCAACCGAATGCCGTGTCGTCGATACGTTTCCTGGTAGCTCGGCGATTGAATGGTAGGCGATTCCAGCGCTTGGCGTCCGAGCAAAGCACTCCATTCGCGGACACCTTCGTTCCGTTCCTCGCGCTGCTCCTCAAGACAAGCAAGAAGTAATTCGCGCCTCGCTGGTTCGAGGATGGCAACATCGAGATCCGTTCGTTCCTCCAGCAGATAGCGTCGAGCGGCGATGTCCGCGAGGAGATGAATGCCGACGGCATCGTGGGGCATCGGCGAATCCACTTCGACGAATCGGTCGTCGCTCCACATCCGAGATTCGATCGCCGGGGTTCGAGAGGAGTAAGCTGGCAAGGCGAACAGGCGGCGCAGTTCGGTCAAATGATGTTGTCTCAGCAGGTTGCCATCGGCGACAGCCCAGGCGAAGCGGCCTTCCCAAACGCGGCGCGTCCGGTCGGCGGCGCGAGCCACGAGATCCGCGGCCACTTCGAGTGCCCTTTTGCCCCTCTCGGTCGTATCGTGTCGTTCTTCGACGATTTCTTGGATACGAAGAGTCAATTGATGGGCAAATCGCGCTAACATTTCCAGGTAGTCGTTGCGAGGGCGGTCCACGAGCGCCGATCCCTGGCGCAGCGACGCTTGGAAGGCTTGCAATTTCCGTTCGAGCCGTTCGAGGAGTGCTTCGAGTTCGCTCCGCGGCTCGTGGGAATTGGTTGCGGCGGTGTCGGACGAGGACGAAGTTAAATCGCCGCGGCCCCAATCGACGGAAGCATTCCATCGCCAACAGGCCTCGCAATAGACGCAGCGCTCCGCGCGCACGGCGACAGTCACGCCCATCGGCGGCGAACCCGCGATCTCGAAGACACCGCCGGGGCAAAGGTTCGGCAAGTCGTGGACGGCAACGGCTTGTTGTGCCGGTTGCGTGGACCGCCACAATATGTGAATGAGAGGAGCCGCGCCGGCGACATGGGGCCGCGAGATCGTCGGCGACTCGCCGTTCGCTCTCTCGGTCTGGGCGGTATCGGCGATCGATCCACGGCGACGAACACGTCCGAAGGCGTATCTCCACAACGAGAGTGCCGTGCTGAGCGCGACGATCGGAGCGGCCAAGGCGGCGACGGCGAGAACATCGAACAGGTTCATTTGCTCTATGAGGAGAGTAATTGTCCGCTTTAGTTTTTCGGATAAGGGTGCATCGTCGTTTTGGTATAGTCCGTGTGCCGCCGCCGACCATACCGGACGAAAGCGATCGAACCAACGGCGCAACGACCGGGGCACGGCGCTGGCGCGTCCGTCTTCCCGCGAGGAATGGAAATAGAGCCGCAGAGCGCCGGCCGGCGGGAGATGCGGTCGCGGACGGCGCGCCAGATCGCGGAAGGCGTTGAGCGCGCCGTCGAGTAGCAGGCGCGTCAGGGCGGGACGAGGCGTTACCTCGCGGAGGCGCAGCGTGCGTCCCAATTGGATGAGATCGTCGCGCAACTTACCCCAGCGTCCCCAAGAAACGCGCGCCAACACGCCCAGCCAAGCGAAAAACTTGCCGGGCAGCCATCGACCGGACCTTCCCCATACGGCAGAGGAATCGAGGAGCAAATCCAGCCCCGAATCGAACAGCACGCGCGTGCGTCGAAGATAGGTGGGCCAACGATGGAAGAACTCAACGTTCCGCCAATAGCGCGTTTGTTGCAGCGGTTCGAGATAGTGGCGCAGCAACGCCTCTCGGTCGAAACGGCGTCCTTCGGCGCGAATGCGCCGCGCCGCTCGACTCAACATCAGTCCGGTGGTCGAGGCCGGTCCCATGCTGTTGACGACGGGGAAATCGACGCCCAAACCCGCTGCCGCGCCGCCGACCACCAATCCGTCTTCGACGAGGTAGGGCACGTCGCGCCAGCCGCCCGCGCGTAGCAACGACGCCGACCACATCCCGCGCACGCCGTCGCGCAGCCACGGTCGCAGAGCCGGCATGTCCACGAGCCAGTCGAGAAGCTGTCTCGGCTCGCCGTGAAACCCACGGCGCGGACTCGACATCGGGAGGACGATGCTTACGGTCAGTCCCCGTCGATTGCTCCACAACATGCCGCGCGCGTTCCGCCGCGAAATGCTTGGGTTGCGCAACAGGAGATCGTAGGCGAACCCCTCGTCGGCACCGAGACCGAATCGACTTTCGACCTCGCCGGTAGGCATTTCGATGATTTGTTGAAGACAATAAAGAAAACTCGGATTCTCGCGCGATTCGGTGAAACGGTCGAGTCCCTCGCGTCCGACGAGATGTCCGGCGTCCCCCTCTGCCAGGAAGACCAGTTTCGCATAAAAGGGACCGCGCGACGTGGCCACGCCGACGATGCGTCGTCCCTCACGGATGAGACTCTCTACCGTGGTTTGCGTTTTCAGCACGACGCCGGATTGAAGAACGCAGTCGGCAAGAGATGGATCGAACCGAGAACGCAGCACGGTGTAACAGTGGCGAAAGGCGTCTGCGTCGCGGTAGATATTGCCTGCGATGCGCGACCCATCGGTGAGGAAGCCGCCTCTCTCGATCAACCGTCGTTCCCAGGCCAGCGCTCGAACGCCTTCCTCTCCGAGCAGGTCTGGCTCCGCCAAGGTCTCGGCGAAGCAGACCTCACCCAGCGCTCCGAAAGCACCTACGTCCGAAGCCTCGACGACGGCGACGGCGAACCCCGATCGCGCCAATCCGAGGGCGGCCGTCAACCCCGCACAACCGGCACCCACAACCACGACATCGTAAGAGGGATAATCCATCCACCCATTCCAAGAAGAAACTTTGAACGAGCCGTCCTAGGGCGAGGTCGCGTCTTACCGCTCGTTCGGATTATCGGGTTCGATTCATAAACTCCTCCGCGAACCGTCGTGTGGACCGCGTGTGAACGAGGCGTTGGTTTCCGCGCGGTGTCGCAGTTCATCGCACGGCTCGAACCGGCGTCCCCGTCGAGAAGCCAGGGCAGCAAGAGCTTGCACCACATCGGCCAAGCCGCGATCGTCGGCGTATCGAAGGGGACCGCCTCGATGCGGTGCCCAGCCGGTGCCGAGTACCATCGCTAAATCCATTGATGCCGCAGTCGCCGTCAGCTTCTCGCTCAAGGCCAATGCGGCCTCGTTGCACATCAACAAGACCATGCGCTCGCGGTTCTCCGTCGCGCGGGCCGCCTCCGGGAGGGAAAGGGCATCGGACGGCGTTCGTTCGCTTCGCAGCAGTTCTTGCACTTGTCCGTTCACTTGCGGTTTCTTCTTGCCGTGGAGATAAAAACCGCGGCCGCACTTTTGTCCCAAAAGACCGGCGCGACGCATTTTCTCGAACGCCGCGTTCGGCTCGAAGCGACCGGCCAAGACTGGACGCATGGAATCCGCGACATGAGCGGCCACGTCAAGACCAATCTGATCGAGCAATTCCAACGGACCCATCGGCATGCCGAACCGCTTCATGACGAAATCTACCCGTTCGATCTTCATCCCTTCGCCGACGAGGAGAACCGCTTCATTGAGATACGGCATGAGGATGCGATTGACGACGAATCCAGGACTGTCGCGGACGACAACCGGATGCTTCCCCAGTTGGATCGCCCACTGGGTCAGTGTCGCCAAGACGGCATCGCTGGTAGCCGACGCACGGGCGACCTCGACGAGCGGCATTTTGTGTACGGGATTGAAAAAGTGCAGCCCGGCGACGCGGTCGGGGTGCGCCAATCCTCGTTGCAACAGATCGACGGAAAGCGACGAGGTGTTCGTCGCCATCACTGTCGCCGAGCGGGCGCGCGCTTCCACTTCGCGGAAAACGGCTCGTTTCGCCTCCAGATCTTCCAGAGCCGCCTCAACGACGACATCGACGCTCTCAAAACCCTCCCATTTCAGCGTGCCCTGAATGGCCGCGAGGCGCTCCACCGATTCCGGCTCCGTCAACACGCGGCGTTCGACGGCTTTGCGGAAGAGGCCTTTGACGCGCTCCATGCCAGCGTCGAGCGCGGCTTGGCTCACTTCCTGCACCACGACCTTAAACCCTTTGAATGCCGCCAATTGTGCGATCCCCGCACCCATCGTGCCCGCGCCGACCACGCCGACGCGCTGCACTTTCATCGGAGTCGCTCCGCGTAACTCTTCGGGCAGTTTGTCTCGCTTTTGCATCTGAAAAAACAGACCGATGAGATTGCGGCAAGCGTTACTGACGGCGAGTCTTCCCGCGGCGGTACGTTCGTAGGCCAGGCCCGCCGTCATCCCGTGATGGACGCCGACACGCAGCGCTTCGAGCGCTTCGTACGGAGCCGGCATATCGTCGCACACTTTGCGACGCATGAGCCGTTCGGTCACCCTGAAAAGAATGCGACGCCCGAAGGAATTCGATTCGAGCAGTCGTTGTCGCCACGTTCGCAAAGGCAGCCGGTCGAGTCGGCGTTTGCCTTCGCCGATGGCCCGCGCGGTCAGACGCGCAAAAGCGTCGCGCAACTGCTCTTCGTCTGCGGCAATCGCGTCGGCCAATCCCCAATCGTAGGCCGCACGCGCGTTCAACTTTTCGCGGTTGAGAATCACGTTCAAGGCGCGTTCGATGCCGATGATGCGCGGCAAGCGCTGCGTGCCGCCCCAACCCGGCAACAGCCCTAACTCGACTTCTGGAAAACCGAGCTGCGTGCTGGGCTTGTCGAAGACAAACCGATAATCGCAAGCCAAGGCAAACTCCAAGCCACCGCCCAAGCATGGGCCACTGATGGCCGCGATGGTCGGCATCGGCAGCGCGGCCAACTTGTCGAACAGCTTCTGGCCTGCCGTCGAGATCGCCTGCGCGCCGGCAACGTCTTGGATCGAAAGAAACTCCTGCAAATCCGCTCCGGCGATGAAGCCGTTCTTCTTGCCGCTTCGCATCACCGCAAGGGGGGCTTTGCTAGCGGAAACGGCGTCGAGCGCGGCATCGAGATCGGCCATCACCTGGCGATTGAAGACGTTCACGGCTCGATCCGGCACGTCGAGGACCACATCGACCGCACCATCGCCGTCGCGCTTCACGACAATTGTCTGAGATTCAAATATCCCCATCGGAGAGCCTTCCTGCGGGCGGAACGATTCACGAGGACAACGAAGGATCGAGCGAGGTATCGCGGTAGTTCCCCCATTGACAATCATACACGCCGGTTTGCCGTTCGTGTCGCGGAACCCGATTCACCAAACGATGAAGGGATCGCTCACACGACGTACAAACGGAACCGCTCCTCCGAAAGGGGGTGAACGTAGAATAATCGCGTCGAAGAACGGTCGTCGTTGTAACAGAACGCTCTTTAGCTCGACGGAGAACGGCGAATCGGTAAAAAGTGGATCGGTCTTGGGTGAACGAGTCGAAGCCACTTTCTCCCTTTTCTCGGAGCAATGCAATGGGATGGGCCTCGCGTGTCGCGCTGACGCTGTTCGTGGCCATGTTGGGAGCGATGACGTTGCTGGCGTTGCCCGATCCCGCACCCTCGTGCCTGGAGGGGCGGGTTTTCGACGATGGCGGTGGGGTTCCTGGCACGCACGTTCGGTTGCAGGGCACAAGTATCTGCTCGCGCAGCGATGGCCGCGGACGATTTCGGCTGTCACCTCGGGTTGCCGGACGGCGCGCGACCGCGTGGAAAGAAGGCTACTTTATCGGAGGCTCGGACTCGCCCTCGTTTCCATCGATCCGCTTGAAGCCGTTGCCGAGCACCGACAATAGCGAGTACGAATGGGTCGATCCCTCGCCAAACGCCGCCGAAAGCCAAAACTGCGCCAACTGCCACGCCGAGATTTACCGCGAATGGTCGTCGAGCGGTCACGCGCGCTCCGTCGAGGGTCGTCACTTCCGCAATCTGTACGAAGGCACCGATTGGCACGGCAAGCCAGATGCGGGCTGGGGATTGCTTACAGAGTACCCAGACGGTGCGGGGGTGTGTGCTTCGTGTCATGCCCCCGCGACCGAGGCGTTCGATTTGCGCCAGCTTCGAGGGGCGGCGATGTCCGGCGTTCACTGCGATTATTGTCACAAAGTCGAGGGTGTCGCCGACGGACAACTCGGTCTGTCTCACGGTCGCTTCAATTTGCGGCTGCTGCGTCCGAAGGAAGGGCAGCTGTTCTTCGGATCGCTCGACGATGTGGCGCGCGGCGAGGACTCCTATTCTCCGTTGTACCGGGATAGCCGCTACTGTGCCTCGTGCCACGAAGGCATCGTCTTCGGCGTCCACGTTTATAGCACGTTTTCCGAATGGCAAGCCAGTCCCTCAGCGCGGCAGGGGGTACAGTGCCAGGATTGCCACATGAAACCGTCCGGAAGGATGACGAACCTCGCTCCCGGCCACGGCGGCCTCGACCGCGATCCGCGAACCCTGCACAATCATCGCTTCTTCGACGGGAGCCAAGAGGCGATGCTCCGCCGTGCCGTCAAGGCCACGGTGGAACTGGAGCGCGGCGAAACGGGAGTGCGAGCGTGCGTGCGATTGTGGAGCGAGGGAGTAGGCCACAGTCTCCCGACCGGATTCATCGACCGCCATCTCGTTCTCTCGGTCGAAGGATTCACTTCCGACGGTCGCGCCTTGCAGCCTTTTGAAGGACCGATTTTACCGTCGCTGGCGGGCGAGAAACTGGCGGGCCGTCCCGGTCGATTGCTGGCGCGGGTGCTAAAAGACATGGAGGGCCGTACACCGGCCCCGTTCTGGCTTGCCGCTCCCGAACCGCCGTTGGACACGCGCCTCGTCCCCGGACGAGTCGAGGAGAGCCATTTTGCCTATCCTCGCCCTATGACACGTTTGCGGCTGCGCGTCTGGTATCGTCGGTTCTGGCCCGAGGTCGCTCGCCGGAAGCGATGGCCCAACGATGAAACGCTCGTGTTCGAGCAAGTGTTCTCGCCTCCGCTGTAACGAGTATCTCCTATTCTCGCTGCGATGTGTATGAAAATGAACATCGACTTGTCCGATTCCGCGTCGAGCGTTTCAGTTCGTTAACGATCGGGGTCGATAGAAACGAGTGCGGTCATTCAGTAATCCGTCGTAACTCCTTTTTGGAACAACGGTTCCAGAGAATCGCTCCGACAATTCCGTGCGACTGAGCGAACCGGCATGGAATATGCTATTTTTAATAAGTAACGGAATTAGAACGATTGCGACGGATGCAGCATGAGAGCGCATGAGGCCACGGAAACCGGTAAAGAGAAGGCAACGATCATGGGCTTGAACACGCACTATCAACTTCTGATTACTCGCGGAAGAAAAGCGGGTCTCACGACGCGCGAACTGTATTCCGCGATGGCTGGCCGTCCCGTCGAGGGCAGCGACGACCTCTTGGGCCGGGCCGACTGCAACGGCTATGTGCCGAGCATCAGTCCGCAAGGCCAACGCATCTATCGTCCGCTCAACGGCAAACGGAGTTGAGTTGGACTCCGACCACGGAGCGCTGAAGTCTGGAACGGAAGGGCCGATGCTTTTCTCGCCGAGGGAAGCATCGGCCCTTCGGTTTTGGCCTTCCTCGGGTAGTCGATCCTAGCTCGCCGCGATGCAAACCGGCTTTGCCCTCACTGCCTTTTCGCATAAACTCACCTTTCATCCGGCCACTTACGTTACCAGCACGAAAGGACGCGACGATGGGTCAACCGACGCAGCCCGCTCTCCGCTTGGAAATCCTCAACGGCGACATCGCCTTGTTGACGCTCGATCAACCGGGCAGCCGCGCCAATACGTTGAGTCAAGCGATGCTCGGCGAACTCGAAGCAATGGTGGCCCAGCTTAAAGCACGCGCCGAACTGCACGGCTTGATCTTGTGCAGCGGCAAGCCGGGCATCTTCATCGCCGGCGCGGATCTACGCGAACTCGGCAGCGCTCCACAAGACGCCGACACGGCGCGCAAAATGGTGAAGCGCGGCCTCGATCTCGTCGCATCCATCGAGAATCTACCCTATCCGACTGTCGCGGCCATCGACGGTGCGTGCATGGGCGGCGGTTTGGAATTGGCGCTCGGGTTCGATTATCGTTTGGCCGGCACGCATCCGAAGACAGAAATCGGACTGCCGGAGACGAAGATCGGGCTTATCCCCGGCTGGGGCGGGACGCAGCGCCTGAGCCGACTGATCGGGCCATCGCTGGCCGCCGAGATGATTTGCTCCGGAGAGCCGGCCAAGGCCGACCGCGCCCGTCAAATCGGTCTCGTCTTCGATGCCGTGCCGCCCGAACGTCTTCAAGAGGAAGCAGTACGGTTGATCCAAGAGGCGCGGAAATCCGACGAATGGAAGACGCTCCGCCAACGCAAACGACAGCCGGTCGGGCTGAGCGAGGAGCAGCAATCGTTCGCTTACGCCGTTGCCCGCGCGCAGGTGTTGGCCAAGACGAGCGGAAAATATCCGGCTCCGCCGGCGGCGCTGGAAGCCATCTTCCGAGGCTGCAATCTGCCGCTGGAGGATGGACTCAAGGCCGAGACGGAGCAATTCGTACAACTGGTGGGCAGCCCCATCTCGCGCAATCTGATCGCGGTGTTCTTTATGACTCAGCGTTTGCAGAAAGACTCCGGTGTCAATGCCGCCACCGTGCAACCCACAAACGTCCAGCAAGTTGGCGTTCTCGGAGCAGGCATCATGGGAGCAGGCATCGCCGCCGCGCACATCCGCCGAGGCATTCCCGCCATGCTTCTCGACAACGCCTCGGCGGCGCTGGAGAAAGGCATCGGCAACATCTCCAAGAGCCTGCTGGGCCGGGTTGAGATTGGCCGCTTGTCGCCCGCCGATGCAGCCACGGCTCTGGCTCGCCTCAGCAGCAGCACGACGCTGAACGCCTTGGCCGACCGAGATGTGGTGATCGAGGCCATCATCGAAAACGAAGAGGCCAAGGTGAACACCTATCGCCAAGTGGAGAAGCTCTTGCGACCGGGAGCGATCCTCGCTTCCAACACTTCGACGATCTCCATTACGCGCATGGCCCAATCGGTCGAACATCCCGATACCTTCGCCGGAATGCACTTCTTCAATCCCGTGGATCGCATGCAGTTGGTCGAAGTGATCCGAGGGGAGAAGACCAGCGATGAAACCGTCGTCTCGCTCGTCGCCTTGGCCAAACGCATCGGCAAGACTCCGATCGTCGTCCGCGATTGTCCGGGCTTTCTCGTCAATCGCATCTTGTTCCCCTACCTCAACGAATCGCTGGTGTTGTTGCAAGAGGGAGCGAGTCCGCGCGCCCTCGACAAAGCGGCGATGGCATTCGGGATGCCGATGGGACCGATAACGCTCAACGATCTCGTCGGTCTGGATACATCGCTCTATGCCGGGCGCGTCATCAACACCGCCTTCGCCGACCGGGCCGCGCCGACGAAGATTCTCGACGAACTCGTCAAAGCCGGTCGCTTGGGGCAAAAGTCCAGCGCGGGTTTCTATAGCTACATCAAAGGCTCGCGCGGCCTCGACGATCCTGCCCTCGACTCGATCCTGGCCAAGTGCCGCACCGGCCAAAGACAATTCGAGAATGAAGAGTTAACGGATCGTCTATTTCTACCGATGTTGACCGAGGCCAGCCGCGTCCTAAGCGAAGGCATCGTCCGCGATCCCGGCGACGTGGACATGGGTTTGATACTGGGCATCGGCTTCCCGCCCTTCCGCGGTGGAATCCTCCGCTGGGCCGACGCTCTCGGACTGGCCAACGTGCTGGAAAAGCTGAAACGCTACGAATCCCTCGGACTCCGTTTCCAAGCCACCGAGCAGATGCGTCAACTGGCCTCGGAGGGCAAGGGATTCTACCGGGACTAAGAAACTTCGGCGAACCGGGCTGAGCCTTCGGAGATCGATAAAAACCACTCGGTTTTATCGATCTCCCCATCCCGATCGTCTTGATTCGCTCCGACTCACGGCCGTCCAACATCGTTTCGATGTGCGACAAGGCGGCTTCGGCGAAAAGATGGTCGGGCCGTCCGAGCGTCAACCGTTCTCACAATCTGGTTGAATCACCGTTCAATGGATGGTAGGATAGGGCCGATGGATTCGTATACGCTGTAAATAGATTTCTTGTGGTCCGTCTTATACGACGTTTTTCTTTGGAACGATAGGTGAAATTATGTTGATTCGTCTATTTCACCGGTGGAGAGGCTTCACGCTCATCGAACTTTTGGTAGTCATTGCGATCATTGCCATCCTTATTGGCCTTCTGTTACCCGCCGTTCAAAAAGTACGCGAGGCCGCCGCCCGCGCTCAGTGCAGCAACAATCTCAAGCAGTTGGGTTTGGCCACAGCCAATTTCGCGGACACCCATGAGACGATGCTTCCACCGGCAAATGGCTGGTTACCGTACAACAACGGGGCGCAGGGACAGCAAGGACAGGTGTACGGCACGGAACTGGTTCAGATCCTGCCTTTTATCGAACAACAGAATTTGCTCAACGCATCGTTCAACGGAACGTACTATGCGATCAACGTACCCACCAACGGGGGCAACCGTCGCGTCAAGACGTTCGTATGCCCGTCCGATCCCAGCGTGGGCAAAGCGGCTTCGACGCAATGGGGCGGAACGAACTGGGGTCAAGGCGATTGCAGTTATGCGGGGAATTATCAGGTCTTCGGACTACCGCTGCCACGATGGCAAGGAGGACATCGATTCCCGGCCTCGTTGACGGACGGCACTTCCAACACCATTCTTTACGCCGAAAAGTACGCCGGATGTGGCGGCGGCGGCAACCTGTGGGCGTGGGGTTGGGATGTGTACTTGTCACCCGTATACGCCGCCGCCGTCACCGGCCCCCAGACATGGCAACAGTCTCCCAATCCGTGGCAGCGCAATTGCAATCCGACTCTGGCGTCGAGCCCTCATACCGGCGGAATCAACGTCAGTCTCGGCGACGGCAGCGTTCGTTTCCTCGCGCAGGGCATCAGTCCCACTACGTTTTGGCTTGCCACGAATCCATCGGACGGTTTGCCTCTGCCTTCCGATTGGTGATTCGCCGCGCGGAGGACAAAAGTTGCCTCGCTCTTGTCGGCGAACCAGTCCAGAAGGTATCTTGTCGGGAGGGATGGAAACTCCATCGCCCCTCAACGACGCTTCGGGTCACGAATTGAGGGGGTTGTTAGCAGCCACTTTATCTGTCTGTATTGTGGAGGAATTATGAGGTCGGTAACATATCTCGTTTGTTCGAGGCGTTCTATCGTGCTGCCTCTGCTGCTCGTGCTGGCGAGCGGGTGCGGCAGCGGGAAGACGGGAACCGTATCGGGTAAAGTGCTTCTGGATGGTAAGCCCGTGCCCGGCGGGTACATTAATTTCTTCCCCTCCGGTGAAAACTCGACCGCGAAGACCAGTCCGATCGGCGAAGACGGAAGCTATTCGGTGAAAGGCGTACCCGTCGGTACCGCGAAGATCACCGTTCAAGGCGTCGCAGGCTCCGTCCAGATCCCGAACTCCAACCTACCCAAAGGCATGGAGATGCCCGTCTCGGATCGCAAGGCGGTGTTTGTGCCGCCGAAGTACAGCACCACGGAACAAAGCGGATTGAGCTACGAGATTAAGTCTGGATCGCAAGATCATAACGTCGAATTAAAGTGACAAATAAACCTCGTCAATGGAGGGTATATATTCCTCGATCCTTTTGAGTAACCGGCGGCACCGCCGCCCCCACGATGTAGTCGATTTGCGGTACCCTTTGAAAGAGCGTCGTTCGTTCTTTCCATCTCATCTTTTTTGAAGGGGATTCGATTCATGGTAAGGTTCGTTCTATCGATGCGGAAGCGTGGCTTCACGCTGATCGAATTGTTGGTGGTGATAGCCATCATTGCGATTCTCATTGGCCTGCTTTTACCGGCCGTACAAAAAGTTCGCGAGGCCGCCGCTCGCTCTCAGTGCAGTAACAATCTCAAACAACTGGGATTGGCGGTCCACAATTTCAACGATGTCTACAAGTCCCTTCCTCAAGCGACGGCTTGGCCACCCGGTTCCGGCAATCCCAACATACCCAGCGGGATCGGCGGCACCGAAATGACCCAAATTCTCGCCTTTATCGAACAACAGAATTTGCTTAACTTCTCAACCACCTACAACGGCGCGGGAATTTTCGCCATCAACATTCCGAGCAACGGAGGCAATCGTCGCGTTAAAACGTTTATCTGTCCGTCCGATCCCAGCGTGGGCAAAGCGGCTTCGACGCAATGGGGCGGAACGAACTGGGGACAGGGCGATTGCTGCTATGCCGGTAATTTTCAAGTCTTCGCCTACGGCAGCTTCGGCAATTGGATGGGACACGCTCAAATTCCGGCCACGTTTACCGATGGAACCTCCAACACCATCCTCTACGCCGAGAAGTACGCCGGTTGCGGCGGTGGCGGCAATATGTGGGCCTGGGGATGGGATCCGTACTTGTCGCCAGTTTACGGCGTGGCCGTCACCGGCCCGCAGACCTGGCAGCAATCCCCCAATCCGTGGCAGAGCAATTGCAATCCATCGCTGGCGTCCAGTTCTCACACGGGGGGGATGAACGTTGGCATGGCCGACGGCAGCATTCGCTTCCTTGGCCAAGGCATCAGCCCCTACACGTTCTGGGTCGCCACCGTGCCCAACGATGGCATTCCCATGCCACAAGATTGGTAACCGACGAGTCCGACGGGCGAGCGTTCGGCGCGATCCGCACCGCTCGCCCCGACACTCCTTACTTTCGGAGAAACCATGCGATCGTCCCGTTCCGTGTGTTTGTGTCGCCTGGCCGCGGTCTTACTTCTTCTATCGGCGAGCGGCTGCGGCGCTCGAACGGGAACCGTTGCGGGCAAGGTTCTCCTCGACGGTAAGCCCGTGCCTGGCGGCTATGTCAACTTCTTTCCCCAAGGAGAGAACACCACCGCCAAGAGTTCTCCCATCGACAAAGACGGCAGCTACACCGTGATCGGAGTGCCGACCGGCAGCGTCAAAATCAGCGTTCAAGGCATCTTCGGCTCGGAGCAATTGCCGAACATGAAAGGTCCGAACGGCATGGATATGCCTCGCTCCGACCGCAAGACGGTCTATGTGCCGACCAAATATAGCACTGTCGAGGAAAGCGGTTTGTCCTACGATGTCAAACCCGGCTCGCAAGATTTTAACATCGAGTTAAAAGATCGGTAATGGTACAATGATGACGATACGAGACGTTCGACATCATTTTATTCTATTTCGGCGTCTGTTACCGCTTGGACTCTTGTGCGGCGCGATCGCCTGTCAACCCACCGCGCCTCCGGCTCTCGAAACGGTCAAACCCGCGGAACCCGCATGGTTCCGCGACATCACCGCGGAGACCGGCATCGACTTTGTTCACGATGCCGGACCTACGGGAAGTTATTTTCTTCCACAAATCGTTGGCTCTGGGGCAGCGGTTTTCGATTGCGACGGAGACGGTCTACACGACCTCTATCTGCTAACCAACGGTGGTCCCGATGCCGCTTCGACAAATCGTTTATTCAAACAGCTGCCGGGCGGTCGATTTAAGGATGTGAGCAAGGGTTCCGGCTTGGACTTCGGCGGTTTCAACATGGGAGTGGCCGTCGGCGATGTGGACAACGATGGCCGACCCGACGTGTTGGTAACGCAGTACGGGGGTATCCGGCTGTTTCACAACGAGGGCCGCGGCACCTTCACCGAGATCGGCAAACGAGCGGGCTTAAATAGCCCTCTGTGGGGAACCTCGTCGGCCTTTTTCGATTACGACCGCGACGGCTGGCTCGATCTCGTCGTGGTCGATTACGTCGATTACGACGGTTCGCGGCCATGTACGAACGCGCGCGGCCAGCGCGATTACTGTGGCCCCAGTTCGTTCGATGGAACCGTGACCAAGCTATTTCACAATCTCGGAAGCGACGCGCGAGGCGTCGTTCATTTCGAGGACGTTACCGTCTCGTCCGGCTTGTCGACCGTGCCGGGGCCGGGCCTGGGTGTGGCTTGCGCCGACTTCGACGGCGACGGTTGGCCGGACATCTTCGTCTCCAACGACGGTAAGCCCAATCGATTGTGGATCAATCGGAAGAACGGGAGATTCGTGGAAGAGGCCATGCTGCGCGGATTGGCTTACAATAACATGGGTCTGGCACAGGCGGGCATGGGAGTGGCGTGGGGCGACGTGGATGGCGACGGTTTGTTCGATGTGTTCGTCACCCATCTCACCGAAGAAACGAATACCCTATGGCGTCAGGGGCCGCGCGGCTCCTTTCGGGATCGGTCGCTGGCCTCGGGGACGGTCGAGGCGTCGATGCGCGGCACGGGGTTCGGCGTCGTACTCGACGACTTCGATTGCGATGGTTTGCTCGATCTCGCCGTCGTCAACGGCCGCGTCTACCTCGGTCCTTCGAGAAATGAATCGATTCTCGGTCCCTATTGGTCCCGATTCGCCGAGCCAAATCGCTTGTGGCGCGGAACCACGAACGGTCAATTCCTCGATCGTTCCGACTCCGACCCGGATTTTGTTGGGAATGGCGCGGTCTCGCGAGGTCTCATCTCCGTCGATCTGGACGACGACGGGGCGCTCGATCTGATCGCGACCACCGTGGCCGGTTCGGTTCGGGTGTATCGAAACGTCGCCTCGCCGCGCGGACATTGGCTGAGCGTGCGTGCCTGGGATGCGAAACGGCGACGCGATGCCTACGGAGCCGTCGTCACGGTGCGATCGAAGGGAAAGCGTTGGGTGCGGTGGTTGAATCCAGCTCGAGGATATTTGTGCAGCGGCGATCCACGAGGACACTTCGGTCTCGGAACGGTCGACTCCGTCGATGCCATTGAGATCGCCTGGCCCGACGGCTCGCGCGAGGAGTTTCGCAAGCTCGCCACCGGCGAACCGATCCCGGTCGATCGAGTGATCTCGCTTTCTCAGGGTGAAGGAACCCCGCTGCCATGAAGCGCTTTTTCCCAATGATCCTCCTCACGGTGGTGCTGGGTTGTATCGGGGCGTGGACGTGGCAGTGGAGGCATCGCGCGCCGCCCCTACGGCCTCCGGTTCTCGACCCGCGAGGCGTCGATCCAGCGGTGTGGCGCGCCGTCGAGAAGGCGCAAGTCGAAGTGGAAAGGAATCTCGATTCGTCACGCGCTTGGGGACGTCTTGGGATGATTCTGTTGGCCCATCAGTTCCGCGATGAAGCGCTCGTCTGTCTCATTCGCGCCGAACAACTCGATCCGCGCGACGCCCGCTGGCCTTACTATCGAGCAATGGTGTTGCGGCGTTCCAACCCGAAAGAGGCCATCGATAGCCTCCGCCGCGCTTTGGCTCTCGCTCCAGAATACGAAGAACCGCGTCTTTTTCTTGCCGATCTGCTGTTCCAAAGTGGCCAATGGAACGAGGGGCGCACGCTCTTTGAATCCGTTCTCGAACGCGCTCCGAACCATAGTCGAGCGCATCTTGGCGTGGCGCAAATTGCCTTTGAGACCGACGATTTATCGGCGTGTCTGGAGCATCTAACCCAAGCGCTCGACGATTCGCGGACGCGCAAGGCCGCCCACACTTTTTTGGCCGAGGTGCAACAACGTCGCGGCGATCGCGCCGCCGCCGAGAAGGCGTTACGCGAAGCCCAATCTTTGCCCAACGACGAGCCTTGGCCGGACTCGCTCGCCGAACCCATCCAGATGATGATTGTGGGACATCTCGAAGTTGTCACGCATGCTTCAACATTGTTGCAGCAAAATCGCGCGGACGAAGCCATTCCCCTCCTCTGCCAAGCCGTGGAAGACTATCCCGAATCGAGCTGGGCGTGGGTGCTTCTGGGGAGAGCCTATCTCGCCATCGGCAATCTCGATGACGCGGAGGCGGCTTTACGCATCGCCGTCGAACGCGATCCGAACTCAGTCGAGGGACAGTTTTATCGCGGTGTCGTTATGTCGGAGCGAAAAGAGTTTGCGAGCGCCATTCCGTTTTTCAGGACGGCAACTCGTTTGAAGTCGGACCACGCTCTCGCATGGTACAACCTGGGAGTGTGTCTGAAACAGCGAGGCGAGAATACGGGTGCCATCGCCGCCTACCGTTCGGCGCTTGCCAGCAAACCCCAATTCGCCGAGGCCCGCATCAACTTGGGAGAGCTTTTGGCGGAACGAGGCGAGAGAGAGGTCGCCATCGAACAGTTGAGCGAAGCCATCCGCCTCAAACCCCAAGATGTTCGCGCGCGGCAATTGCTCGAATCTCTGAACCGTCCGACGACCCTTCCACGATCCAAGTAACCCAAGCCAGCGAGTTTTTCCACCCTCGCCGTCGATGTTTGGGGAGATCGAGCCGCGATCGAGCGGCTTGAATTCCGAGTGCGAACTTGTACGTTATCGGCTAGTAAAGCGAGTGGATTGTGGCTATTCGGCAGACGGGCAGGGGTTCCGGCTGATGGTTGATAGCTGATAGCCGATCGCTTCTAAGGAGTTTTCGATGGCAGTCAAAGTTGGCATTAACGGTTTTGGACGCATCGGGCGTCTCGTCTTTCGCGCTCTGGTGGAGCAGGGCTTGCTCGGCAAGGAACTCGACGTGGTGGCCGTCAACGATCTCGTGCCCGCCGACAATCTCGCCTATTTGCTCAAGTACGATTCGACCCAAGGTCGCTTTCACGGCAGTGCCGCCAGCGCCAAGTCGTCGCCGTCCGTCGCCGAGGACGATTTGCTCATCGTCAACGATCGTAAGATCCAATGTCTCGCCGTCAAGGAAGGACCGACCGCCCTGCCTTGGAAACAGCTCGGCGTCGAATACGTCATCGAATCGACTGGCCTATTCACCGAAGCCGACAAGGCCAAGGGACACATCGCCGCCGGCGCGCGCAAGGTCATCATTTCCGCCCCGGCCAAGGGTGAAGACATCACCGTCGTCATGGGCGTCAACCACGACAAGTACGACGCTGCCAAGCACAGTATCGTCTCCAACGCCAGCTGCACCACCAATTGTCTGGCCCCCGTCGTTCACGTCCTCCTCAAGGAAGGCTTCGGCATCGACGAAGGGTTGATGACGACGGTTCACAGCTACACGGCCACACAGAAGACGGTGGACGGCCCATCGCGCAAGGATTGGAAGGGCGGTCGCGCAGCGGCCACGAACATCATCCCTTCGACGACCGGCGCGGCCCGAGCCGTCGGGTTGGCCATTCCCGAAGTCAAAGGCAAACTCACCGGCATGTCCTTCCGCGTGCCGACCCCGACCGTCTCCGTCGTCGATCTCACCGTGCGCACGGTAAAGGAGACGAGCTACAAAGACATCTGTGCCGCCATGAAAAAAGCCAGCGAGACATACCTCAAAAACATCCTCGCCTACACCGGCGACGAGGTCGTCTCCAGCGATTTCATCCACGACAAACATTCGAGCATCTTCGACGCCGGCAGCGGCATCGAACTGAACAATCGCTTCTTCAAGCTCATCAGCTGGTACGACAACGAATGGGGCTACTCCAATCGTTGCGTCGATCTGCTGCGCTACATGGTGAGCAAGGGATAACAAGAATTTCATCCCGAATCACACGGAAAAATCATTACCAGCCCGAAGCGCTAGCGACGGAGGCATCGGCCCGTCGCTAGCGCTTCGGGCTGGTAAGGGATTTTCCCTGCGTTCCACGGCGAACTTGTATTGGGAGTTCCTCATGGCGAAAAGAACGATCGGTGACCTCTCCAACCTGCGCGGCAAGAGAGTGCTGGTCCGCGTCGATTTTAATGTGCCCTTGGATGCGGAAGGCAACATCACCAACGACCGGCGCATCCGCGGTGCTTTGCCGACGCTGCGGCATCTTTTGAACGCCGGAGCTGGTGTCGTGGTGATGAGCCATCTCGGTCGGCCCAAGGGCGATCCGAAGAAGGACGCGCCGTTCCGCATGGACCGCGTTGCCGCGCGCTTGGGCTTGTTGCTCGGCAATCCGACGATTAAGGTCGATGAGGTCGTTGGCTCCTCGGCGACGGCGGCAGCCCAGGCGCTGAATCCGGGAGAGGTTCTGGTACTCGAGAATCTGCGCTTCCACCCCGGCGAGCAGAGCGGCGACGCCTCATTCGCAGCCGAATTGGCCAAACTCGGCGATATCTACGTCAACGACGCTTTCGGGACTTGTCATCGCAAGGACGCCTCGATGGTGGCCGTGCCCGCCGCCATGAGGGGCAAGCCCCGCGTCGTCGGCACGCTCGTCGCCAAGGAACTCGATATTTTGGATCGCTTATTGTCGCATCCGCTTCGCCCGTTCGTCGGCATCCTTGGCGGCGGCAAAGTGTCGGACAAAATGGGCTTCATCAAAGCGCTTTTGAGCCGGGTCGATCGCGTTCTCATTGGCGGAGCGATGACCTACACCTTTATGAAAGCACTGGGCCACAATGTCGGTTCTTCTCGTTTGGAAGCCGACAAGCTCGACCTGGCCCGCGAACTGCTCGACCTGGGCAAAGGCAAAATCGAACTGCCGGTTGATCATCTCGTCGTCGAGAAAATCGACGCCCCGCAAACGGCGCGCATCGTCGAGGGCGACATTCCCGATGGCACGGTCGGCGTGGACATCGGACCCAAGACCATCGCCAGATACAGCGATGCGGTTGAGAACGCGCGGCTCGTCGTGTGGAATGGTCCCTTAGGTAAGTTCGAGGACGATCCGTACAGCAAGGGCACGAAGGAAATCGCTCGCGTCTTATCGGAATTGACGCCGAAAGGCATCTCCATTGTCGGTGGCGGCGAGACGGCGGAGGCGGTCGAAGAGTTCGGCCTCGCCGAGAAGATGACGCACGTTTCCACCGGCGGGGGCGCGTTTTTGGAATACGTCGAAGGCACACCGTTCGCCGCCCTGGCGGAGATCGACGACAAATAGCCCTACCAGCCCGATGCGCGAGCGAGGGAGACGCCATGACGCAGACAACTCTTTCTCTACCCATTCAGGGGCAAATGGCGGGCTTTCGTCGATTCAGCGTGGCCGAATATCACAGGCTGATCGAGATTGGCGTTCTCACGGAGGACGACAATCTCGAACTGCTCGACGGCTATTTGGTGCATAAAATGTCGCGCAATCCTCCCCACGATGCGGCCATTCAGAAAATCACGAAACGCTTGTATCGGCTTCTCCCCCCCGATTGGGATCTCCGCGTTCAGAGTGCCGTCACGTTGACGCGCAGCGAACCGGAGCCGGACTTAGCGGTCGTCCGAGGCGACGAGACGCGCTACCTCGCCCATCACCCCAAGCCGCCTGACATCGGCTTGGCGATCGAAGTCTCCGACTCGACCCTGGACGGCGACCGCATCGACAAGGGACGACTCTACGCCGAGGCTGGGATTACCTATTACTGGATCGTCAATCTCGTGGATCAACAAATCGAGGTCTACACACAGCCCTCCGGCGCTACGGGAACGCCCGCTTACGGGCAGCGCCAGAATTATCGCATGAGCGACGATGTGCCGCTGTGCCTCGACGGCAGCGTCGTGGCGAACATTTCGGTTGCGGGACTACTGCCGTGAGAAGTACACCCGGCAGCTTACGCTGCCGGTTCGCGGGGTCTCCCTTGCCGACACCCGGCAGCTTGCGCTGCCGATTCGCCGGTAGGCCTTTGTTGACGGCGGATTGTCGCTCCAGCATAATCAACTCTGCCTCGCCCGACGTTCCAGCCAGGTGTTCGACTCATGCATCGATTCTATTCGTCGGTTTGCGCGCTCTTTGTGTTCGCCGGCGCGACTTCGCTGGCCCAGACTCCGCCGCACGGTTTGCGCGTGCCGGAGGGGTTCGAAGTCGTGGAGTTCGCCGACAATACCCTGGCCAACGACATCTATTGCCTGACGCTCGATCCGAAGGGGCGCGTCGTTGTCTCCGGGCGTGGCTACATTCGCCTGCTGCTCGACAACAATGGCGATGGCCGAGCCGACCGCGCGCTCGATTTCACCGAAGCGCCGAAGGATGGGGCAATGGGCCTCTTTTGGGAGAGAAATACGCTTTTTTGTATGGGCGATGGCGGCCTGCGGCGCTACGGCGAAGCAGGGGGCGAGGGAAGGTCGCGGCCTTCGGAATTGCTGCATCGTTTGAAAACCGGCGGCGAACACGATGCCCATGCCATTCGTCGTGGACCGGATGGGTGGCTGTATGTCCTATGCGGCAATGGCACCGGCATCGCGGCCAAACACGCCACTCGAAAGGAGTCGCCGATCCGTCAACCCGTGGCCGGTTGCGTTCTTCGCTTCGATCCACAACTGAAAGAATGTGAAATCGTCGCCGACGGTTTTCGCAATCCCTACGCCTTCGATTTCAACGACCAAGGCGATCTCTTTACCTACGACTCGGACAACGAGCGCTGTGTGTCGCTGCCCTGGTACGAGCCGACGCGATGCTACCATGTGATTGAGGGCGGGCATTACGGTTGGGAAAGCCCTCAACGCGCGCAGACATGGCGGATGCCGCCGTGCTTCGTCGATGTCGTTGCGCCCGTCGCCACCCTGGGACGTGGATCGCCTACCGGTCTCGTCTGCTATCGGCACACACAGTTTCCGGAGAAATATCGCGGAGGGTTGTTTCTGTGCGATTGGACGTTTGGGCGCATTTACTTTCTGCGTTTGGAGCGGCACGGCTCCACCTATCGCGCGCGTCCGGAGGTCTTCTTGCAGGCGACGGGGGACAACGGCTTCGCTCCCACGGCGGCGGCGGTACATCCCCTGACGGGCGATCTCTACGTCTCCATCGGCGGGCGCGGCACACGCGGCGCGGTCTATCGCATTCGCTACGCCAAGGGCCGGACGGAATCGCGTCCTACTTCGCTCTCCCAAGGAGACAATGAAGAGAGAAGGGCGGAGTCCGGTCTCGCCCCGGCGCAACTCGTCCAGCAGGCACCCTCCTCCGATTTGCACGAACGCCGACGCGCACTCGATGTCCTCGCGCGCCGGCGGGATCGCTTTACACTCGACCAATGGGCGACGGTGATCCGCGCCAACAGTCGGCAGACGGATCGGGGTTTGCGACAACGGACGGCGCGGCTGTTGGCATCTCTCGATGACGGCGAACGCCGACGTATCGAGCGGCCCCAAGACGATCCGCTCGCCGAAATCACCTGGGGTTTGGCGCAGCCTACTTTTGCGATCTCCCATTTATTGGTCGACAAAGGTATCGCACCTCAGACGCGCTTGGAGGCGGTGCGCGTCGTGCAACTGGCGATGGGCGACGCGATGTCGCCGAAAACGAGAGGCACGGTCTGGGAAGGCTATTCGCGCCGAAACAGCGACATAGCCGTACCGCCGGAGGTGCGAGCGAACCTGAGGTCCGCCTTCCCGTCGGGACATGCGGATCTGGACCGAGAGCTATCGCGCACATTAGCGATGCTCGAAGACGACGATCCGGTCGCGTTCGCCCATGTCGCCGACCGACTGACGGCGGACTCCGATCCGATCGAGGACGTTCATTATCTCATCGTGCTGGCCCGACTGCGCGCTCCGCGCAGCGAAGCGACGACCAAACGAACTGCGACGGCGCTATTGGCTCTGGATGGCAAATGTGCGCTGAGTCGTCTGAACCGCGATACCAATTGGCCCCTGCGCGTCGCCGAGATCCATGCGGAGTTGGCCCGAAAGGACGGCGCGCTCAATGCAACTTTGCTCGCCGATCCAACCTTTGGCCGCGCCGATCGCGTGCTGTTCGCGCGCTGTCCCGGATTCGACCGCCGTCGCGCCGCCGAGATTCTTTTGAAGGCCAGCCAAGACGATGCCGAGTTTTCGTGGAATGCCGAAGTCGTGGCGTTGCTCGGAATCCTACCTTCGGAGCACGTTGCTCCGACATTGCGGCGCTTGTGGGGCGAGCAAGGCGTGGACGATGCGATTCTATCGCAGCTATCGCGCGAGCCGAAGCCGGAGGATCGCTATCGCTTCCTCGTTGGCCTCGGTTCACCGCGACTCGATCTGCTGACGCGCTGTCTCGATGCGTTGGAGAAATTGCCGTTGCCCGCGGCGGAAAGGTCGCGCGACCGGGACGAAGCGCTGACCGTCTTGCTGGCGCTGCGCCGGCTGCCGCAAGAAAAAGAAATGGAAAAAGTGCGCCGCCGACTGACGGCATATCTTTCGCGGCGGACGAGTCAAAAATGTACGACTGCATCGGCCTGGGAAGAATGGTTTCGCCGAACCTATCCGGAGCGCGCGGCACGGCTGAACGATTCGGATGGCGTGGACGTTCCCGCCTGGACCAAGCGCTTGGCGTCGGTCGATTGGAGCAAGGGGGACGCCGAGCGTGGCCGCTCGATTTTCACCAAAGCCAGTTGTGCCGCCTGTCATTCGGGAGGGCAGGCTTTGGGACCGGACCTGCGCGGCGTAGCGGGTCGCTTTTCCCGCACCGACCTATTCTCGGCCATTGTCCAGCCGAGTAAAGATGTGTCGCCGCGCTATCGAACCACGCAAATCACCACGGCGTCCGGCAAGGTGTACCAGGGACTTATCGTCTACGAAGCGGTCGATAGCGTGCTATTGCAAACCGGCCCCGCCGCCACGCTTCGTTTGACCAATCCGCAAATCCGCGATCGTCGCCAGACGACCACCTCCCTCATGCCCACCGGCCTCCTCGACCGCCTCGACGACCGCGCTCTTGCCGATTTATACGTCTATCTCCAATCGCTAAGCAAACCGAATCGCAACCCGTAGCCGATCCGAACGACTCAATCTCGTTCCACGACCAGGTCGGAAGGAGAATCACACGAGAGCCGTTCTCGCCGACGTCCCGCAGCGCCGCATCGTGTCTTCGGGAGTACAGAGAGTAACTTTGAGACGCCATTGACCGCATTTTCTGCAATCGTTAGTATCCCCCTTCGATAATTTGTCGTCCGAGCGACAGGCTGCATTTTGCGCCGCTTATGTATTTTGACAGAGGCAAAAATAGCGAGAAGGCGAATCGATGAAACCGCCAGCTACTAAAATCACCGCAAAGATCGATTCCGAACGATCCCCGGAACTCTCGGACGCCGAGCCTGTCTTGCTTGCCATGACGGCCGGAAATGCGAACGAGGACCAGTCGAATTGCGATCCGACCATCAAGTCGTGTCTGGGCCAGCTTCATATCATCGAGACCGAATCTGGGCCTAGCACGGAAAAGGCTCGTGTTCTTGAATTGCTGAGGTACAGTCCGGAAGTGAGGGCATGTCTCGCCGACCCAACCGAGGTTCACGCTTATCACAATCCGCTGGCCAGCGTAAATGCTTACAAACATCGATTGCACGCCATTCGTTGTGAATACGTCGAAATGCGCATGCGATTAGAAGACGAACTACACCGAATGCGATCGTCGGCCCTATGGCGGTTGGCCGATCGTTTGCACCGCTGGAGAGACTCTGTGTGGAAATATGTATACTTCTTCCAAAAGAAAAAGCCCTCGCCCAAGTGAAAGTGTGACGAATCGATGTGTCTATCGTGCAATCTTCCGTGCTAATACACATGGCTCGCCAGTTATGGAAACAAACCTTGAGGATGTGAAAAGCTGGGCGACCCAGGAAGCGAAGTCCCAACTGAGGGAGTATTTTGACTCGAAGTCTCTACTCCATCTACCTCGCTTTTCAAGACCGCGTGTGAGCATCCTACTCGTCTTGTATAACCGAGCCGAGTTGACCCTATCCTGTTTGCGCTCACTACAACCGCATTTGGAAACGGCTAATGCGGAAATCGTACTCGTCGATAATGCTAGCAGCGACGAGACGTCGAAGCTATTTGACAGCATTCGAGGCGCGACGATCGTCCGCAACTCGCGGAACCAAGGTTATGCCGAAGGGGTAAATCGAGCGGCAGCGGCAGCCGTCGGTGAATATCTATTGTTTCTCAACAACGACACTCGATTGCTGGACGACAGCTTGAACGCGGCGATCAACTTTTTATCGACGCACGGAGACGTTGGCGCTGTTGGAGGGCGGATCGTTCTACTCGACGGTACTTTGCAAGAAGCCGGCTGTACGCTCTGGCGCGAAGGCGATGCGTTTCAGTATGGGCGCGGCGACAATCCCGCCTCGCCGGAATATCTGTTCCAGCGCGATGTAGACTATTGCTCGGGCGCATTTCTTATGACGCGCCGCGAGTTGTTTGAAAAGATGAACGGACTCGATCCGGCCTTTGCGGTCGGGTATTTTGAGGACATCGATTACTGCGTGCGATTGTGGCGGGCCGGTTGGCGCGTGGTCTATCTTCCCGAAGTTATGATCCTACACTATGAGAATGGTAGCAGCGACGATCCGACTTGCATACCTCCCTCATACCGGCGCAATCATCTCTATTTCACGCGAAAACATGCCGATTGGCTGGCGTTCCAATGTCCGTCTACCACCCCGCGCTTGTGGGCGCGAGGGTCGCACGACGACCGATTCCGAATTCTATACCTGACTCGGGCGGATTCGGACCACCAAGCGTCGAGCGATGCCACGATGATCCGGTGCCTACGGGAACTGAATTGTTTCGTGACCGTCTACCCGATCGTCGAAACTTCGGCATTGCGCGACAATCGAAAGCTGCCTTGGCCTGCCGATGTCGAAGTCCTTACTGGAGACAGCCTGAAAACACTGCCGAGATTCCTGACTCAGCGACGAAACTATTACGATCTTCTCATCACAAACGATGCAAAGATTGCGAAGTTCACAAAACGATGGGCTACGACGAGGACAGAGTCGAATAATAAAGCTCATATCGAACCAACAATTGAATTATCTGGAGTTTGACGCACGGGGGTCTGCGGATGGACAGGAGGAGTAGGATTCAAATGGAGAACGAGAACATGGAGGCTCGAAAAGTGGACCCTCGAAAGCTGATTGACGCACTTCGAGTGGAGATAACGGAGAACGACCGAGCGGTTCGCGCCCTTAAATCGGAAATAGGAGGATTACGAATTCAACTCCTCGCGGCGAGAGCCTCGCTGCGAAAGCTACTTTTTCGGTCGACATCGCATTCAGAGTCAAACGTCGAGGAGTTTCGGGAGAGACTGAGATGGGCGTCCTCTCTTTATAAAATGCTCTCTGTAGAGAGTCGAGTAGCGAAATCCGAGATGGAGCAACGAATCCGAGAGCTCGAGAAGATGCCCCGTCCTTGCGATTCGGAACATTACCGGATGCAAAAGCAGGCTCAACAAAAGACGATTAGTCAAAGAGCTACGCGATTGAGCAAGCGAGGTATCCAGGTATTGGCATCGGAAGGATTCGGTGCTTTCACATATAAAATCGCATGTCGAATCTATCGCAAGGTGATAGCCAAGTCGGGGTTTATTCGAGCGGCGGGACGATTGGCGATGATGAGATTCCTCGAATCGAAGCCCGCCATATTTCGTCTCGACAAAGTGGGTCGGGGCGAGGGCTATCAAGAATGGATCGAAGCGAATGAGCCGACTCTTAACGAGACCTCAAAGCAGCGGGGCATTCGCTTTCCCATGGAACCGCTGATAAGCGTGGCCGTGCCGACTTACAACACTCCAATACCGTATTTACTGGCGACGATCGAGTCGGTGCGCAGTCAATCTTACGCGAACTGGGAGTTGTGCATCGCCGATGGTGGGAGTGCGAATTCCCTCGTTCATAAAGTATTGAAGTATTATTCCGAGCGCGATAATCGCATAAAGATAAAGCTTCTATGTGAGAACCTCGGAATCGCGGGAAATTCGAATGCCGCACTCGGCATGGCGACGGGTGACTTTATAACGCTGTTGGACCACGACGACACCTTGCCCCCATTCGCGCTCTTTGAACTGGTCAATGCCATAAACCTTCACCCCGCCGGCGACTTTTTCTATAGCGATGAGGATAAGATTTCCCGAGAGGGTTGGTATCGATTTGACCCGCATTTCAAGTCGGCTTGGGCTCCGGACACATTGAGGAGCGTGAATTATATCTGTCATCTCATCGCCGCGAACAAGAAGCTCATCGAGAAAGTAGGAGGTTTTCGGTCGGGTTTCGATGGTTCTCAGGACTACGATCTGGTTCTGCGCTGTACGGAACAGGCGAATCAGATTGTCCATATCCCGAAGGTTCTCTACCACTGGCGTTCGCACTCCGGTTCTGTCGCCGGGTCCGTGGACGCCAAGCCGTATGCGGGCGACGCGGCCAAGAAAGCGATTCGCGAACACCTTTCTCGCTCTCAAATGGAAGGAAGCGTGCAACGGGACGGAGCGAACGATTGCTACCGGATCGTTCATCGGATTCCGCGCCGACCGCTCGTTTCCATTATCATACCGAATAAGGACCACGCCGAGGTCCTCCGAGTTTGTTTGGAGTCGATCGCACATTCCACATATAAAAACTACGAAATTGTTATCGTCGAGAATAACAGTCGCGATCCGGAAACCTTTGCCTACTATGCCGAGGCATCGAAAGATCCCGCCGTTCGTATCGTTCCCTGGAATCGGCCGTTCAACTACGCCGCGGCCACCAACTTCGGCGCTCAACACTCCTCTGGGGAGATGCTGCTCTTTCTGAATAATGACATGGAGGTAATCAACCGAGATTGGTTGGAGTCGCTGCTCGAACACGCCATACGAGACGAAGTTGGTGCCGTCGGAGCCAAGCTCTATTACCCCAACGGAGCGATTCAACACGGCGGCGTCGTTATCGGACTGGGCGGGATAGCAGGCCACATCGGAGTAGCTTTCCCTCCGAACGATTCGGGCTACATGCGTCGGTTGCGGATGGTTCACAATCTGAGCGCTGTCACTGCGGCCTGTCTGATGACGCCTCGGACTGCATATCACAAGGTCGGTGGTCTCGACGAGCGATTCATATTGGCATTTAACGACATCGACTACTGCCTCAAGTTGCGACAACAAGATTATCTTGTGGTTTGGACCCCTTACGCCGAATTGTATCATTTTGAGTCGCTATCGCGGGGATTTGAAGACACCCCTGAGAAGCAAGCGCGATTTCAGTCGGAGATCAACCTTTTCGTGGAGAAATGGAGCGACGTGCTGGAAATGGGCGATCCCTTTTACAGTCCGAACTTGTCCTTGGAGTACCACGATTGGTCGATTCGCTCGACGGCGGCGTTCTCCGCGGCCGCTCGTTCTACTCAGTTGCGCCGCGACCTCAAACAAACGCGAGCCGCTTGATCGCGTAAATCCATCCCGACCGACATGAGGCCGAGTATCTCGTATCCACGCCGGAGCGTGGATACGAGAGGAAGGTCTGAAGCGCAATCTCTTAAATAATCGTACCGTCGGGGACGATTGCGCCGTTGGGGATCACCACGATGCCGTCGCGGATGACGTAGTTGTCTTGTTCGTCCTGTTGCAGCTGGCGGCGATTGATAATTTGCACGTTGGCACCGATGCGGCAATCCTTGTCGAGAATGGCACGCTCGACGAGCGAATTGTCGCCAACACCTAAATCGGGAATGCCCAACTGACGATTGCGCAGCCGGTCGCGCTCCAGTTCGATGCGGTCGGCTCCATTGACGATGGCGTCGCGGAGTACGACGTTCTGTCCGAGGCGCGTTCGGATGCCGATGACACAGCGCTCGATGCGCGTGCCGCTACCGATGGTACAACCGTCGCTGATGAGACACTGTTCGAGATGAGCGCCCTGAACGCGCGAGGCGGGCAAGTTGCGCATACGGGTGTAAATGACGCCTTCGGGACTGTGAAAATCGAACGGGGGTGAGGGGCGCGCGAGAGCGAGATTGGCCTCGAAATAGGCCGGGACGCTGCCAACATCCTCCCAATAGCCATCGAATGGATACGATTGGATGGTGTGCGTGGCCAGACTGGAAGCGAGAATCTCGGTGACGAGATCGGTGGCCCGCGGCTGTGCCGCTAGAAGATCGTAAAGCAACTCGCAATCGAAGACGTAGATGCCGAGATTGGCCAGATAATCGCGTCCGGAATCGGCGAGGCCGCGCTTTTGCAGCCAAGCCGGCGAAGCGCGCAGCTGTTCGAGTTGCCGTTCGGTCGTGGGTTTCTCCACCATCTCGACGATGCGATTTTGTTCGTTCAAACGAACGATGCCAAAGCGTGCAGTCTGTTGGCGGGCGACGGGGGTTACTGCCAAGGTGGCGGCGGCTCGACTGGCGCGATGGGTTTGGATCAACTCGTTGAAATCCATGCGGTAGAGTTGATCGGCGGACAGGATGACGACGTGCTTGGCGCGTTCGCTTTGAAGGTAGCGAAGGTTTTGGCGGATGGCATCGGCCGTGCCGCGATACCAGTCGGCGGTCTCGTTCGTCTGCTGGGCGGCGAGGATTTCGACGAAGCCGTTGTTGAATGGATCGAATTTGTAGGTGTTGGCGATGTGGCGGTGCAGACTGACGCTGAGAAATTGCGTGACAACATAAAGGCGGGTGATGCCGCTGTTGATGCAGTTGCTGATCGGGATGTCGATGAGGCGATACTTCCCGGCGATGGGCACCGCCGGTTCGCTGCGGTGTTTGGTCAAGGGGTGCAGCGACGTTCCGCGCCCGCCGCCCAAAATAAGACCGACTACATCTTGCATGGCTCTCTCCCGCACCTCGTTGATTTGTCCCGTTCCCCATGTATCGCACCGATTGGCTCCTATGGCAAGAGAAAACAGTCCGAATGGGAGTGGCGGGTTCGTGCATCCGGAGGCCCCGCACGGTCGCGGAAGAAGTACCGGGGAGAAGTTCGCTGGTTGCCTGCGCGCGCCGAAGCGCTCGCCATCGTGAGGAAGCGCGTCGGCCACTCCAAGAGAAGCTAATCGTTCTTTGGCAGCGGTTTATCGAGAATCGCCACATGAGGAAGAGCGTCTTCGGAGGTGATGAACCCGCGCGACATCTGCCCGGCCAAGCGGTTGTAGACAACGTGGAAATCGCCGTTGGGACCGAGAACGATCGCTCCGCCCTCCGCTCCGGCGCGCTGCAATTCTCCGTTGACGACGGTATCCGCGGCGTCTTTTACCGAACGCCGAGCGTACTTGACGCGCGCGCAGATGTCGTGGGCCACGGCGAAGCGGATAAAATACTCTCCCCAGCCGGTGCAAGAAACGGCGCACGCCTCGTTGTCGGCGTAAGTGCCCGCGCCGATGATCGGCGAATCGCCGACACGGCCCGACCATTTATTGGTCATGCCGCCGGTCGAGGTACCCGCCGCGAGATTGCCTTCGGCATCGAGCGCCACCGCGCCCACCGTGCCGAAGTGACGCTTGTGGGGTTCGACCGCCTCCGCCCCGCCGCGCTCCTTCGATGCTGGGCGCGCGGGCTTCGCCTCCTTTTTCAGCGCCTCTTGCAATTCGTCCCAGCGTTCTTGCGTCCAGAAATAATCCGGATGAACGATGTCCAGTTTATGTTTGATGGCGAACAACTCCGCGCCCCGTCCCACCAAGAGGACGTGCGGCGAACGCTCCATGACGGCCCGCGCGGCGCTAATGGGATTCTTCACGATGCTGACGCCGGCAACCGCTCCGGTTTTTTTGTCCTTGCCTTCCATGATCGAGGCATCGAGTTCATTGCGTCCCTCGTGGGTGAACACCGCGCCTTTGCCGGCGTTAAACAGAGGCGAATCTTCCAAAACGCGAATGGCCGCTTCCACGGCATTCAAGCTCGCGTCTTTCTTCCCTTCTTTTAGGTGTGCGTAGCCGCGCTGGAGCGCTTGCTCCAACACCGCCTTGTGTTGTTTCTCGATCTCCGGAGACACTTTTTCAGGCAGATCGCCCTCGCCGCCGTGGAGAACGAGTACCAACTTGCGCGCGGGGTTCGGTGGGTTCGGCGCTTGTTCCGCTCGGCCAAACATCCATGCCGCCAGGGAAAGTATCGATGCCGATACCGCTGCCACGAGGAGCGACCGTTTGCGTAGATCCATTGCGATTGCCTCCACTGCGATTATGTCGAACTTCCGATCTGCCGATTGTTCCGCGCTTGCGGGCGCGACGTCAAGGGGAGTCGAAAGCATCCTTTGCAAAAGAAGGGGATTTGGCACTTGAGCCTAGGCATTCCGTGCCATACACTTGAGCGGAACGAATCGATCCCGTGAAGAGCGCCGCGACCGTCGAATGGATGGACTCGCAACCTCCGTTCGCCTTTGTACCGTGAGACCCCGTTTGTTCTCCGCGGATGTCCATGGCGCTTGCACGGTGAGTGAGTCGCGCGGCGACTAGAAGGGATTGAGGGTATGGCGTCTACCCCCTCGAACGATTCCGCGTGTTCGGCCAATGCCGCTGGGGCTGAATTCCCATCGCCGAGGCCGAATAGCCTTGGCATCGGTCCTTCCGCCTCTGTAAGTCGTCGATCTCTTTTACTCCTGCTCGCTCTGGTGCTGTTTCACTTCTCGAATCCACTCGGTTGGGGTTTCAGTCGTGTCGATGTCTGGTTTCCTCCGGCGGGGTTGGCCTTGGTGTTGATTGCCTGGTTCGGAGCGCGCGCCGCGGCGTGGGTAGCCTTGGATGGCGTGCTGGTGGCGGCGCAGGCTTGGACCCTAGGGTGGCTTCACCCGCTTGGTGCGTTCTTTGCGGCCACGAATGTGACGGTTGGGGCCGTTTTGTTGCTCCTCGCTTGGCAAACCTATCGCCGTCCCGACGGCGGGGCGCGCGATTTAGCCGATCCTCGCTCGGCGAAACGATTCCTGTTTCTCATTCCCTGCGTCGGCGTCGGCCTGTGGGCACTGATTCATGGGGCGATGGTGACGGCGACGGAACAATCGTTGCAACCGATTTATTCCGAATGTCTGGCCTTCTGGATCAGTCGCGCGCTGGGAGTGATGGTTTTAGCCCCGTTGCTTTTGGCGGGCCTGACCCCTTGGCTTATACGTCGGAAGTTGCTCGCTTTGGACGACGAAAGCCTCCAGGGTCAGGAGCCGCTTGGCCGTCTCGATTCCGTCGAGCGAATGGGATGGGGCGACGGTCTGGAATGGCTGGGTCTGGCGCTTGCCGCCGGGACGTTGACCTTCTTGGCCGCGCGGACGGAACGACCGAACGCCGTCGGCTGGGAACTGTGGGGCGTTCCACTGCTGCCCATCGTTTGGGCCAGCTTGCGTCAAGGATTGCGGGGAGCGATCTTCGTTGCGGCGGTCTCGGCTTCCGCACCGCTATTGCTGTTACCCACTGCCGCGCTCACGCCATTGGTGCAGATCAATTTGCTGGGTCAATGCGCCGTGGCTCTGTTAGCCGCGACGGCCGTGGGCTGGGTTCGATCCAATGAAGAATGCTATCGCCAGCTGGCGCGCCATCTGCCCGTGGTTCTCTACAGCGCGCGCTTTCGCCGACCGGAATCGAAGCCGACGACTTCGACATCGCTCGACGCCGACATTACTCTGGTGAGCGCCGGATGCGAACCGCTATTGAGGTGTACGCCGCGCGATTTGCTTGGAGAATACGACCGCTGGCTGGAGCGCGTTCATCCCGACGACCGCGAAGTGCTGCTCGCCGCCATCGCCCAATTGGGTCGTCAATCGAAGCCGGTGACATGCGAGTATCGGCTCAATACTCACGACTCGACTACGCTTCCCGCCGTTCGATGGTTGCGGGATACCCTCGCGCCGTGCTGGGACGAGGGGGGAAGTCTGATCGGTTGGGAAGGTTTGGTCGAGGCGATCACCGAACAGCGTGAGTTAGCCGACGATCTGCGCCGGATCACGAACATGCTGAACGCCCTGGTCGATAATCTGCCCACCGGAGTCTACTTCGTCCAAGGATCTCTCGGTCAACCGCTGTTGGTCAATGCCCGCGCCCGCCAGCTGCTCGGTCAGCGCGAGGACTTGGCGGCCAGTCTCGAACATCTCTCGGAGGTCTATCGACTGCATCGGCCGGATGGAACGCCGTACCCAGTCGAGCAGCTGCCCGTCTATCGGGCGCTGCGCATGGGGTTAACCTCAATGAGCAGCGATATCGTCGTGCATCGACCGGATGGCCGACGCACACCCTTGGTGACTTGGGCCGCGCCGATTCGTTTTCCTTCCTCTGGCATTCGCGGATCTTCCGGCGCTCAAATCGGCACGGACAACGAACAGACAACGGCTGAAGGTGGCTCCGAGGCGGCCGTGTGGGTGATGGAAGACATCTCGGCGCTGCATCGCTCCGAGGCAGCTCGACTCGACTCCGAGACCCGCCTGCGCACCATTCTCGAAACGATGTCCGAGGGAGTCATCGTTTGGGACCAGAACGCCCGCATCCTCGATTGCAACGATTCTGCCGCCGCGCTCGTCGGGCACGCGCCGGAGACCCTGCGCGGCCTGGCTTCGTCCGAATGCGATTGGTGCCTCCTGCATGAGGACGGGACACCACTGTCGAAGAACGAATATCCTGTTGCCGAGGTCTTAAACTTCGGTCGGCCCGTGCGCAATCGCGTTCTCGCGATCATGCCCCACGCCGCCGGTCACGCAATCGAGGAAAACCGATTCAAGGAGATGCGTTGGATTCTCGTCAACTCGATGCCGCTCGGCGCGGGAGCAGCCGGCAATTCGCGCGCTCTTGGTGTGGTATCGACGTACATCGACATCACCACCACCGTACGCGCTCAGAGACTTTTGCGAGAATCCGAGGAAAAGTATCGCGAGTTGGTCGAATCGCTGCCGCTCATGGTGATTCAGGCCGACGAGAGAATGAACATCACCTATGTCAATTCAGCGGTGCGAACCCTGACCGGCTACGAGCGCGTCGAGATCGTCGACCCGACGGAGTGGAGTCAACTCGTCGATCCCGATGACCTCCCTCAGCTGCGGACGCTGGCTCAAAGCGCCCTGAAAGGCCTGAGCGCTCGCGCCGAATTTCGCTACCGAGCCAAGGACGGCGGCACGAAAGTTGGACTCACATTCGCCGCGCCACGCCGCCGCGGCGATGGAGTCATCTGCGGCACGACCACTCTGATCGCGGATGTGACGCGCGAACGGCAGCTCGAACAAGAGCTACTGCGTACGCAACGCTTGGAATTGGTGGGCCGACTGTCCAGTGGTATCGCCCACGATTTCAATAACCTGCTCTCCGTGGTTCTTAGTCTAACCGAACTGGTTACGATCAATTTACCCGTCGATCATACGGCACAACAAGATTTGAGCCACATCAAGCGAGCGACCGAACAGGCGGCTAACTTGGCGGGTCAGCTCTTGACCTTTAGCAAACAGCGCCATGTCGCCGCGCGCCGTCTCGACCTCAATCCCATCGCGGCGCGAACCCTCGATCTGCTTCGCGCTACGCTGCCTTCGCGCATCGAATTGCGGATCGAGTTGGCGGACGACGCGCTGTTCGTGCAGGCCGACGAGACGCAACTGCAACAAGTGCTGATGAACCTGTGTCTGAATGCGCGCGACGCCCTGCCGGACGGCGGCTGGCTTCTGGTGCGAACCGAACGAATCTCCAATGAGCGCGAATGGGTGCGCCTCTCGGTTCGAGACAATGGGGTCGGGCTATCCGAGGCGATTAAGGCCCACTTGTTCGATCCGTTTTATTCGACAAAAGAGAACGGCACGGGTCTAGGCTTGGCGGTGGTGCGACAGATTGTCGAGAGTCAGGGCGGTCGAGTCGAAGCGGTAGTGCCGGAGGGGCGCGGCGCGCGGTTCGACGTTTGGTGGCCGGCGGCGGAAGCGGATTAGCCTCGATCCGAGTCGCGCCGAGCCACGGATCGAGGCTACTGTCTAGCGATCGCTAGCCACACTCGTCTCCGGGTATTCGGCGCTCCAAGCGAACCATTTGACTTGGACGCTATCGAGCCAAACCAGCGTCCATCCCTTCAACTCGCCTTCGACCGCTCGGCCGGCGATGTCCCATTTGGACTTGGTTTCCTTATCGTAGAACGGCGCGGCGGGAACAGGGGGATCGGCCGCCATCAATGTGAGCGCGCGCGGTTTGCCGGCATCCTTCGCGGGAGGTTGGGCGATGGGCCGAAAAGCCGTCGCCGTTTGCGTTGCCTGGACCCATAGTAGAATGTAGTCTCGCTCGCCGAGGCGGTCGACAACCACCCCGTCGGAGCCGAGCTTCGCCAATCGCGCCAACGGAAAGGCGCGCGTTTGTTTGCCGTCCGTCGTGCCGACGACGACGGCATCGGCGGGTAGCCGACTATCGACGCGAACCCGACTCTTTCTCGATCCCTCGCTGCCTTTCGCTTCCAACTCGACGGGCTTATACTTGTCGTACATATGGTAGGCAACGGTTCCTGGATACCGATCGTTCCAATACCCCCAATCGCTCGTGAGGGTCGGAATCGCTTTGAGGCGTTCGCCCTTCTTCGGCCCGGCGAAGGCGAGGCCGCTCAGACATGAGTATAAGGTTCCATCCTCGTGCTTCATCACCATGACGCCGTTGCGCCAGCCGTGAAATTTGAACTTTAACGATGGCTCATAGCCGCGCGCATAGCCAGCGTCGGCATCGAGAACGAAAACGCCGTAAGTGTCGCTGATGACGCGGTAGGGATTGAGGAAAAATCGCTGGGGTATGGCACCGCCGTCGTATTTGCCACGGATCCAACAGAGGACTCGGTCCTTATCCTTTAGCTCGCCAGCACGCCGCTTGGCCTCGTCGCGGCAATGCGAACAATTGGGATTGACCAGCGTGCGGAAGGCATCGGGTTGTTCGATAAGCGTCGGTTCCGCCGCAGGCTCGGCGGCACGGACGATTCGCACGGCCAGGAACAGAACAAGAATAAGAGAGGCGCGCATCGTCGGCACTCCTAGCGTGGGATAAGGGAAGGGTACGTTACCGCAAATCGTTGCTGAACCTTACAGGGCGGGAACCCGAGTTGACAAGAGAGATCCTTGCCGGCCTCACGATTGTGTTCTGGCGATCGACAACTCCTGCTTTCTTCCCGAGTGGGGGTGAAGGTAGATTGGATGTTGTCGGCACTCATGGAACAGGGAAAATGTTTGACTCGACCCATGCGGGTTGGGATGATGGAGAGCCGTTTCCCAGAATCAGGTCATCTGCAACGATCCCGAATGGAAACGCATTGAGAAGCTGCGGGAGGATCTGCCATGAAATTGCACATCGGGTCTTGGCGAATGGGGCTACTCTCGGTTGTTCTTCCCCTTGTCGTGGGCATGGGATCGACTGCCAGCGAGACGCCGACCAACAAGACTCCAGAGAAGCCGAAGGCGGTCGCTACGAAGCCTGGTCCGGTTCTCAAGCCGGGCAATCCCACCGCGCATGGCCTCCGTGGTACCGACCTCGAAGCGCTGCGGACCATTCTCCAAAAAGCGGTGGACGACAAGACCGTGCCGGGTATCTCCCTGTTGCTGGCCCATAAAGGCGAAGTCGTCTTCAAGGAGGCCTTCGGTGATCTCAAGGTCGATCGACCGGCGAGGTTGGCCTCCGATAGCAAGCCGATCTCGGCAACCGCGGTGATGGTCGTCGTGGATCGGGGAAAGATGCGCTTGGACGATCCGCTGACGAAGTTTATACCGGAGTTTAAGGCTACGAAAGTAGAGAAGGCGACAGTGCGCCAGTTGCTCTGCCACGGTGCGGGCATCGGCGATGAGTTCGCTGGAGGCTGGCCTCGGGCCAACACTCTGGCCGAATTCGCCGCCGCCGTGGCAACGCAGGGAAAGCTACAAGCTCCGGGTCAATACCGCTATAGCACCGTGGGGATCGACTTGGCCTGTCGCTGTGCCGAGAAGGCGGCGGCCAAGCCCTTCGAGGAGTTGCTGCGCGAGTACGTTTGCGAGCCGTTGGAAATGAAGCACACGAGCTTCGCGCGCGGCGGCGACGCCAAGGCGGTGTCGAAGGAAGCGCGCGAGCGCGGCGAGGGGCGCTACGTCAGCGGCGGGGGCGGCTTGTCGGCATCGCTCGAAGACATGGCCGCGTTCTATCAAATGCACCTCAACGGAGGCCGTTACGGGGACAAACAGATCCTAAGTCGCAAGCTGGTCACCGAGATGCACCGCAATCAAGTGGCCGTTTCGCGCGGAGCGAGTTACGGGCTAGGCTTCGGCCTCTTCGGACCCACTCGGGACGGCGTATCGCGGATTTTCCAACACGGCGGAGCGTTCGGCACCTATTGTTGGGCCGACGAGAACCGTCAATTGGTGGCGATCTTCTTCAGCCAGGCGGGATTGCCGAAGGCGGGGCCAGTCCTGAAGGCCGTGCAGAAGAAGGTGTACGAAATCGTACCCGCAACGCGATGAATCCCTCGGCTAATACTGGTATGTCGCCGCCCGTGCCACGCTTTCGATGGCGATGGCCGTCAGTGCTGCGCCGTAATCGAGGTCGATATTCGCCATCGTATCGTGGGTGTCGTGGTAGCCGGTGCGGTTGATGTCGTAGTTTTCCATGAACAGCACGACGGGAACGCCCGCGTCGGAGAAGATTTGGCCGTCGGTGTTGTAGAGGGTGCTGCGCGGATTTTGTGGAAGGCGCACCTCGCCGCGCAGGGGGAGATGGGCTGCTGGCGCGGGGATGTGGCTGCCGTCGGGACTGCGTTGACCTCGACCCAGCGCGCGGCGCGGAGCGCGCCGGTTGAGTCGTTCGCACGTCGCATTCCAGGCTTCGTTGGCCCAATGCGCCTGTTCGGCCAACCAGAGCGAACGCCGACCCGTGCCGGGAGAGATTTGAAATACGTCCGGCTCCTTATCGTTGTTGTGGGCCACCATGTCCAGGACGTAGACGCCTTGAATGTGCGTTTTCGATAGATCGCGAAAGCGGTTATTTTCCAGACGCATTTTGAGTCGGCCTTCGACGAGGAGTTGCGTCAGATGCCGCGCGCCCAGACAGTCGGCGGGAAACTCTTCGCCGGTGAGATGGATGAGCCACACGTCGCATCCGAGTTCTCGCTTTCGGCTCATGTCCATAAAGATCGGCGCGGCCTGCATCAGCGCGACCGTCGCCGAGTGGTTGTCGTCCGCACCCGCCGCAGCCAGTCGCGCGCCGGTGCCGCCATAATTCGGATCGTAGCGATCCAGCATGTAGGCGGTGTCGTAGTGATCGGCCATGATGACGGCGCGGCTGCGGTCGCGTCCGGGGATGACGACAATCAAATCGCGCTCGTGCAGCACTTTCTCCTGATTCTTCAACCAGCCGTCCATCCAGGGGAAGTCGAAATCCGTGCGCCAGTGGAAGGGAATGTCTCCGACCATCGCTTTGCCTCCGAGTCCCGCCTTGGCGACGGTGCGGCGATAATACTTGAGCAGATAATCGCCCAGCGGTTCGAGATCGCGCGCCCGATGGTCGAGCATTTTTTCGGTCGGTATGTCGCGGATATAGTCGGCGTTGCATTTGTTGATGAATCGCCCTTCGGATAGAAAAGCGATCTGCTTCCAGTAGTTTACTTCAAAGCTGCGCCGAGTCGTGAACGAGAAGGTGCGATTTTCCGGCACGGGAGGATCGGCTTCGGTCGCCGGTTCCAGGCAGTTCTCAAGTTTCTCGATTAGTCGTTGGCCGCGCGGCGGATCGATCGAGCGCCCCGGCAACGTACCCAACCAAGTCTCCAAGGAATGCTCCGCCTCCGGGAGCAACAGTTGCCGCGCCAGCGAACGGGGCAACGACTTCTCGCCGCGCAGATGCCAGGCATCGAGCAAGAGCCGGACGTTCAGTGCCGTTTGGCGATAACGATGATCCGTATTGTGCTGAAAGAGATCGAGCGTCTCCAGGTATTCCTCGCGGTGCAGAAGGCGCGGCCACAACTCGACCGGACGGGCCAGGTCCGGCTTATCCGCTCGATACGCCGTCAGATAGCCCAGTGGAGCATCCGGCAACAGGGCGGGCTTGTTCAGGGCGCGATCCCGAAAGGCCACGAGGGGGCGATGCCAAATGAGTTCGTGACAGCCCACTCGCATGGGAGGGAAGTGAAAGCGATAGCCGAACAAGCCGCCTTGCCGCACGCGCTCGGCGACTTGAAGAATTTCCTCGCGGCCGGCGATCGGACCATCGAGCAAAAGCCGATGATCGCGCGTCCACAATTGCACGTTGCGGGCCATCGGCTTGCCGTAGAGTCCAATGTCGCGCTCCTCCGTACTGAACAGGACGTGCAACAGTTTGTCCTCGCCGTCGCGGCGTTCCTTGGCGACGGTCGCCGTCAATTCATCTTCGTGGCGATGCAGTTTCGCCCAACGATGGGTGCGGAGATAGGTGTTGCGCAGCGTCAATTGTGGATCGTCGGGCGGCGCTTCGTCGGGGTGCGGTTCGTGAAGCCAGCCCGATTGCGGGATGCGCAGACCGAACACATCTTCGCGGCGCGGGAAGACGTTTTGTAGAGGAATCTGGGCGGCATAGGGGAATTGATGTTGCAATTGATGATAGCCGGGCACGCCCCAGAAGAGCAGACTCGCCGGGGACGGCAATAGATGCAATTGCTCGGCGAGATACGCTTGTTGAATATTTTGCGGCAGCGTGGCGAAGGGACGGAACGTCAAGAGGAAGCGAACGGCACGCACCGGCTGGTTCTTGGCCCAAAGATATGGCTTGGTCCACGACGGCAACGGTTCTTCGCGCCAGTGCGGCCAGGCGCGATGGTTTTCCATCGGCAAGATGCGAAAGCCTGCTTTGCGGAGATCGGTCAATTCCTCCAGGGGCATATCGTAGACGGTGTGCAAGAGGCGGCGGATAAAGTTCTCGCCCAGTTCGGAGGGAGCCGAACGGCGCGGTGCGGTGAAGAAGCTGCGCCAGAAGGCGCGAGCCGGTCCTTGCTCGCTGGAGCCGAAGAGCGTCCAGCGCAAACGGCCTTTGTCGTCCAGCGTTTTCGAGAGCGCCAGGGGCAAGAGGGTGACATAGCGTTCGTGCGCCAAGGGGCCTTTGTGCAGCAGCGCCGGCGGCCAAGCGGGATTGCCGGCGAGTTTGGTGCGCGAGAAGCCGTGGGCCGGGCGACCGTGCGCCAGTTCGACTAGGCCGTGGACGATGATCTCGGCCAAGTGAGCCAAGCCCGGTCGAAGTTGCCTTGCCTCTTCCCATTCGCCGACCGGCCAGACGTTGGGATCGTCGGTGAACCCGGCGACGAGGGACGGCGGTTCGACTTCGTAACCCCGATACGGTTTGAATGCCTCATAAGGAGGAGGCATGAACTCCGAATAGGCGGCGATGGGAAAGCTCCCCGGCGTTTGAAACCAGGGAGCATCCTCGACGAACTGCTTCCAACCGGACAAGGTCATGGTGTTTGGCTCACGTCTTCGCCAAGGCGGCGCGCGTCCGCTCGATTAAACCGTTATCGGGAGCGCCCGTACCCTTGAGATTGAACAGGCTCGACGCGGCATAGCGCGCCCGCCACGCTGAAGACACATGATAGTAATCTTCGAGTGCGGCGGAGCTGAATTTGTAATCGTGCGAGTCGGTCCCCTTGGCGAAGATCAAGCGCTCGGCTGCCCTCACCAGGGGTGGGAAGCGCGTCGCGCCGCCTTCCAGCAGTGCCAACGTCTGTCGCGCCGCCAAGGGCATATCTTTGCCCACCGTATCGAAAATCTGCTCGACCGCTTCGCGCGGATCGGCCTTCACCTCGGCCTTTTCGAGCTTGTCGATTTTCACCTCGGCCAGTTTGCCTCGCCCCATCATCGTTTGACGGAACATGGGCAGGAACGAAGCCGCCTGCAACATCAAAAGTCGCCGCGTCTCGTCGCTGGCAGCAGTCTGATAGGCATAGTGCAAGGCATTGACCGAGGTGACGCAGTGGATACCGATGATGCCCGGTTGACGCATAATCAGTTCGCCCGCGGTCAAAAAGAGACCGTCCCAGATCGAATGAGGGTGAATTCCATTTTTGAGCAATTCGACGACTTTGCTGCTGCCGTCCGCCGGGCTTGCCGCTCGCAGCGCGGCCAGCAGATCGCCCGCCGCTTCCGCCGACATGCGGCGCGGCCGCTTCCACAACGATTCGATGTCCGCGAGACGCTTTCGATTGTCGCGGAAAGGTCGGTCGGCGTCGTAATCGTTCTTGTCCGGGTTCGCGTCCTTGCCTCGGTCGAGCAGCGCGTAGGCCAACGAGCGCAGCACCGGCTCGGCGTGTCGCCAGCCGATGGTTTGCAGCGTGCGCCAAGAGTTAGCGGTGTAGATCGCCTTGTGGCAAATGTCGCGGAAATCGCGGCAGCCGAAACGCCAAAAGAGTTCGTAGACCTGTTCGGCGCTGGCCGTGCGCGCCAGCACCGTCACGGCTCGATCCGCCGCTTCCTCGTCCCAATGTTCCATCGCCTCGACGAAGCGTTTCGAGGCTTCGTGCGGCGGCGGCAGCTTGCTCTCCGCGACGGGAGCCATGCGCCAATCGCCTTCACTCTTATTGCGGGTCTGCGAACTCTTGAAATTGTCGATCGCCCAGAACAAGGGTAGCCAGCGCTCTTTGTCCGGAGCGCGCAGACTGGCCAAATGTGCCGAATTGACGACGAGGACGGCGTGGAACTTGAAGCCGACCGGACGCGGTTGAATGCCGCGCACACCGGCGAGAAACACGGCTGCGAGCAACTGTTCGTAACTGGTACTCGAACGCACCTCGGCGACGATGCGCTCCATCAGTTTGTCGCGCGGCGTGTCTTCGATCAGACGGACGAGCGGTTCCATTTCGGAATGGAGGGGTACGAGATGGCGAGTGGCTTTGTCGCTGTCGGCGGCCGGGGCGGGCAGGCCGTGCAAGAAACCGTAATCGCCGAGGGCGGCGACTGCGCCGGCTTGAAGCGAGCGCGCTACGAAACGTCGTCGATTGAGGGAGTCGAACACGAGCGGTCTCCTTCGGAAGAGAGTGGCGCGGCCTGCTGTTGCCACGCGAGGCGCTCTTGCGACCCCGCTCGCTTCAGACCTCGATAGATCCAAAAGCCGACCGAGCCGAGCAGTAGATAGGGCATTCCCACCATGAGATAGATGCTTTGGTTATAGCCGCGCGCTTCGCGGAGAGGATCGTCGTCTTCCTCCGAACCGGAGGAGGCAATGGCGTCCTGTCAGGAGGGGCAGGCGTACACCGAGCGCGGCGAAGCCAACAGGACGACCGATATTAAGCCCATCAGCCAAAACGAAGCACGCATAGCGATCGATTCTCCCTGCGTCGAGCGGTTCGACCAACGATACTCGCCCTTACACCTCGAGCGACATTGTACCACGATCTCACGGGAACGGATAGAGTCGATAGAGCATCCAATAGACGACGACGCCGGTGAACGCCACATAAAGCCAGATCGGCAGCGCCCAGCGGGCAACGGCGCGATGACGGGCGAAGCGGCCGCGCAGAGCGAGATAGGCCGTGTACAACGCCAATGGCGCGATGACGGCGGCCAACGGCGTGTGTGTCCACAACACCGACTGATAGACGACGTTGACCCATCTCGGCGGATTCGCATGGCGGGTTTGCACCGCGAACGAAGTGGTCAATCCGTGTTTGACGACCCCATGATCGTAGAGATAAGAGACCAAGAACAACACCGAAAGCCCCAAGGCCGTCACCATGCAAACGATGTGCAGGCGAATCAGCCGCGAGCGGATGGCCGTGTAGCCCAGGAGGAGCAAGACGAAAGTTAGGGCGTTGAGAGAGGCATTAAAGCCGGGAAGCGGATCGTATTCGAGAGCCGCCACCGCATCCTTCAGTTTGTGCAACGACTTCCGCTGCTCCTCCTCTGCTTCGGGAGCGAGGGAAGCGGGCCGACCGTCGAAATAGCCGCGAATGTGGCCGCGTCGATCGACGAGAACCAACTTTGGACTGTGATCCACTTCGTTGCCCGAAGTGCGATCCTTGCCTTCGTTCTGCCGGGCAACTAGGTGGAAGGACTTGTCGATCAAACGATATATCTCGTCCTCTTCTCCGGTTAAAAACAACCAGCGCTTGGGGTCCGCGTGGTAGCGTTCGGCATAGGCGCGCAATTGTTCGGTGCCGTCGTACTTGGGATCGACCGTGAACGTGACCAGGCGAACGTCGGGAAAGCGGGCCAAGTCGGCTTGCAGCTTCTCCATCGTCTCGCTGATTTGCGGACAGCCCATCGTGCAGCGCGTGAACTCGAACGAGGCGATCCAGACCTTGCCGAGCAGATCGTCGCGGCTTATAGCATTACCGCCGCGCTCCGTCAGGGAGAAATCGCCAACGATACCCAGATCGTCGCTGTCTGGAGCGGCTGCGATGAGGCAGAAGAGGAGCGGGAGAGCGAGAAAGATGCGCCAAATCAGGGGACGGGACATGACACTTGTTCCGTACTGAGTGAGCGGGGCGCGTTGACGCCCCGCTCGCCGAAAGTGTTAACGCGTGCCGGTGATGGAAACGGCCGGTTCCAGCGGTTCTTGACCGGGCTGCCAAGCGATGACAATATCCGGCATCAACACCATCATCATCATCATCGCCATGATGGAGATGGGAATGATGACGAAATAGACGCGGCCCCAATCGAACTTCAAGTGCATGAAAATCATGCCGACGAGGACCGCCTTGACGACGGCGACGCCGAGGATGATGGCGAAGCTCGTATGCGGGGTGATCCAGGCTCGCTCTGGATGGGCGGCCCAGTTGGCCACGAAAGACACGGCGGTGAAAATCGACAGGGCGATGAACACCGAAAAATACGCCTTGACGCGCATGTCGTGGCTATCGTCGTGCGTTTCGGTCATGGCTCTATCCTCCACAATCGGCGAGCGAAAGGAGGCGTAGATCCCCTGAAAGATGCCTACATCAAGAGGACCTACACCACCCGCTCGCCGGAAATTAGACCAAGTACAAAAGTGGGAACAAAAAGATCCATACAATATCGACAAAGTGCCAATAGAGACCCGTCAATTCGAGCATGTTGGCGTGTTGCGGGCCGAGCTTGCCGACCAGGCCCATCAGCAAGATGACAACGAAAATCACCAATCCGCCAAACACGTGCAGCGCGTGAAACCCGGTCATGGCGAAATAGCACGACGACCACAGGTTCCCAAACGGAATGGCCGGCGATAGATGCAGCGCGACGCCAGCCTTCTCGGCCTTCTCCAGAATCTCGTTGGCGCGTTCGCCCACTTCGGCGGGATTGAGGGGACGACGGAACGCACCTGCTTGTGCCTGCGCGGCGGCGGAAGCGGGATTCATATCATCGAGGAGCTTCTCACATTCAGCCTTCAATTCAGCGGGGATCGAGGATTTCTTAATCGCTTCGAGCTGAAGCTTTACCCGTTGGAAATACTGCATGCCCACCGGATGATCGTGTTTCTCGCGCTCGATGGCTTGCGACTCCGCGAGCTGTATCTTTCCTTCGGCCGGTTTTTCGGGGTACGGCAGGCTCTCGCCGATATGACCCGGCAATATGTCGTGCTGGAACTTGGCATTGTATTCGTAAGCTTTGACGACGAGAAAAACACAGCCGAGTGCTAGGGTGATTCCGATGTGGCGCATGACGGTCTTCATGTCGCCCTTGACCGCCGCATGATGGGCGAGGACAACCGTAAAGCTGCTACAGATCAGCACGAAGGTGTTGAGCGCCCCGATCCACTCGACGAGATGGACCTGATGCGGCGTCGGCCAAGCGTGCGGCGAGTTGGCCGGCGTGCCGTGGCGTAGGATGATGTAGGTACCGATCAGGGCGGTGAAGAACATGATCTCCGTGACGAGGAACAGCCACATGGCCACCTTGCCGGTTGGCAGCGGGATTCCCATGTGCCCTTCGGAATGTTCGTGGACTGCCTGTGTCATAATGTTTGAACGCTTCGTTTGGGGTTAATCCGGCCGTCGGCGTCAGTTCGAGACGAACGGCCAGGGTAATGCACGATCCAACAACAATAGGGCGAGTAATCCCGGCAAGTACAACAGAGAAGCTCGCAAGGCGCGCCGCGCCCTCCCGTGCGAGCGTTGGCGGTAAAAGCCGATGGCCGTCGCCAAGAACGTCAGCCCCAGAAGGGACGCGCCGCCGAGATACAGCAAACCGGCATCGCCGAGCAGCACGGGTTGCAAGCTGACGGCCAACAGGGCCACGCAGTAGAGTATCATGTACTGGCCGGTACGTTGCCCGCCGCGATCGACGACCGGCAACATGAGCAAACCGGCGCGGGCATATTCGTCTCGATACATCCAAGCGATGGCCAAGAAGTGTGGCACTTGCCACAAGAACAACACGGCGAAAAGCAATCCGGCCTCGCGCGTGAACTCGCCCCGAGCGGCACACCAGCCGATAACGGGTGGCAGCGCGCCGGGCACCGCGCCGATCAGTGTGTTCAATGGAGTGCGGCGCTTCAAGGGAGTATAGACGACGACATACAGCACGAAAGTCAACGCGGCCAACAGCGCCGGGAGCAGGTAGTTGAGCGACAGGGTGAGATACAAAACACCGCCCAAGGCGAGCGCTAAGCCGAAAACGAAAACCTCAATCGCTTGCAAGCGACCGGACGGCAAGGGTCGATTGGCGGTGCGGCGCATGAGCGCATCGCTATCGCGCTCGAACCATTGATTGAGCGCGCTGGCTCCGGCGGCTACCAAAGCCGTCCCTAAGACCGTGTGCAAGAGGACGAGGAACGAGACATTCCGACCGCTCGCCAACAGCACGCCCGCGCCGACGGTAAACAACACCAACACGGCGATGCGCGGCTTGGCCAACTCAACAAAATCCGCCAAACGCGGACGACTGAGTGCCGTTACTTCGACACAGACGCTAACGCCCGCCTTCATGCTGAACCTTCCAGATGCGGAACCATGTTGCAGAGGACGACTTGGGGGTCATCCGGGACGCGAACGGGATCGAGCGCTACGCTCCGATCCGCGTCTTGGATAACCGAGCGGTGCGCCAATACCGCGAGCGTAACCGTTGAAGCGAGAACGAACGAGCCGACCAGAACATGGGCCACTCGCGTGGCCGCCTGACCGACGGTAGGGCGCTGTGCGTCCGGCAGCAAAACGCCAATATATTTACCCAACCAGCTTTCAACTCCGAGGAGAACCTGCAACGTCAGAAGTATCGCCAACACGAGCATCGTCCGACCCATAGCCCGACGAGTCGCGGGGGTGGCGAATACCGCTCGACCGAACCAGACGACCGATGCGACAACGATAAAGGCTGTGATAAAGTGCATCCGTTGCGCCAGCGAGCCATTGGTATGTCGAACGAGCGCTCCCCAGATGAGTTGCAGAAAAACCAGTGCCGGCAGCATCAGGGACCACCGTTGCAGACGGTTCGATTCTTCATCGGACAGCACTGCAAAGGCATTGGGAACGCTCGTCAACACGGCGAGACTTACCAACACACTGAAGACGACCTGCGCGAAACATCCGTGAACGATGGCCAAGTTCGTACCGGCCAGAGCATTAAACTTCACGCGAAAGCCGCCCAGAAGTCCTTGGAATATGACTGCGGCCAGGGCCAGACTCCCTAGCCAGCGAAGCCATAAACCCGCCGACCGCTCCCTGCGTGCGAGCGACAGGAAGAATCCCACGGTTGCAAGACATATCGTTACGCAGAGACCACACAACCAGCGCTCGGTGGCGGTGAGGTCCGATGTGCCGTGATCCAAAAACGTGAAGCACAACCCGAGGCTGAGAATCATCGCCGACACCGCAGCCAGTCCAACGCGTCGGATCGTGTGGCGAGGCTCGTCGAGCCAGAGCGAAACCGTCAAAACGAGGACGAACAGCCCGATAACGTGTCCGGCCAGACGATGCACATGCTCGATAACCAACCCCGGCTTCGGTTCGTGCCAGTCGATGAGTGCCAGATGCCAGGGATAAGTAGGCCAAATCGGATCGGCCATACCGACTCGAAAGGTTGTAACCACCGCTCCCAAAGTCAACAAGGCCACAGTGACGCCGATGGTCAGCAGCGACCAAACGTGCAACCAGCGCGGTGCGAGTCGAGTTTTGGGAATAACGACTGACATAATGGTCCTACGAGAAATCGCTCCTAAGGCATTGAAAACCAACGGAAGAATCGCTTGGCGAACGGTTAGCGACCCTTCGCCGAAGTCCCGAGAATCGGTGGGCGAGCGCTCGACGTTCGCCCTTTAATGCGCCGCCACGGGAACGCCGGACGGCTGCGGCGAAGTCTGCGGCAAGTAGTCGTCTTCAATCGCCGGATTACCGTATTCGTAGGGTCCGCGGCGAACGATGGGAGTCTCCAAGAAGTTACCGTGCGGCGGCGGTGAGGGCGCGGCCCATTCCAAGGTGTTCGAGTGCCAAGGATTGGCACCGACTTTCGTACCTCGGAAGAGACTCCAAACGAAGTTCAGCAAGAAGATGATTTGCGTCACTCCCAGCAACAGGGCGCTAATCGTCATGAAGACGTTCAGCGATTGCACGTTGTCGAGGAAGTGATAGAGCGTCGAATCGTAGTAGCGACGCGGATGGCCGGCCACGCCGATAATGTGCATCGGATAGAAAGTGCAATTCGAGAATAAGAACGTCAGCGCGAAATGAACCTTGCCCCACGTCTCATTCATCGTCCGGCCGAACATTTTCGGATACCAATAGTAGATACCGGCAAAAATGCCGAATACGCTGGACATAAACAGGACATAGTGCAGGTGAGCGACGATGAAGTAGGTGTCGTGAATGAACACGTCCACCGGCGTGGCGGCCATGAAGATGCCGGACAGTCCGCCGATGACGAACATGGCCACGAACGCCAGGGCGTTGAGCATCGCCGTGGTGTACTGAATGTTCGCGCCCCAAAGGGTGGCAAGCCAATTGAAAGTCTTGACCGCCGAAGGTAGGGCGATCATGATGGTGGCGAGCATGAAGCCCGTACCCAGGCGCGGGTCCATGCCGCTCTGGAACATATGATGGCCCCAGACGATGAATCCCAAGCCAGCGATACCGGCCATGGCCAACACCATCGGCTTATAGCCGAACAGATGCTTGCGGGCAAAGGTGCAGATAATATCGGAGACCATGCCCATCGCCGGTAGAATCATAATGTAGACCGCCGGATGGGAATAGAACCAGAAGAGATGTTGCCACAACAGCGTCTGCCCGCCGCCGGGGCCAGTATGCTGATTGCCGAACGACATCCCGCCCGGCGGCAAGAAAAACGTGGTATTGATCGTCTTATCGAGCAATTGCAGAATCAAGGCCACGGTCAGCACGGGCAGCGCCATCGACTGTAAGATAGCGGTGATGAACATGGACCACACGGTCAACGGCATGCGGAACAACGTCATGCCGGGAGCGCGTAGGTTGATGATGGTCGTCATATAATTGACCGATCCCATCATGGACGAGATGCCCACGAATACGAGTGCAACGAGCCAACATATTTGTCCGAGTCCAGAATGAGGCGAAGCGGGCGAGTGAAAGCCTTGACCCGCCGGCATGGTAGCACTGGCCAGGAGCGGATACGAGGTCCATCCGGAACCGGCCGCACCACCGTCAACGAAGAAGCTGCACAGAATGATGGCGAAAGCCGGCCACATAAACCAGTACGACATCATGTTCAGCTTCGGAAACGCCATGTCGCGCGCTCCGATCATTAGCGGGATGCAGAAATTGCCGAACGCACCCGTCAATAGCGGGATGATTACGAAGAAAATCATGATCGTCGCGTGCATGCTGAAGATCATGGCGTAGAAATCCGGCGACATCCGATCGCCCCAACTGAGGGGGAACCATCGACCGATAAAGGGGATGCTTCCCTGTGGAAAACCGATTTGCAGCCGCACCAAGAGAGCCAACGTGCCGCCGATCAAGAAGAAGATCAAGCCGGAAAACAGGAATTGAATGCCGATGACCTTATGATCTTCGGAGAAAATATACTTCCGGAGAAATCCCAGCTCTGGGTGAGCGTGGGCTTCTGTCGAATGCGAATGGCTGACGCTCATATCAATCCTCAAATGGTCTCTGAATGGCTACCCTTGCCGACTTCTTGGGCCGGCACTTCGGATTCAATCGAATGGCGCTCAATTCTTGGCGACGGCGGGCGGCTTCTTTTCGGGCTGACGGCTGCGCGCCGCTTCCTTGGCTCCATCGAGCCACTTCAGGTAATCTTCCTTGTTCTCGTGGACGTAGATCATGCCCTGCATGCGATAATGACCCCCGCCGCACAGTTCGGCGCAGGCGATCTCCCATCGCTTGTTTTTGTCGATGTCCCATTTCCCCGTCTTGGCGTTATAGCTCGTATTGGCATCGGTTGCATTAAACCAGACGGGAATGGTCTTACCGGGCAAGGCGTCTTGCTTAAGGCGAAGCTGGGGAGAAAAGAAACTGTGAAGAACGTCTTGCGTCTTCAAGAATATGCGGACGTTGGCTCCCTTCCAACAGTGCAACTCGGAGGGCAAGTAAATATCGTCGATGGCGGGTACTTCCGCCCAGGCGCGAGCGTTGTCGGGTTGCGGCTTGTCGGCGTAGCGCATGCTCCAATCCCATTGCCGGGCCGTTACCTGCATCACCAAGTCTGGATTGGGCATGCTGGCGTAATACTTGATGGTATCCCACGTCGAAATCTGCGAGACGGCAATGAAAAGCAGGATGATGGCCGGTACGACCGTCCATGCGATCTCGAGGCGATGATTGCCCTCGACGTAGTGCGACTTCGTATTGGCACGCCAAGCGAAGCGATACATGGCATACACCAAGATCGCTCCGGTCAACACAAAAAAGAAGCCGGTAAAGCCGAGGATGATGTAGAACAATCGGTCCACGTCGGGTCCGAAAGTGGACACATTGGCCGGTAACCACCAGCCGACGAACGGTGCGACGGCGAACAGAAGAAACGCGCCCAACAGGATCGCGCCGAAAAAGATACTCCAGCCTTTTTGCTGCACGGAATCACTCCTGAAAGGCAATTCTAGATCTTACCATTCAATCCAACGCCCTTGCTCGCGCTTCGGGCAACTACCTGGTCACTTCTTCCCGTCTTTGCTTTCCACTGCCTGCTTGCCGTAGATCGCGTCCGCGATGTCTTTGGGCAGCATCTGGGGATAGGGCAGCGCCTGGACGAAGTTGACGACATCCCAGTATTGATCGATCTTTTCGGCTTTAAGCACTTTTAGATCCGCGCCGGGCATGTTCGAGGGACGAATGCCGCCACGAATGCGATTGTACAAGTCGATGGGACGTCTCCCGCCGCGATAGACTCCAGCCGTGAGATTCGCCGGACGCACTAGCGTCCCCCAGAAGTCGTAGCGAAAAGGGACCTGTCTTCCGAAATCGGTATGGCAACCGATGCAACTGGCGGCACCTTTTGTATTCGTAAACTCTTCGTAGCCGCGACGAATGGATGCCTGCAACGCTTCTTTCGTATCTGGGTACGGATATGCATCTGGCCTAATGGACTCTTTGTTCGACTCGGCCCATGCTTGCAGATATAACTTACCCAACTGCTCGACTTTCTCAGCCACGGTATAGTCACCGATGCCCGCCTTGTTCACCAACGGCGTCATGGTTTGATACTCGGTCTCCCCGCGCAGACTCAGATGAATGATATAGCTTACCAGGTCATCTTTCTGTGCCTCGTCCAGCAGGGTAAAGGAGGGCATGGAGGTCCCCTCGATTCCGCGATCCAGAATGCGATGGAGATCATCGCGGCGCGGCTTGCGGTCGTTCACTTTCGTCTCTGTAGAGATGAACTTGAAGTATCCTTGCCGATAATCGCGCGGCGTCGGATTGACCCAAGGGCCGGTCGGGCCGCGACCGTCGCCGCTGACGCCGTGACAGTGCATACAATGACGACGATAGAGAATGCTCCCCCTCGCCAACGTCTTCTCGTCCAATCGGAGGGCCGCGACGGCCTCATCGGCTGCCGTATCTTCTGGAAACTTCACGGTTGGGTGGGACGGCGTGCCAAAGAACTTGAGAAGAACCTTCTCCAGTTCGTTTCGGTCCTTGGAGGACAAGTCATTCGGGTCGAGCGTTTGTCCGCCGTCCAATTTTTTCAGGCCGGCAATATGCGCATCTAGTTGTCCTGGAGCGAACGTATCCCAAGGGAATTCCTTGGGCGTTTGAACCACGATGGGATCGCTCCGCATCGGATAGGTTAGGCTTGCGGGATACTCCTCCAACCCGAAATCGCAACCGGAGAGGAACACGCTCAGACAGGGAATCGCCAAGCCGAGAACACGCACCGTCCTGGCAAAAGTGAAGGCGGAACTCACTCGTGGAGCCTCCCGTGGGTAATGCAGGCGCATAAGGAATAACCGTTTTGTAGTCGTTGTTAAAGCGATGTCAAGCACTTTCACCAATTAGGAGCCAAATCGCAAATAATTGTTAAGGAAGTAGCAATCGGCGTGCCATTACTTTTCTCCGGCTGGCCTCTCGCGGCGGAGGCGATGAGATCTGTTTTGCGAACGCTGCCGGGACGATCCATTGTCTGTAGGATGATGAGAGAGATTTCGCCCCTCTTCTCGCGGTTTTGAGAATGCGTGTGACGTTTGTTCTCGAATCCGAGAATCGCGAATGAGGAGCGATGGTGTATCGTTTCGGTCGTTTGTTGCAAATTCTGGCGATGATCCTTTTGCCGCTGGCTGTCGTCGGCAATCTCTCCCCCGAACGCCCGTTGACATTGGGCCAATCGCTGACGCTCTCGACCATCGGCGTCATTGTTTTCCTTCTCGGCTATCTTCTTCAGCAGACCGGCAAGAAGTGAGGATCGCGCGCAGCGCGCGGACGGCTTCGACATCGGTGGTGTCGTAGCAATCTTCACCGCTTCCCGCAGTTGCTCCAAACGAGACATGCTTTCGAGCTGCCGTGGAGGAATCGAGCCGTCGATGGCGCAGCGAAGCGTGGACCTGCGTGCATCCGGTGCGCGTCACGACATCGGTGACGGTGAAGCGATTGATGCCCGCGGCAGGCAGAATCTCGATGCGTCCCGCCGCGCGGCGTATCAACTCGGCGAGGGTTCTGGTACCGTTGTAGGCGCTTGTCTCTTGTCCGCTGGTCAAAATGCGAGATACGCCGAGATCGATCAGTTGCTCTAACGCGGCGAACGGATCGGGCGTCACGTCGAAGGCCCGATGAAAGACGACGGGTTTCCCTTGGGCGCGACGGATGAGTTCGCGACAACGCGGGAGATCGACACGTCCGCTTTCGGTTAGAATCCCGAAAACAACACCATCGACGCCGTGCGAGAGCATTAGGTCGAGGTCGCGCCGCATGACGCGGTAGTCGGCCTCGCCATAGCAAAAGCCGCCGGGCCGCGGGCGGATCATCGCGTAGAGCGGCAGGGGCACGGCTTGTTTCACTTCAAGCAGTAAGCCCAACGAAGGCGTCAAGCCGCCGAGGGCAAGGGCGGAGTTCAGCTCCAGACGATCCGCGCCGCCTTCTCGGGCAGCCAGAGCATCCTCAGCCGAGGCGATGGGTATTTCCAATAAGATCGTATCGCCCATGTTATTCCGTCCACTCCTCGCATTGATCCAACCAACCCATGCGTGCCTCGCCCAACTCGTTCGCTTGCCAGAGACGGCCCGATAGCACATCGAGACACGTCAGCCAACCTTCGTTGTGAGCTCCGGTGTCGATGCAAATGTTCGTTTCCAGGTCGAGCGGTAGTCCGCGTTTTTGCATGGTATGGCCGCAGACCACGATCTTTCCGGAGACGTGCGGGCACGGTTCGGTCAACTTCTCCCAATAGAGCATCGAATCCGGCTGCTCGTGAAGCGGCAAATCGGGATAGATATTGGCGTGGACGAAGATGTGTTTGTCCGATTCGTGCCACGGCTTGCAATCTTCTCCGAGAAACTTCCAGTGGCGTACCGGGATCTTCTCAAACAATTCCTCGTGGTCGTTGAACCAATCGTCGGCTTGGGCATACGCCTCAATCCTCTCGAGGGGAATCCCGTAGGAGGCGAGAGTCTGTTTGCCACCACAGGCCAACCAACCGCGCATCCGTCGCGTCCGGGCTTCGAGCATCATGATTTCGTGATTGCCCCGCAGCGGGACGAGTTGCCCCGCCTCGTGCAATGCGATGACCCGATCGAGAACGCCGCGCGAATCGGGACCGCGATCGACGTAATCTCCGAGGGTAACAATTTGGTCGTCGGATTGAGGCGATACGGCGTCGAGCAGCGTCGTCAAGGATCGCAAGCAGCCGTGAATGTCGCCGATGGCCAAGAGCCGCATATTACCCTCCCGAAGTAAGGAAGCAGGCAATCCGCGTTGCCAACCGAGCATTGGCTTCGATCAGAGTTCGATTCGCTTTCAACGTGCGTCCTTCGGTCAATTCGGCCAGACGCGCCAACAGATACGGCGTCAGCGCGGGACCGCGCACACCCTCGGCTGTCGCTCGACTCTCGGCCCGCACGAGGGCGGTGTGAAACTCGTTCGGTTCCAAGGCCATCTCGAGCGGCAACGGCTGCGCCAAGACCACCCCCGCGCCGCCCAATCTCCAGTGTGCATCGAGCAGAGCTGCCGCTTCTTGCGGCGAATCGACACGGGAACCGACCGGCAAACCACTCGATGCCAACAGAAACGCTGGGAATTCATCCGTGCCGTAGCCGACGACCGGCACGCTCATCGTCTCCAACATTTCGAGCGTGGCCGCCAGATCGAGAATTCCTTTGGCCCCCGCACAAACGACGGCGACGGGAGTGCGCGCCAATTCCATCAGGTCGGCAGAGATGTCCAAGTGGTTTGCATATCCTCGATGAACGCCTCCGATTCCGCCGGTGGCAAAGACGCGCAGGCCGGCACGATGGGCCAACAACATCGTCGCCGCCACCGTCGTCGCCGCGAACGCCTTTTGCACGAATGCGGCGGCGAGGTCGCGGCTGCTGGCCTTGCGCACGTTTGGCCGGCGCGCCAGATGTTCCAACTGATCCTCGTTCAATCCGATGGCGGGACGTCCTTCCCATACTGCAATGGTTGCCGGTATCGCGCCTTCGTCGCGAATGGCCTTCTCCGCCGCGCGCGCCGTCTCCCAATTCTCCGGCCAAGGCAAACCGTGTGCGATCAACGTCGATTCCAGCGCGACGACCGGACGCCGCTCGGCCAGGGCGGCGGCCACATCGGGTCGAATGTCCCATTGGAAGTCGGTCACAAATAGAACTCCTCGCGCTACGACTTGGTCCGCTGATTCATCATACCGCGCGAATCGCACCTCGTGGGAGAGCCAGCGCAACCGCGAACCGGGACGGCGAGGACAGGGTACGGCTTGACATCTCCCGCGCGACTGAGATATACGCCTTTGCCGTTTCTCGTGCGGCGGAGGGGTTTGCATGGACCATAACAGCATCTCGGCGCGGCGAACGCTCCGCTTCGCAGTTCCGTTCGTGGCAGCATGCTTGTGCGGTTGTTTGGCCGTTCGCATCGTCGAGGACAAGCCCGATGGCGGGGTCGTCGTCATGCCTAACAACAGCAATCAATGGCCGACCTACTATCGCAATCGCGCCGAATATCTGATGAAGGAGAAATGCCCCGATGGCTACGTCGTCGTGAAGGAAGAAGAGTTCGTCGACAATCCCTTGGCGAACGACGGACGCAAACCCTACGAGCATTTCGAATACAGCGGCGGCTACGAACGCATCACCAAATACGATCGAAAGTCGTATCGCATCGTCTTTCGTCGCGGGGCGGCGTCCGACAAAACCGCTCCGCCCAAAAAAAAGCAAGAGGGGGCGACGAAGCAGGAAGACTCGCTCCCCAACGAGTTACCTCCACCGCGCCGATTGCCTCCGCCCCCTCCGTAACCGAGCGAACACCTACAGAGGGGCGGATTTCTTGCTGGGGAGGCGGGTGCGCATCTCCGATCGTTCGATTCCCAATTCCTGAAGCAGAGGGACGTAGACATCTTTGAAGTAGGCTTCGTCGTCAAAGATCTTCAGTTCTTTAATGCGCGTCATGCGCTGTTTCCCGTCGGCGAGCGCGTGGATGGCGGGCATGGAGAAGTGGTTCATCACCCGGCGGAGTTGTTCCAGGGTGCTGTCGCGGTCGAGTTCCAGATAGAGCCGCACCGCACCCATGAAGAAGCTGTGGTGCATCTGTTCGTCGACGGCAAGCAACATCAACAGCTTCTCCAACGCCGGATCGCCCCCGGCTTCTTGAATGCGCCGTCGCAGATTGCGATAGTTCAACGCGGTGGCACGCTCTTGAACCATCGTGTAGCCGAGCATCGCCACCACGTTATCGTGTGGCATATTCCACGGATGCGCGTAGATGTCGTTATCGAGATCGGCCATGCGCTCTTCGTTGCGATGGCCCGAACGCAGCAGCCAATCGTTGAGGGCCATCGAATGCTTCGATTCTTCGTAGCCCCAGTTGGCGTAGAACCAAGTGCGGGCGCGACTCGGACGCGACCACGGAATGGCGTGGAGGAGATAATCGGGCAGATACAACTCGACGGCACAGAATGATTCGACGACATCGGCAACGGCCGGCGAGAGATTCTTATTGCACTGCTCCCACGGAATGTCGTCCTCAATGGACCAACGGCGTCGCTTCTCGGCTAGGTTGAAGAAATTACGGAATAACTTCCACATGGCCGGTTCGAGAAGCGGATCGTCCGATCGCGCGTGTTCCATCTTCGTTTCCCCACCATAAACGGTTCAAGGCTATCTCTTTCGCATCTTAATTCTATGAAAACGAGTGTCTCCGTGAGAGAGTAAGACGTTTGCCTTCCGGCAATCGCTATACCAAAAGCAAAATCGAGTCGGCGAACACTGAGGCAAAGTTCCTTTTCTCTGAGACGCGCATTCAAGGTTCGACGGCAGGGTGTGTGGTGAGCCGCGCCAGCGCCGCCTTGGCCTCTTGCGTCAACCGTGCGTCGGCGAGCCCGCCCGCCAGCGTTTCCAAGTATTTCCTCGCCTCCGGCGTGCCGATGTACTCCAACACCTGAATCGCGCGCAAGACCCGCAAGCGCTCGGTGGATGCCGACGGCTCCAGCTTGGCGAGGATCTGTTGGATGCGGCGACGTACTTCCAGAGTGGGCCGTTCCGTCAGTTTCTTCCGCAATGCCGGCGCGGCGGCATCGACGAGTTGTTCCAGCTCCTCGGTCGCCTTGAGTCGCGTCTCGAAGGCGTCGGCATCCAGATCGCGGAGCAAGCGTTCGAGGCGAGCGGATGGCACCGCCTCAATCGGCTTGACGCGCTGGCGAAAGAGAGCCACCGTTTGCTCCGGATCGGCGACGAGATCCCAAATGGCGCGCGTGGCTTTTAGAGCGACAAAGCTGGCCAGTTCCTTCCAGCGTTGTTCCATCTCCGAGGACTTCCAGCGCGCGGGAAGCAAACGCCCGTCCTTCGAGCGCCCCGTCACATCCCAGAGCAGGATCGTGGAATCGGCACCGCCGGAGGCGAGGGTTCGCCCATCGGGGGCGAACGCGACAGCCATCGCGCCGGAGATGTGTCCCGACCAACCGTAGACTTCCTGACCCGTCATTACCTCCCAAACGTGGACTTTTTGGTCGTAGTCCGCTCCCGCGCCGGCCAACCATTTGCCATCGAACGAGAACGCCAACCCGTTCGCGCTGGCCGCGACCGACAATCGACGAAGTTCGTGGCCCGTGTCCACGTCCCACAGATGCGTCGGTCCATTCCAATGGGCGGATGCCAGCACGCGGCCATCCGGCGAGAACAGGAGATGATCCACGGGATGCACGCTGGAATACGTCGCTCCTTGCTTTCCCGTGGCCACATCCCAGGCGACGATGGTTGCAGTGCCGTTCGCGGATTCGCCCCCCACGGCAATCCGATTGCCGTCCGGCGACAAGGCCACGCACGAGATCCTGCTCGGAAACCCCTTATAGCGCCGAAGTTCCTTCCCGCCGGCCGCATCCCAAACGATTGCAATACGTTCCTTCGTGCCGGCGAAGGCCAACAGCGTTCCGTCCGCCGAGAAGCTCAACGACGGGAAGACGCGCCCTCGCTGTTGGTCGTCCTTAAATGTGCCGAGTGAATGCCGTTCTTTGTTCGTCGCCACATCCCAAAGTCGAACCACATCGTCCTTGTACGCCCAGGTAGCCGCCGTGTTTCCAGACGGCGCGATTGTGCAGCCACTTCCGAAGGTCGCCCAGACCGGACGTCCGAATTGCACCTGATGTCGTTTGCCCAAAAAATCCCAGCGCGCGGACAGCCCATCGCGTTCGATTGACAGCACGTTTCGACCATCGGACGAAAAGGCGAGGCGATCGACGGGGCTATGATGTCCTTCCGTGGCGTTCTTCTCTTTGCCGGTGGCGACGTCCCACAACTGAGGTCCGCTACCCCAAACCGTTCCCGAAAGCAAAGTTGCGCCGTTCGGCGTGAAATCGAGAGTCGTCAAACGAATTTGGTGCGCGCGCCAGTGACGAATCTCCGCGCCGGTCTTCGCATCCCACAAGGCGATAGTTCCGTCGCCGTGTCCGGAGGCCAACGTCTTTCCGTCGCGCGTCGCGGCGACCGTTATCACCGTATCGTGCTTGCCGTCCACAACGCGCTGACTCTTCCTCCCCTTGACATCCCAGAAGCGGATCGAGGATTCATTGCTCGCCGAAACCAGCGTATTCGAGTCGGCACAAAAAACGACAGAGGTTATCTCTTTTTCGTGTCCCATGAACTTGCCGCGCTCTTCGCCGCCGCTCGCATCCCAAAGGTGGACAATCTTGTCCTCGCCTCCGGTGGCAAGCCATTTCCCATCGGGCGAGAAGGCGAGACAGCGCGTCGAGGGTTCCGTCTTATCGAAGCGCTTGCGCGTCTTCGCCGACTCATCCACATCCCATACCCCGAAGCCGCCGTTATAGCGTGCCACGGCGACTCCCTTGCCGTCCGGCGCGAACGCCACGGCGGCCAGGCCGACCGGAGCGCCGTCGAGCGGACCCAGGCGTTTCCCCGTCGCCATCTCGAACAACGTCGGCAGCCCCTTGTCCTGAGCCAGCAGTAGCTTGCCGTTGGGCGAGAAGGCGACGGTGTGGACATGAGTCGCTTGGCCGATGCGTTGCAATAGCTTGCCGGTGGCCGCGTCCCAAAGACAGAGACCGTGGCCGGCGGCGGCGCAGGCGATCGTCTTGCCGTCGGGAGAATAGACCGCGCGATAGAGAAAATAGCCTTGGCGAAGACGAACGGTCCCCAGCCGCGCCCACGATCCTTCCGGCAGTGCGTCGCCGAAGCGATCCGTGAGGTTCGCTGGCTCATTCGTTTGCGGAGATGCGAAGATACCCGCGTCGAAGGCAAGACCCATCGTCAGAAAGAGTGCCAAGCTCACTTTCGCGTTCGTCATCGTCATGTTCGTGACTCCCGTGCCCGCGAGATTCGACGGCCTACCCAGTCCGATGATACCAGATAGAAGGCCAACGCCATGCTTGCGGCACGAAGAAAAATGGCGGCAGAGGATCGGAGAGGAAAACCCTCCACGATCCAGCGTCGCAATCGGTCGTCAATTCCGCTTGCGTCGGCGCGGTGGTTAAGCATATGCTGAGAGCCAGCGACGCACCGCACTCGCGCGGTAAAGGAGGGAGTCGCGGATCGGGAGGGATATCGATGCCGAGTTTGAAACCATCGTCGGAGACGGAGCGGAGCGCCCCCAATGCCATTCTCGACCACATGCGGAGACGCATCGGTCGCGTCGGTCTGCTCGTCGGCTTCTTTTCGTCTCTCTTGGCCGCCGTCGTGATCTTTGTGATTTGCGCTTGCGCCAGCACGCGCTAGCGATCCGTCCGTCTTCGAGCCAACCTCACGAGATGCCCGTCATGCAACTGCGCGATTACGTCTACCTCGGCACCACGCACAGCTTATGCCCCCATTGTCGTCGGCTGGTGGATGCCAAAATCATCGTCCGCGACGGCCGCGTCTTTTTTCGCAAACGCTGTCCCGAACACGGCCTCATCGAAGACCTCGTTTGCTCCGATGTCGCCTATTACGACCGTCACGAATTCAGCCAGCCCGCTCGCGCGCCCTTGGCCTATGGAACCCAGTCCGACAAAGGCTGTCCCTACGATTGCGGACTGTGCCCCGAACACGAACAGCACACCTGCATCGCGCTGGTCGAGATAACCTCCAATTGCAACCTGAAATGTCCGATGTGTTTCGCCGAGTCGGGACCGGGCGGGAAGCACATCGACTTCGAGACCTATCGCCACATGGTCGATCGCTACGTCGAGTTGGAAGGCGTGGCCGACGTGCTGCAACTGTCCGGCGGCGAACCGACGCTGCATCCCGAACTGCTTCGCATGGTTCGCTATGCCTACGAGCAGCCGATTCAAGCGGTGATGATTAACACCAACGGCATCCGGCTCGCCCACGATGCCTCCCTGGTCGAACAACTCGCCCCCATGCGCGACCGCCTGGAGATATATTTGCAGTTCGACGGACTGAGCGAACGCACCTATTCGACCCTTCGCGGAGAGGAGTTGTTGCAAACGAAATTGGCGGCATTGGAGATGCTGCAACGGTACGATTTGCGCTGCACGCTCGTCTGTACCGTGGACCACAATACCAATCTCCACGAAGTGGGCGAGGTGCTGCGTTTCGGCTTGAAACGATCGATCGTTCGCGGCGTCAGTTATCAACTGGCAACCTACTGTGGCCGACACCTCGATCCGCGCGATCTCGACCGCCGCGCCACCATGCCCGACGTGGTGAAAGAACTGGTGGCGCAGACGGAGGGGTTGGTGGCCGAGACCGATTTCTACCCCCTGCCGTGCGCCCATCCGAACTGCCATTTGATGGCCTATCTCTATCGCGGCGGCGACAAACCAATACCCATCAATCGACTGATCGACATCCGCAAACACATGGATTTGATCGCCAACAGTATCGTTTATACTCCCGCGCGCGCCCGGCAGATCGTGGCCAGCTATCTCGACAGCGCAGGTGGGTGCGGTTGTGGACCCAATGGCTGCGGCCCCGCCGATCCGTCACTCGATGAATTCGTCGTCAAGGCGCTCGCCGAGAAGATCAACGGCAGCGAGGTTTTCCGCATCACGCTGACCGCCTTTCTCGACGCGCACAATTTCGATACGCGCCGCGTGATGAAATGCTGTTTGGCCCATCTATTGCCAAGCGGCCACGTCGTACCCTTCTGCGCCTACAATACGCTGTATCGCGATGGCCATGTGCCGCTGCCTCCCTTGGCGGAGCCGACTCGCGCGAAAACGCATCGACTGACGATGGTAACGTGAGATGCCCTTCTACTACGCTTCGTTCATGCTTGTCGCCATGGTCGTATTTTTGGCGGCGCGTTGGTATATCCCCAAGCCGGCGGGATTGCTCGTTCTGCCTCGTTGGAAGCGCGCGGTCTTGGCGGGAGCGGCATTCGTCGGCGGCGCGCTCGGCGGCAAAGTGCCGTTCTTGGGCACGCAGCCTCTCGCTTGGCTCGATTTTCAGACGTGGGTGGCGGACGGCAAAACCATTGTCGCCGGACTGATCGGAGCCTACCTTGCCGTCGAACTGGCGAAATGGCTTTTGGACGTTCGCGTCAAAACCGGCGACACTTTCGCTTTACCCCTGTCGTTGGCGCTGGCGATAGGCCGATGGGGCTGTTTTTTCAACGGCTGCTGCTACGGCGTCGAAACCTCGCTGCCTTGGGGCGCGTGGTTCCGCGTGAAAACGGCTGACGGATATCGCCTCGTCAAATGCCATCCCACGCAGATTTACGAGAGCCTGTTCCACTTCAGCATGGCGCTCTTGATCTGGCAACTCATGCAACGCGGTTGGTTCCCCGGACAGCGATTGAAGATTTATTTGATCGCGTATGGAGCTTATCGTTTCCTGACCGAGTACATTCGCCCCGAACCGGCATGGTGGCTGGGTTTGACGTTCTATCAGTGGGCGGCACTCACGCTGGCTGCCGGCATGATTGCCCAATGGGCCATCGAATCTCGCCGGCGCGAACCGAGACTTGCCTAACCGTACAGCGCTGCTCCCCTGAGTACAGGAGAGAAGGGAGGATTCGACAGCAGCGCTGGACAGTTACTGACAACGGCGCGGCTAAAGACAATTTCCGACCCAATCCGTGCGTAGAATTACAATATGAGACCCAAAGGGAGCGCAGCGGAACTGGAACGGCGTCGGCGTCGTGCCGTCCAGTTGGTAAACA